>JAODNO010000286.1 GCA_025465235.1 Pseudonocardia sp.
CGATCCAGCCGTTCAGCTCCTCGGGCAGTGACGGGATCAGCTCCCGGTACCAGTGCATCACCGCTTCCGTGTCGGCGAAGTCGTAGAGCACAGGACCGCCGATGATGGTGCCGCGCTCACCGATGTCATGGCAGCGGAACGTGAAGGACGTGACGACGCCGAAGTTCCCGCCGCCACCGCGCAGGGCCCAGAAGAGGTCACCGTGCGAGCTTTCGCTGGCCGTCACGAAGGTGCCGTCGGCGAGCACGACATCGGCGGCGAGGAGGTTGTCGACCGTGAGCCCGAAGCGCCGGGTGAGGTAGCCGATACCGCCGCCGAGGGTCAGGCCGCCCACACCGGTGGACGCGATGAAGCCCGACGGCGTGGCCATGCCGAAGGCGACGGTGGCGTGGTCCACGTCGCCCCAGGTGCAACCCGCGTCGGCGCGCACCGTGTGGTTCACGGGGTCGACGGTGGTGCTGCGTAGCAGCGAGAGGTCGATGACCAGTGCGTCGTCCCACACACCGAGCCCGGCAGCGTTGTGGCCGCCACCCCGGACGGCGATCTCGAGGTCGTGGTCACGGCCGAAACGGACACAGGTCATGACGTCGGCGACGTCCCGGCACCGGGCCATGGCAGCAGGCCGCTTGTCGATCATGGCGTTGTAGACGGAGCGTGCCTCGTCGTACCCGGGGTCTACCGCCGTGATCAGGTCGCCGCGCAGGGCTGCGGCCAGCTCGTCGTAGGGAGTGACGGCGGTGGCGGCTGGTGCAATCGAATCGGTGGTGGTCATGAGGGTCCCCTCGGCTGTGGCGCTCGACGTCCGAGCGATCCACCCGCCGAAGCTAGGAGCCCGGCGTTCGCGCAGCGTTCGTCGTGCCGTTCGCAGACACACGCCGCTCGGCGAGGTCGCGTTCGCACCGCCGGAGCAGCGCGACAGATCCGTGGGTCCGGGCCATCTGCGCCGCCGACCGCAAGCGTGCGACCGCGGCGTCCGGCTCGTCGTAAACCGCCCTCATCCGCAGCACCTGCGGCATCCACCACAGGTCGTCCCGAGCCTGTCCGGCGATGAGAGCTGCGTCGAGGGTCGCCCGGGCGGCAGCGGCCTGGTCGTCGCGGGCGGAGGACTCGGCGAGCAGCGACAACCAGTACGGCATGCGGGCGAACGAGCCGTCCGATCTGAGGTTCTCGATGCCGCGCCGGGCGAGGTCGGAGCCCGACCCGTCCGTGCGTGCCCACCCGTCGAGGACCAGTCCCCACTCGCGGTAGTACGCGAAGTCGTACCGGTCGCAGAGCTCGCGCAGCTCCGCGACGGTGTCCCGCAGCTCGGGCAGCTCGTGGCGGATCTGGTGGGTGATAGCGCCGTAGGCCAAAGCGACAGCGAGGCTGTACGGGTGGTTGATGGCCCGGGCCAGCTCGATCGCGTCACGGCAGCTCGACAGGGCCTCGGCGTCGTGGCCCAGGAGCCAGTGGGCGTGCGCCGCCCAGGCTTCGACGTGCACAGCAGGCCGGGTGCCGACCCTCAGCGAGGGCGCACCTCTCGTCAGCTCGGCGGCGACCTCGAAGTGATGCAGTGCCTCCTCCGGCATCCCGAGGGTCACGGCCGAACCCCCGAAAGCGAAGTGGGCCGAGCCGCCCAGCTCGGACTCGGGTTCGACGATGGTGAGCAAGCGGGAGGCCGTGCGGTGTGCGTCGGCGATGCGCCCTTGGACGAACCGCGACGCCCACAACCCGACGAGGCCCCCGAGAACGGAGTTCTTGCGACCGAGCCGCTCAGCGAGGGTGATGCTGCGCTCCAGCGTGTCCTGCAGCGTGGGGGAGGAGTAGCCGTACCGGGCGTTCACCGGCGCTGCCATGGCTTCGAGGACGCCCAGTTGCTGTCGGTCCCTGTCCCTGCCCTCGGGCAGTGTGCGCAGGATCGACAACGCCTCCTGATGCAGGCGGATCGCTTCGGCGTTGGCGAACCTGCCCGCTGCCACGTCGGCCGCGCGCCGGTAGTAGGCCACGGCCCGCTCCGCTCGTCCCCCGCGGGCGTACTGCTCCGCGAGCTGCGCCGAGACCCCGTCCGCGTGATCGGAGTGGAGCAGCTCGAGCCCCTGAGCCAGGCGCCGGTGCAGCAGCCAGCGCTTGGGCGGGCTGATCTGCGCGTAGGCGGTGTCGCGCAGCAGGTCGTGGGAGAAGTCGTAGCCGTCCCGGAACTCGCGGATGATCCTGCGCCGCCACAGCTCGTCGACGGCGTGCACCACGTCGCCCGCGTCGAGGTCGCTCGCCTCGGTCAGCAGGTCGAGGGTGAAGTTCCGTCCTACCGCGGCTGCCAGCCCCGCCACTTCGCGAGCGGCGGGTGTCACCTGGTCGAGGCGGTTGCGCAGCACCGCGGTGAGGTCGCTGACCGACAGCGGCGCCTCGAGGAGATCAACGCTGCGGAGATCAACGCCGCCGAGATCAACCGTCGCGCGTGCTGCCTCGACGACGTACAACGGGAACCCGCCCGTGGCTGCGTGGAGCAGGTTCGCGTCCTCGTCGAGGAGGGGCTGCCCCGAGATCGCCTCGGCGAGGCGGGCGGTGTCGGCGACCTCCAGCGGGCCGAGCACGAGCTCGGTGAGCATTCCGGTGGCCCGCATCCGGACGGTCCACCCGGCTGACCCGGGTTCGTCGTCGAGGCTCTCGTCCCGTCGGGTGGCCGCCACCATCAGCGGACGGTCGGCGGCCAGCCCGAGGGCGAACGTGAGGAACGCGAGCGTCTCCTGGTCGCACCACTGCACGTTGTCGAGGACCAGGAGCATCGGACGGCCGACGCCGAGCAGGGCCCGCGCCAGGCCCTCATAGAAGCGGTGGCGCTGCCAGGCGTCGACCATTGCTCGCAGGCTGGCCCCCGGCTCTTCGTGAGCGTCGCCGGACGGCACCAGCCTGTCGACCTCGACGCGCCACACCGGGTCCAGCGTCGCCATCGACGACCGGACCTCAGGGTTGCGCAGCCAGTCGGCCACGGGCGCCAGCGCCAGCCGCCCCGAGGTCCCGAAGCACTGGGTGCTCGCCACGACCGCGCCCTGGCGCCTGGCCAACTCGGCGATCTCGTCCACGAGGCGGGTCTTCCCGACGCCGGCATCGCCGCGAACGAGCGCGATGATCGGGCGGCCGGCTGCGGCGGTGGCCCACAGGGTGTGGAGGACCTGCATCTCCCGGGACCGTCCGACGAGCTTCGCTGCGGCGAGTCCGGTACGGGCCGCGGGGACGTCGACCGTCGGCAGGGGAGGTGTTGCCGGGTCGGTGCGGGCCATCAGGCGCTGGAGTGCCGCGCGCGTCGTCCGGTCCGGATCGAGGCCGAGTTCGCGCTCCAGGACTGAAGCGCAGTGGTGGTAGGTGCTCACGGCCCCGGCGCGGTCGCCCAGGTCGGCCTGCAGCTCCATCAGGCTCCGGTAGCCGGCCTCCTCCAACGGTCGGAGGTGGATGCGCCGCCGTGCCGCGTCGACGGCCCCCGCCAGGTCACCGGTTCGCGCCCGCGCATCACGGCTCAGGTCGCACAGGTCCACGCACTGGCTTTCGAGTTCGGACCTGGCCTCGAGCAGCCAGTCGTCGTACACGCCGGGCAGCAGGTCGCCCCGGTACTGGGCGGTGGCCGCGCCGGCGTGGGTGATCACGCCGTCGGTCTCGCCTGCCGCCGCCGCTGCGAGCGCGGCCCTGCGTTCGACATCGAAGGTGCGCACGTCGACCCGGCAGGTCGGGGTGTCCTGCCAGCACAGGTCCCGGGACGTCACGAGGAGCGGAGGCCGGTTGTCCAGGACGAGTCTCAGGTGGTGGAGCTCGCGACGCAGGTTGGTCAGTGCCTGGGCGTCGGTCGAGTCGGGCCAGAAGAGCCCGGCGATGCGCTGCCGGGACTGGGGAGACCCGGCGTGGACGACCAGGTAGGCCACCAGCGCGAGCGAGCGCGACGACCGCGTCCGGACGGTGCCGGTTGCATCATCGGAGATCGACTTCTCCCCGAGGAGAGAGATGTGCAGCATCTCGCGCGCCCTCCCGAGCCGTCACCATAGACCCGGCTGCGGCGTCGTCGCTCGAGGTTGTCCCGGGGCGGTCCCCCGTCCTCCACTCGGTGGTCGTCCTCCCCGTGGTTGCCGAGTCGGGCGACCGGTGGTCGAGGCGGGCAGGACCATTGGCCCTAGATCTGGGGGATCAGGAACCTCGACGATGGGGCGGCCTCCTCGAACGTGGGGGTGATCCCGACGGTCCTGTGCTGGTCCGCCGGGACGTATGACCTGCGCCCTCGGCCCGGCCGCGCGCCGGCGCAGCGCGGCGGTAGGGCGGAGACTTGGCGACCCGGTCTGCGAACCGGGTCACGCAGGCACCGAGGACAGCCCCAGAGCCGATGGCCGCCCAGCAGGAGCAGTTCGTCGGTTTGGGGATCCGTCACCACCCGGGAGGCATTTATGGAACCGTTCACCCGCACCGGCACCTACCTCGGCGCACTGGCGACAGCCGTCGCGCTGGCCGCGGCCAGCGCCTGCGCCGACCCGTCGGCCGGCCCAGGTACGCCGCCGCAGGCGGAGCACCAGATGTCGATGCCCGCGCCCGCAGCCGCTGCGTCTGTCCAGACCGTCGCGGTCAGCGCTGTGGCGATCTCGGGCTTCGCCTACGTCCCCGCGGCCATCACGGTCCCGGCAGGCACTACGGTCACCTGGCGGAACGACGACTCGGCCCGGCACGACGTCTCCGGCGGGCCGCTGCGCTCGCCCCTTCTGAGCCAGGGCGCCACCTGGAGCTACACCTTCGCCACCCCGGGGACCTACAGCTACATCTGCTCGGTCCACCCGAACATGAAGGGCACAGTCACAGTCAGGTGAGCAACGGCGGCCGATTGCGCCTACGAGGATCGCCGATGCGGCGTTGGACGCTCAGCGGGCGCGATGTTGGAGCCGTACGACGGGCTTGCCCGGACCTCGCTCGGGGGAGTCGACGTAGCGGTGCGCGGCGACGATGTCGTCGAAGTCGAAGATGCGGTCCACCACGGGCGCGAACGCGCCGGTGGCGAGCCCGGAGCGGACGAAGTGTTCGGCGCGACGCAGCGCAGCCGGGTCGGTCGTGATCTCGAAGACGCGGTAGCGCCGCAGCCACACCGGTGCGTACCCGCCGCCGGGCAGCGGCGTCGGCAGGCCGGACAGGCCGCCGTGCACGATCACGGTCGCGCGCGGCGCGCAGGCCTGCACCAGCTGGGCCACCTGGGGGCCGCCCACGGCGTCGAGGACCACGTCGGCGCCGTGCCCGTCGGTGCAGGCGTGGACGGCCGCCGGCAGGTCCGATGCGCCGTCGGGGTCGTCGTGCGCGCCGGTGATGATGACGCCGGCGGCTCCGGCGGCGAGCAGGGCGGGGCGCTGGTCGGCGATCGGCGTGGTGGCGATGGGAACCGCGCCCAGGTGGCGCACGACCTGCAGCGCGGCCATGCCGATGCTGTTGGCTGCCGCGGTGATCAGAACGCGGTCGCCGGGCCGGACCCGGACGATCTCCGAGACCATGCCGTACACGGTCACGTACGGCATCCAGATCGCCGCTCCGGTGACCGCGTCCATTCCGTCGGGCCGGGCGACGAGCGCCGCCGCCGGGACGACGGCCTCCTCGGCGTAGACGGGGTAGTCGTTCTGGGAGAATGCCGGCACGACGCTCACCGCGTCGCCCTCGGACCAGCGCTCCACGCCGGGGCCGACTTCGAGGATCTCCCCGGACGCCTCGGTACCCAGCCCGGCCGGGAGCACCGGACGGTCGAGGTAGGTGCCGCGCCGGAAGTTGACCTCCGCCCGGTTGAGGCCGATCGCGTCCACTCGGATCCGCACCTCACCCTGACCCGGGGTGCGGACGGGTACGTCCTCGTAGCGCAGCACCTCGGGCCCCCCGGTCTCGTGGAACCTGATCGTCCGCACCATGCACGCGAATCTACGGCTCCCGGCAGCCCTCAGGTCTTGTTGTGCACCACACCAGCGTTCGGGAGCAGGTCCCGTTCCAGGAGCGCGTACGCCTCGGCGAGGTCGCGAATGCCTGCCGGGCTGTTGCCCACACTCGGAGCAGACTTGATTATCGCCTTGAGCACGGCCTCACGGGCCTCTTCGCTCACGCTCTGATCGGCCATGCCGGATGACGCTACCCGGGCGGGGGCGGCTCCGGGGAGGTCAGCGAGGCTGGGGGGACCCGACCTCCGCATGTTCGGCGTGCTCGCTTTGGAACAGCGTGTACAGGTACGCCAGCGCGGGGACGAGGATGGCTCCGCCGACGATCAAGGCCACGAGCGTGGCCACCAGCGTGGTCCGAGGTGCCGCTGCCTGGTCGATCGTCAGATAGGGCGGCAGCACGTACGGGTACTGGGCGACCGCCCATCCGATCAGGATGGTGGTGACGGCCAGCCCGGACGCGAGCCGGGAGATCGCGTAGCGGCGTAGCACCAGCAGCGCGATCGCGACGAGGCCCGCGACCACGGACAGCACGATCACCGGCAGGCCGCGGCCGGTCAGCCCCGCGAACAACAGTGGGGCGTCGGCGCGCAGCACGAAGAAACCGCCGAGCCCGACCGCGCCGGTCACCGCGGCGGTGCCGAGCGCACGGGCGCGGAACTGTTCGGCCAGGACTTCGGGTCCTTCGCGGCGGGCGTCGGCGCACAGGAACACCGCGGCGAGGTACGCACACACCAGCACCGCCAGCACCCCGCCCAGGATCGAGGTCGGGTTCACCCAGCTGGTGACGACGTCGCCTGCCGCGATTCCCGCCGGCACGCGACCGGAGGCGACGCCGCCGACGACCGCGCCGAGGAAGAACGGCGTGATCAGCGAGGACACGGCGAACGCGGCCCCGAGGAGTCGGCGCATCCCCAGTGTCGTGATGCTCTTGCGGAACGCGAAGGCGGCGCCTCGCGCGATCATGCCGAACGCGGCCAGCGTCAAGGGGATGTAGAGCGTGGTCGCGACCGCGGCGAACGCCCCGGAGAACGAGGTCCACAACACCACCAGCACGAAGATCAGCCAGACGTGGTTGGCCTCCCAGACCGGGCCGATCGAGTGCTCGATCAGGTCGCGCTGCTGGGCGCCGCGCCGGGTGCCGCCTGCCAGGAGGTCCCAGATCCCGGCCCCGAAGTCCGCACCGGCGAACAGCGCGTACGCGATGAGCCCGACGAACATCAGGCCGAGCACCACCGCCGGGAGCGTCATCGGACCGCATCCTCCTGGTCGGGCCGCCCCGGTGGCGGCGCGTCGATCTCCTGTGGGGCGGCCGTGCTGTGGGTGCGGGCGAGCCGGCGCAGCACGTACACGGTGAAGACGGTGAGGACCACGTAGATCGCCAGCATGGCGTAGAAGCCGAAGTACAGGCCCGGTGCCGGGCTCACGGCGTCGGCCGTCCGCAATATGTTGTAGACGATCCACGGCTGGCGGCCCACCTCGGTGGTGATCCAGCCGCCCTCCAGTGCGATGATCGCCGCGACCCCGGACACCGCGACCGCGCGCAGGAACCACACCGTGCGCGGGATCCGCCGGTGCCGCCACCACATGTAGCCCAGCCACGCGGCGAGCGCGAGCAGCGCGGAGCCCATTCCGACCATGGAGTCGTAGGCGAGGTGCACCACGTTGACCGGCGGGCGCAGGGCCGGGGCCACGGCCTCCAGTCCGACGACCTCGCCGTTCGGGTTGCGGGTGACCAGCAGCGACAGGCCCCACGGGATCTCCAGGGCGTAGCGCAGCCGATCGTCGTAGTAGATGCCGCCCACCGACAGCGGTACCCCCGTTCCCGTCCGGTACAGCCCCTCCATCGCCGCCAGCTTGACCGGCTGGTTCCGGGCGACGTTCCCGGCGATCCAGTCCCCGATGACGATCTGGACCGGCGCGGCGATCGAGGCAACGGTCAGCGGGATGAGCATGCCGACCTGGTGGTAACGGTCGCGGCGGCCGCGGAGCATCCCGACGGCGTACACCGACGCGACGGTGAACCCGGTGACCATGAACCCGGCCGTGTACATGTGCGCCCACTGCGGCCAGGTGGACGGCCCGAACATCGCCGCGACCGGATGGGCGTCGACCACCCGGCCCTCGGCGTCCATCGTGAAGCCGGTCGGGTTGTTCATCCACGCGTTGGCGGAGATGACGAAGAACGCCCCGGCCAGGGCGGAGACGATCATCGGGATTCCGCTCAGTATGTGCGCCCTCGGCGACATGCGGTCCCAGCCGAAGAGGTAGACCCCGACGAAGATCGCCTCGATGAAGAAGGCGAAGCCCTCCAGCACGAACGGAAAGCCGAACACCGGGCCGAAGCGCCCCATGAGGCCGGGCCACAGGATGCCCAGCTCGAACGACAGCAGGGTGCCCGAGACCGCGCCCGCCGCGAACAGCACGCCCATCGCCTTGGCCCAGGCGCGCGAGAGCTCGTGCAGCTCCCGGTCGTCTCGCCGGTGGGCGCGCCATTCGGTGAACACCACGATCACCGGAAGCGCGAGCCCGAAGCAGACGAAGATGATGTGCCAGCCCAGCGACACCGCCATCTGCATACGGGCGGGCAGGAGGTTCTCCGCGGCATCGGCGAGCACGAGCTCGATCTGTTCCACATCGGCCTCCCACTTGCGTGTCGGGCGCGCCATCCTAATGGGAGTTCCGGGAAAACCGGGGCGGGAACGGGGGCGGGTTAGCTCGCACGGGTGCGCGACCGGCCGGCCGCGCCGCTCCGACGTGCCAGCTGGCAGGCTCTCCTGCGGCTTCGCGTCCGGCGCGGCGAGGAACGCGGGGGCGCCAGCGCCCTGACCGGCTCGGGGAGGCACTCGTCCTGGTCGGTGAGGTCGTGGCGGGTGCTGCCGATGTCCCGGCGATATCGCCGGGCTTCCGCCGCTGTTGATCCAGTGAGGGCCGCGCACACATGAGCGGCGGTGCGCCGAACGGTGAGCGGTGGCGTCGGCGCGGAGTTCGCGTGACGCGTTCGGTCTGAGGTCGTGGCGACCCGGGGGTATCCTTGATGGTTGATGCGCAATAGCGCGTTGTCGCGGCTGATCCCGACGTTCCCCTCCGATCGTCGCGGGGATCGTGGTCGGCGTGGTGTTGATCGCCGCGCAGACGCTGGTGGTGTACTCGGAAGCGCCGGGTCGTGCCGGAGGTCTCGCTGGGAGTGGTCTACATGTCAGCCTGCGTTGTCCTCCGTTCGCGCGGTTCCTCAGACGCCGGTGGCATTCATCGCGAGGGGATGGTGAGCGCCGTTGAGCGATGAGGAACTGCGCGCGCTCGCTGAGGAGCAGGCGGCGTTGCGGCGGGTCGCGACGCTGGTAGCGCGCGGGACGCGGCCGGAGGATGTTTTCGCTGCGGTTGTCGAGGAGGTCGGGCGGTTGCTTCCGGTCGATCTGGCGAGCATGTGCCGCTACGAGTCCGACGGTGCGCTCACCTGGGTCGCAGCCTGGGGCGCGGCAGTCCGGCATTTTCCTGTCGGAACCCGACGGATGCTCGGGGGGAATAACCTCGGCACGATCGTGTTCGAGACCGGCCGCTCCGCCCGGATCGACAATTATGCCGAATTCTGCACCGGTCCGATCGGTGTCGCCGCCGGCGCGGCGGGAATAAATTCGTCGCTCGCGACGCCAATCGTGGTCGAGGGTCGCCTCTGGGGTGTGATCGCCGCAGGCTCGATTCAGAAGGAGCCGGTGCCGGCGGACACCGAAGCGCGCCTCGCCTCGTTCACGGAGCTGGTGGCGACGGCGATTGCGAATGCGGAGAGTCGCGCCGCACTCGCCGCCTCGCGTGCGCGCATCGTCACCGCCGCCGATGCCGCGCGCCGGCGGATCGAGCGTGACCTGCACGACGGCACCCAGCAACACCTGGTCTCGCTGATGCTCGAGCTGCGCTTGGCAGAGTCGAGCGTGCCTGCGGAGCTCGAGGAAGCCCGGAGGACGATCGGCCGGGTCGCGGGCGAGCTCAACCGGGTCATCGACGACCTGCGGGAGATCACCTGCGGCATTCATCCGGCCATCCTCTCCGAGGGAGGGCTCGGACCGGCGTTGCGGACGCTTGCCCGCCGTGCGGCGATTCCGGCCGAGCTCGGCGGTGTCATCGAGCATCGGTTGCCGGAGCCGATCGAGGTTGCGGCGTACTACGTCGTCTCCGAAGCGCTCACGAACGCGGCCAAGCACGCGAACGCCTCCCACGTCGACATCGAGGCTTCGGCGCGAGACGGCAGCCTGCGGCTCTCGATTCGTGACGACGGCGTCGGCGGTGCGGAGCCTGCGGGTGGCTCGGGCCTGGTAGGCATCCGCGACCGCGTGGAAGCGTTGGGCGGATCGATCGAGATCACCAGCCCGCCCCGACACGGAACCCATATCGTCGTCCGGTTCCCCCTGGAGCTCGACCTGACCGTCGACAGCCCTCCAGAGAGCTGGTCCGCCGGAACTCCGGCCGATCGCCGATCGTGACAGCGACCGCCCAGGGCTCTATGTAGGTCAGTTCTTCCGCGGCTCCAGCACCAGCGTGCCGTCGGCGGCGTCGACGACGATCCGCTGCCCCGGGCCGAGATCGCCGGCGATGATCAGTCGAGAGAGCTTGCGGTCGAGCTCGCGCGCGATCGTGCGCCGGAGCGGCCGGGCCCCGAGCTCCGGCTGGTGGCCGCGCTCGGCGAGCCAGTCGACCGCGCTCTCGGTGAGGTCGAGCGCGATGCCCTGGGCACGTAGCCGGTCGCCGGTCTCGGCGACCAGCAGGTGCGTGATGCGGCGCAGCTCGGCGCGGTCGAGGGCGTGGAACAGCACGATGTCGTCGATGCGGTTGAGGAACTCCGGACGGAAATGGGCGCGCATCGCGGCGAGCACCGGAACGCGGACCTCCTCGACGGGCCGCCCGGCCTCCGCCGCGGCGAGGAGCCGGTCGGCGCCCAGGTTGCTCGTCATGATGACGACGGTGTTCGTGAAGTCCACGGTGCGGCCGTGGGCATCGGTGAGGCGGCCCGCGTCGAGCACCTGCAGCAGGGTGGCGGTGACGTCGGGGTGGGCCTTCTCGATCTCGTCGAGCAGCAGCACCGCGTACCGGGTGCGCCGGACGGCCTCGGTGAGCTGACCGGCGTCGTCGTATCCGACGTGCCCAGGGGGCGCCCCGACCAGCCGCATCGCGCTTCCGTGGTCGGAGTACTCGCTCATGTCGAAGCGCAGCAGCGTGTCCGTCGAACCGAACAGTGCCTCCGCCAGGGCCCTGGCCAGCTCGGTCTTGCCGACGCCGGTCGGGCCGAGGAAGAGGAACGAGCCGATCGGGCGGTCGGGATGCGCCAGCCCGGCCCGTCCGGCCCGCACGGCGTCGGCGACGGCCTCGACGGCGTCGTCCTGCCCGACGACGCGGCGGTGCAGCAACGACTCCAGGTCGAGCAGCCGGTGCCGTTCCGTGGCGGTCAGCCGCGCGAGCGGGATACCGGTGCTCTGTGCGAGGACGGCGGCGACGTCGTCTCGGGTGATCTCGACGGGACCGGCACCGGCCTGGGCAGGTGCAGTGGCGCCCGGCCCCGTCTCGGCCGCATCGATCTCCCGGGTGAGCATGTGGGCGCGCTCGAAGTCCTCTGCGTCGACGGCGACGTCGCGGGCGCGGCGCAGTTGCTCCAGGCGCTCGTCGACCGGCGGGTCGACGTCCGGGCGGCCGGCCTTGATCCGGGCGCGCGCGCTCGCCCGGTCAATGAGGTCGATGGCCTTGTCGGGCAGGAACCGGTCGGTGAGGTACCGGTCCGACAGCTCGGCGGCCGCGGCGATCGCAGCGTCGCTGATCTGGACGTCGTGATGCTCCTCGTAGCGGCCGCGCAGCCCGCGCAGGATCTCGATCGTCGCGGCGACCGAGGGCTCGGCTACCCGGACCGGCTCGAACCGCCGCTCCAGCGCCGCGTCCTTCTCGATGTGACGGCGGTACTCCTGCAGCGTCGTCGCGCCGATGAGCTGCAGGTCACCGCGGGCGAGTGCCGGCTTGAGCAGGGTGCCGGCGTCCATCGCGCCGCCCTCGGCCGCCCCGGCGCCCACTACGGCGTGCAGCTCGTCGACGAACAGCACGATCGACCGCTGCGCCGCCACGACCTCGTCGATGACTCCCGTGAGCCGCTGCTCGAAGTCGCCGCGGTACCGGGTGCCCGCGACCATGCCCGCCAGGTCCAGTGAGACCACGCGTACGTCCTTCAGCGTCTCGGGCACGGTGCCTGCCGCCACCCGCTGGGCGATGCCCTCGACGATCGCCGTCTTGCCGACGCCGGGGTCGCCGACCAGCACCGGGTTGTTCTTGGTCCGGCGGGCCAGCACCTCGAGAACCTGCTCGACCTCGGCGTCTCGGGCGATGACCGGGTCGAGCCTGCCCTGCGCGGCCGCGGCCGTCAGGTCCCGCCCGAACCGGTCCAGCCGAGGGGTGCGCGGCCTGGTCCCCGATGTCCTCGTGCCCGGTGCCCCCGTCGGGGTGTCGGGACGGGGCATAGCACCGCCCAGCGTCGTCTCCAGGTTGCCGATGAGACGTTCGAACAGCTCGTCGAAGGGTCCGGATCCGGGGCGGTCCTGCGGCACGTCCACCTCCACGAGGGTGCATCCGGTGTCGATGGTCCTCCGTCCAGGGCCCATCCGCCCAGTGGCGAGCTCCGATTGCGGTGGTTCAGCCCGGGTAGTCCGACGCGGCAACCGGGCGAGGGAGTGGATGAGATGCCGAGATCAGTGCCGGACCAGGTGGTTGTCATCGCGGGCGCCTCGAGCGGTATCGGGCGGGCGAGCGCCCTCGCGTTCGCCGCACGCGGCGCGAAGGTGGTCTGCGCGGCCCGCAGTGTGCGGGCCCTCGGCACTCTCGTGGAGCAGATCACGAGCGCAGGCGGCACGGCACTCTCCGTGCCGACCGATGTCACCGACGCCGGGGCTGTGCAAGCGCTCGCTGCGGCCGCCGAGGAGCGCTTCGGCCGGATCGACACCTGGGTCAACGCGGCGGCCGTCGGTGTGTGGGGCCGGGTCGAGGACATCAGCTCCGAGGAGTTCGACCGGGTGATGCGGGTCAACTTCCTCGGCCACGTGCACGGGGTCCACGCCGCCCTGCCGGCCCTGCGGCGTGCGGGCGGCGGCGGGATCATCGGGATCTCCTCGCTGGAGGGCGTGCGGTCGGTGCCGCTGCAGGGCCCGTACACGGCGAGCAAGTGGGCGTTGCGCGCCCTCTACGACACGCTGCGGATGGAGCTCGCCGCGGAGGGCGAGCCGACCGCGGTGAGCACCATCCTGCCGGCGGCGATCGACACGCCGTTCTTCGAGCACGCCCGCAGCAAGGTCGGGGCCATGCCCAAACCGCCGCCACCCGTGTACGCCCCGGAGGTCGTCGCCGACACGATCGTCTACACCGCCGAGCATCCCCGGCGCGAGGTGGCCGTCGGAGGCGTCGCCGTCGGCTTCGTCGCCGGGCAGCGGCTCTCCCCGGCGCTGACGGACGCGGTGATGTCGATCCCGCGAATCGGCATCGACGAGATGACGGCCGACCGCCCGGACAACGGGGTGGACAACCTCGATGCGCCGATCGACGAGGCAGGCCAGGTGCACGGCAACTACTCCGGAACGGTGCTGCGTCACAGCGCGGTCACCGACCTGCTCAGGCGCGTGCCCCGGCCAGGCGAGCTCCTCACCCGGGCGCTGTCCTCGGTCCGGCGCGCCCGGGCGAACGGCAGCGGAACGGCCGTCGCGGCACCGGCGCCACCGCGGGGCTAGCGGCGACCAGGAACGGCTGTCAGCCGCCCACCGGAGCCGAACAAGCGCGGCTCGTCACGGGACGCGGACCAGGAGTTGCTGGGAGTGCCCGGGGACCGCGAGGGTGGCCCGGGCCCGTGCGGCAGGCGTCCCGGGCGCGCTGTGGGCCCCGCGCTGCGGGTCAGCCGTGTCGAGGACCACGGCCCACCCGGTGCCGTAGGCGGGGCCGGGCAGCGTGAAGGCGACGACCTCCGGGGTCGGGTTGACCAGCAACAGGAACGAGTCGTCGCGCAGCTTCCGGCCGTGCCGGTCCGGCTCGGGGATCCCGTCGCCGTTGTAGAAGATGGCGAGTGCGCGCGTGTTGCCGTCGGTCCACTGCGCGTCGCCCATCGGCAGACCGCCCGGGGTGAGCCAGGCGAGGTCCTCCAGGCTCGTCCCCCTGACCGGCCTGCCCTGGAAGAACCGACGGCGCCGGAATACCGGGTGCTCGCGGCGCAGACGGGCGAGGCGGGTGGTGAAGTCGGTGAGGGACCGGAAGCCCTCGGCTCTTTTCCAGTCCACCCAGGAGATCCGGTTGTCCTGGCAGTAGGCGTTGTTGTTGCCGCCCTGCGTGCGCCCCAACTCGTCACCGTGCAGCAGCATCGGGACGCCCTGCGAGAGGAACAGGGTGGTCAACAGGTTGCGCATCTGCCGTTCGCGCAGTTCCTCGATCTCGGGGTCGTCGGTGGGACCCTCGACGCCGCAGTTCCACGACCGGTTGTCGTGCGTGCCGTCCCGGTTGTCCTCGCCGTTCGCCGCGTTGTGTTTGCCGTTGTAGGAGACCAGGTCGTGGAGTGTGAAGCCGTCGTGGGCGGTGACGAAGTTGATCGAGGAGTACGGCCGCCGACCGCTGGACTCGTACAGGTCCGAGGATCCGGTCAGCCGGGAGGCGAACTCCCCGACCGTGCCCGGACTGCCGCACCAGAAGTCGCGCACCGAGTCGCGGTAGCGGCCGTTCCACTCCGTCCACAGCGGGGGGAAGTTGCCGACCTGGTAGCCGCCCGCCCCAAGGTCCCACGGCTCGGCGATGAGCTTCACCTGCGACACCACCGGGTCCTGCTGGACCAGGTCGAAGAAGGCAGCGAGCCGGTCGACCTCGTAGAGCCCGCGGGCCAGCGCGGCGGCCAGGTCGAACCGGAACCCGTCGACGTGCATGTCCAGCACCCAGTACCGCAGCGAGTCCATGATCAGCTGCAGGGTGTGCGGGTGGCGGACGTTCAGCGTGTTGCCGGTGCCGGTGTAGTCGGCGTAGTAGCGAGGGTCGTCGGCCAGCCGGTAGTAGGCGGGGTTGTCGATGCCGCGGAACGCCAGCGTCGGACCGAGGTGGTTGCCCTCCGCCGTGTGGTTGTAGACGACGTCGAGGATCACCTCGATGCCCGCCTCGTGCAGGGTGCGCACCATCGCCTTGAACTCGGTGACCTGCTGCCCGCGCCCACCCCGTGCCGCGTACCGGCGGTGCGGGGCGAAGTAACCGACGGTGTTGTACCCCCAGTAGTTGGCCAGCCCGCGCTGCACGAGGTTGTGGTCGTCGAGGAACTGGTGCACCGGCATCAGCTCCACCGCAGTCACGCCCAGGTGCTGGAGGTGCTCGACGACCGCCGGGTGCGCCAACCCGGCGTACGTGCCCCGCAGTGCGGGCGGTATTTCGGGATGGAGCACCGTCAGTCCGCGCACGTGCGCCTCGTAGATCACCGACTCGCTGTAGCGCGTGCGCGGCGGCCGGTCGTTGCCCCAGTCGAAGAACGGGCTGACGACCACCGACCGGGTCTGGTGGGTGGCTGAGTCGTCGTCGTTGCGGAGCCCGGGCCGGTCCCACCGGTAGTCGAAGAGCGACTCGTCCCAGTCGACCGGGCCGTCGAACGACTTGCCGTAGGGATCCAGCAGGAGCTTCGCGGGGTTGCAGCGCAGGCCGGCGCCGGGATCGAACGGGCCGTGCACCCGGAACCCGTACCGCTGGCCCGGCTCCACATCGGGCAGGTAGCAGTGCCAGATGAAGCCGTCGACCTCCGACAGCTCCACCCGGTGCTCGATGTCCTCATCGTCGAAGAGGCAGAGCTCTACGCGATGGGCCAGTTCGGAGAAGAGGGCGAAGTTGGTGCCCGCGCCGTTGTAGGTGGCGCCCAGGGGATACGCATCCCCTGGCCAGACCTCCACAAGACCATCCTGCCCCGGAACGGGCGGCGACGCTGCCGTCCACCCCGGTGATCGTCAGGTCAGTTTGTCGCGACCTGCGCCTGCTGCGCGCGGACGGCGATGGGCGCGCCGGCCAGGTCCTCCTCGTTGCAGAGGAGCTTGACGTCGTAGTAGGGGCCGGTGTCGCTGTCGTCGTAGTCCAGGTGCACGGCGATGACGTCCAGCGGCTCGCCCAGCCACTCCTGGGCCCGGCGCAGCCAGGCCGCCGATCGCTCCAGGGCTGTCGGCAGGTCGTCGTCGCGAAACTGCACGGGCCGGTAGGGCACCTGCTGCACCTCGTCCCGCTGGTGCACGGGCTGCGGGAGGTCCCTCGCCACGCCGGTTTCGTCGAGATCGAGTTCGATCGCTTGCTCGGTCACAGACTCCAGGGTGGCCTGGCAGGGACCCTCGCGGCAAGCGGACCGTCCGCGACACGCCCATGGCGCGGACCGTCCGTGCCTGCCGTGCGCGCCTCCTGCTTCTGCTGAGCGTGTCCAGTCGGATCACCGATTGGTGCGGTGGCGGGGTCCCCGCAGGGTGAAGCTGCGCCTCTGCTGCTGCTGATCGTGCACCGAACGGCGACGTCGTTCTGACCGGCCGTGAGCAGGGCGCCTGGTGCCCAACGGCATCGGTGTCTAAACGACCTGACATGCCCGTGCCCCGGAGTGCGACGGATCGATCGAACGGGCAGCGTTGCAGTCCCGTACCGACGTCGTCGAGGAGAGCCCCGTGACGAGTGCTGAGCTGCTGACCGATGTCTTCGGCAGGATCCGTGAGGTCGTCCACAACGCCGCTGGCGGCCTCACCGCCGAGCAGTTGGCGTACCGCATCGACGGAACCGCCAACTCGATCGCCTGGCTCGTCTGTCACCTCACCCTCGTGCAGGACGACCACATCGCCGGGGTCGCCGGGATCGAGCAGGTATACACGTCGCAGGGCTGGGCCGACCGGTTCGGCTTTCCCTTCCCCCCGTCGGATATCGGGTACGGACACAGCTCGGCCGACGTGGACGCCGTTCGCGTCGACTCGGCCGAGCTGCTCCTCGGCTACCACGACGCCGTGCACGAGCAGACCCGCAGGTACCTCGACGGTCTCGAGGAAGCCGACCTGCGGCGAGTGGTCGACGAGAGCTGGGATCCGCCGGTGACGCTCGCGGTTCGGCTGGTCAGCGTGGTGAGCGACGACCTGCAGCACGCGGGGCAGGCCGCCTTCGTGCGGGGCGTCGTGACGCGCCGCGGAACCGTCTCGCCCTGACCGGCGAGGGATCGCGTCAGGCCGCCTGGTGACCCGGCTGGACGGGAGCGAGTGGTCCGGGCTCGGCGGCGCCGTCCGGATCGACCTTCGGTGTGCCGTGCGACCGGATCACACGTTCCTCGAGGTGTGCGAGCCAGAGCGGCACGGCCAACAGTCCGATGGGGACGGCGACCGCTGAGATCCACATGCCGCCTGTGTACCCAGTTCGTCCGGGGTCTCCGCGACACGATCGGGTGGCGTCGAGGTCGCAGTGCCGAGCGTCAACGAGCGGGGTCGGTCACGCCGCCCGCAGGGTGGAGAGCGCCTTGCTCCAGGCCACCACCTGGTCCAGCATCGGGCCCACGGCGTCCGTCTGGTGCGCTGCCGGGGTGAACTGGCTGAAGTTCGTGAAGTCGGTGAACAGGGACAGCGCGACCTGGGCGCGAACGGTGGCGACCTGCAGCTCGGCCATGACCAGGCGCAGGTGCTCCACCGCCCGGGTACCGCCCGCGCTGCCGTAGCTCACGAAGCCCGCGGCCTTGTTGTTCCACTCGCCGTGGAGGAAGTCGATCGCGTTCTTCAGCGCGCCGGAAGTGGAGTGGTTGTACTCGGGGGTGACGAACACGTAGCCGTCGAAGGTGCCGATCTTCGCCGCCCACGCCTTCGTGTGCGGCTGGCTGTACTGGCCCATCGCGGGCGGAGCCGCCTCGTCGAGGTGGGGCAGGTTGAAGTCGGCGATGTCGACGAGCTCGTACTCGGCGTCGCTGCGCTGCTTGGCGATGTCGAGGACCCAGCGGGCGACGGCCTCGCCGTTGCGCCCGGGGCGGGTGCTGCCCAGGATGATCGCGATCTTGGTCATTGCAGTGCTCCTTGAGGTGGGATGAGGTGGTTCGTACGGTTCGGAAGCGCCGTTCGTCACGCGAACTTTCGGGGCGCCATCTGGTCGGCGGGCACGATGCCGAGTCGGCCCGCCCGGAAGTCCTCCATGGCCTGGTTGATCTCCGCGCGGGTGTTCATCACGAACGGGCCGTAGTGCGCGATCGGTTCGCGGATCGGCAGCCCGCCCAGCACCAGCACGTCCATCGGCTCGTTGCGGTCCGCGGCCCGCAGGACGACGTGGTCACCTGGACCGAAGACGGCGAGCTGCCCGCCCTCCACCGGACGGCCCTCCCGGCCGGCGCTTCCGTGACCCGTCAGTACGTAGGCCATCGCGCTGAACGCGGGGGTCCACGGGACGGAGACCTCGGCGCCGGGGGCGAGAGTCGCGTGGGCGTAGGTGATGGGGGTGTGGGTGGAGCCGGGCCCGGTGAACCCGGCGACGTCGCCTGCGATGAGCCGGATCAGCGCACCGCCGTCGTCGGAGGTCAGCAGGCGCAGATCGTCCCGCGTGATCGACTGGTAGCGCGGGTTCGTCATCTTGAGCGACGCGGGCAGGTTGACCCAAAGCTGCACCGCGTGCGCCGGGCCACCCGCGCGGTACATCTGCTCGGTGGGCAGCTCGTCGTGCAGGATGCCGCCGCCCGCCGTCATCCACTGGGTGTCGCCCTCCCGGATCACGCCACCGCCACCGTTGGTGTCGTGATGGGCGATCTCGCCGTCGAGGATGTAGGAGACGGTCTCGAAACCCCGGTGCGGGTGCCACGGTGCACCCGACGCCTCCTCGGGGGCATTCACCTGCGGACCCATGTGGTCGAGCAGCAGGAACGGGTCGGCCTCGGCGAGTGACATGGCGCCCGGGAAGGGCCGGCGGATCTCGAACCCCGCGCCCTCGAGCTGGTGGTGCGAGGTGATGACCCGGGCCACCCGGCGTGGCGTCGAGGTGCCGGGATCGGGTCGCGGGATGCGGGGGAGGACAAGCGGGTTGTCGACGGTGACGGCGGGCATGGCGATCAACTCCTCTTGTTGACGCGTCTACAATACCAAGGTTTGGTGATGCGTCAACGTCCCGTAGGATGTTGTTCGTGGGTGAACCGCGGTGGCTCGACGAGCGGGAGGCGCGTCTCTGGCAGGGCTACATCGGCTTGAAGCTGCAGCTGGAGTCCGAGCTGGAGCGCAGGCTGGTCCGCGACGGGGGGCTGTCCGGGGCGGAGTTCACGCTGCTGGTGCCGTTGTCGGAGGCGCCGGGCGGGCTGCTGCGGGCGCGGGACCTCGGCCGGATGGTGGGCTGGGAGCGCAGCCGGATCTCCCACCAGGTCGGCCGGATGGAGAAGCGCGGTCTCGTCGTCCGTGAGGAGTGCGCCGAGGACGCCCGCGGGTCGATGGTGCGCCTCACCGACGCCGGCAGGGCGGCCATCGTCGGGGCCGCGCCGCAACACGTCGAGGCCGTCCGGAGCCTCTTCTTCGACGTGCTCACCGACGACGAGGTGGACGTCCTGGGGGCGGCGTTCGAGCGTGTGCTCGCCCGGCTGCCGATCGCCGAGGAGTGACAGGGAATACCACCTGGGGGTATCCGGTTGTGCGATCGGAGGTGGTTCTGATGCAGGAGACGGAACGGTTCCGGCTGGCGGGGCTGTACCTCGACGCCGGCGATCCGCTGGAGGCGCTCAGCCTGCTCGAGCCGTTGCTCGACGAGCTGCGCGAGCAGGCGGCCGGGCAGTTGCTGCTGGGGCGGGCGTACTACCACTCGGCCCAGCTGGGAAAGGC
Organism: Pseudonocardia sp.; assembly: GCA_025465235.1. GTDB lineage: Bacteria > Actinomycetota > Actinomycetes > Mycobacteriales > Pseudonocardiaceae > Pseudonocardia. The sequence continues at coordinate 19,727 of JAODNO010000286.1, forward strand.
CCAGGAGGCGCTGGAGCGCACCGTGGCACTGGCGCCGACCGACGCGTACGCGCGGTTCGCCCTCGGCCGCACGCTGCAGCGGCGCAGTCGCCACGCGGAGGCCGGGGTGCACTTCCGGATCGCGGCGGCTCTGGACGACCGTCCGGAGTTCCGCGAGCACCGTGACGCGCACGAGCGCGCGATGGCGGCCTGAGCGCTACCTGCGCCGCCGGTCCTTGAGGCGCTGGAGCTTGCCGACGGAACGCTCCAGCGTCTCGGGATCGACGACCTCGCAGCCCACGGTGACGCCGACGGTCTCCTTGACCGCGGTCACGAGCGCGGCCGCCGCAGCACTCCTGTGCCCGGCCGGCGTGTCAGGGCGGGCTTCGACGCGCACCGCGAGCGCGTCCATCCGGCCCTCTGTCGTGAGTACGAGCTGGAAGTGCGGCGACAACCCTTCCGTACGGAGCACGATCTCCTCGATCTGGGTCGGGAAGACGTTCACTCCGCGCAGGATGATCATGTCGTCGCTGCGGCCGGTGATCTTCTCCATCCGACGCATGCCGGGACGCGCCGTGCCCGGCAGGAGCCGCGTGAGGTCGCGCGTGCGATACCGGATGATCGGCAGCGCCTCCTTGGTGAGCGAGGTGAACAACAGCTCGCCCTCCTGGCCGTCGCGCAGCGGCACCGGAGCGATGTCCGGGTCCAGCGGGTCGACCACCTCGGGGTAGAAATGGTCCTCCCAGACATGCAGGCCGTCCTTGCTCTCCACGCACTCCTGCGACACGCCGGGACCCATCACCTCGGACAGGCCGTAGATGTCGACGGCGTGGATGTCCATGCGGTCCTCGATCTCGAGGCGCATCTGCTCGGTCCACGGCTCGGCGCCGAAGATCCCGACCTGCAAAGACGACGAGCGCGGGTCGATTCCCTGCTTCTCGAACTCGTCGACGATCGTGAGCATGTAGCTCGGGGTGAGCATGATGATCTCGGGCCGGAAGTCCTGGATGAGCTGCACCTGGCGCGGAGTCATGCCGCCGGAGACGGGGATGACCGTGGCACCGAGCTTCTCGATCCCGTAGTGCGCGCCCAGGCCGCCCGTGAACAGGCCGTAGCCGTAGGCGTTGTGTACCTTGTGCCCCGGCCGACCGCCGGCGGCCCGGATCGAGCGGGCCATCACGGTGGCCCAGGTGTCGATGTCGCGTTCGGTGTAGCCGACGACCGTGGGTCGCCCGGTGGTGCCCGACGAGGCGTGGATCCGGCGGACCCGGTCGTGGCGCACCGCGAACATCCCGAACGGGTAGTTCTCGCGGAGGTCGGCCTTGGAGGTCGTCGGGAACTTCGCGAGGTCCGACAGCTCCCGGCAGTCATCCGGGTGCACGCCGGCCGCCTCGAAGCTCGCCCGGTAGTGCGGCACGTTCTCGTAGGCGTGGTGCAGGGTCCACTGCAGGCGCTCGAGCTGCAGGGCGCGCAGCTCGTCCACCGACATGCGCTCCGGGGGATCGAGCAGGCCGGCCGGCGGCGGGTCACCGAGCCGACGCGTGCCGGGCGCTGCCATCACGCGTCCTTCTTGGCGACGAGCGTGAGCACGTCATAGCGCGCCACGGACTCGCCGTCCTGGCGCGTCACGTCCGCGTCCCACCGCACCTCGCCGTAGCCGGCCGAGTCGCGGGGCGTCACCTGCTTGCAGGTCAGCGTCACCGTCAGCGCGTCGCCGAACTTCACGGGCGTGAGGAAGCGCAGCCGGTCGACGCCGAAGTTGGCGAGCACCGGGCCGGGGTCGGGGTCGACGAACAGCCCTGCGGCCAGCGAGACGATCAGGTAGCCGTGCGCCACGCGCTCGCCGAACAGGGGGTTGGCCGCGGCCGCCTCGGCGTCCGTGTGGGCATAGAAGGTGTCGCCCGTGAACTCGGCGAAATGCTCCACGTCCTCCTGCGTGACGGTGCGCGGGCCGGCGACGATCGTGTCGCCGATCCGCAGCTCCTCGAGGTGCTTGCGGAACGGGTGGACGTCGGTCTCCGTTCGCCTCGAGCCCGGCACCCAGCGGCCCGTGATCGCCGTCAGCGTGTCGGGGTCGGCCTGCACGGCAGTGCGCTGCATGTGGTGCAGCACCCCGCGGATGCCGCCCATCTCCTCACCGCCGCCGGCCCGGCCGGGGCCGCCGTGCACGAGCTGCGGCATCGGCGAGCCGTGGCCCGTCGACTCCTTCGCGTCGGCCTGCGTGAGCACGAGCAGCCGTCCGTGCCACGGTGCGACGCCGAGCACGACGTCGCGGGCGAAGGCGGTGTCACCGGTGATGATCGACCCGACGAGGCTGCCATGGCCGCGGGCCGCGTAGTCGATCAGCTGTTCCGTGGACGAGTACGGGAGCACGCTCGAGACCGGACCGAACGCCTCCACCTCGTGCGGTTCGGCGCGGTCGGGGTCGCCGGTGAGCAAGATCGGGGAGATGAACGCCCCGCGCTCGGCGTCGGCGTCGACGGCGTCGACCTTCGCCGGGTCGCCGAACACGATGCGGCCTGCGTCGGCGAGAGCCTTGACGCTGCGGCGTACCTCCTCGCGTTGTTCGAGACTCGCGAGGGCACCCATCCGGACGCCCTCGGCCGCCGGGTTGCCGACGACGGTCGCCGCCAGCCGGGCGGACACCGCGTCGACGACGGCGTCCACGTGCTCGGCGGGGACGAACGCGCGCCGGATCGCCGTGCATTTCTGGCCGGCCTTGACCGTCATCTCCTGGATCAGTTGCTTCACGTAGAGGTCGAACTCAGGCGTGCCCGGCCCCGCGTCCGGGCCGAGGACCGAGAGGTTCAGGGAGTCGGCCTCGGCGGAGAACCGTACGCTGCGCCCCACGATGCCGGGGTGCGTGCGCAGCTTGGCCGCGGTGGACGCCGAGCCGGTGAAGGCGACGAGGTCCTGCTCGGTGAGGTGGTCGAACATGTCGCCGACCGAGCCGACGACGAACTGCATGCTGCCCTCGGGCAGCAGCCCCGCGTCGACGACCAGCTCCGCGAGCTTCGCGGTGAGGAACGCCGTCGGGCTGGCCGGCTTGACGACGGACGGGACGCCGGCGAGGAACGCGGGGGCGAACTTCTCCAGCGGCCCCCATACCGGGAAGTTGAACGCGTTGACCTGCACCGCCACGCCCCGCAGCGAGGTGGCGACGTGCTGGCCCACGAACGTGCCGCCCTTGCTCAGGGGCTCGACGTCACCCTCGACGTAGATCGTGTCGTTGGGCAGCTCGCGGCGGCCCTTGCTCGCGTACGCCTGCAGCACCCCGATGCCGCCGTCGATGTCGAACTTCGCGTCGTACAGCGTCCCGCCGGTGCGGGCGGACACCGCATAGAGCTCCTCGCGGTGCTCCCGCAGGTGCCCGGCGAGGGCCTTCAGCAGCCCGGCGCGCTGGTGGAAGGTCAGCTCGCGCAGGGCGGGCCCGCCGACACGCCTACCGTGGTCGAGCACCGCCGCCATGTCGATCCCCGCGGACGAGATCCGGGCGACCTCGTCGCCGGTCACGGCGTCGAAGAGCGGGCGCCCTTCGTCCGTCGGTGTGTGCCAGCCGCCGCGGATGTAGCTGCGTAGAACAGGTGTCATCAGCGGGGGCCTCCATGGCTCGCTCGACCGACCGTTCGTTCGGCGGGACGCTAGCACGCAGTCCCGCGGGCAAAACAGGCCCGAGCGGACTCTCCGGACGGTCGCACGGCGAAACCGCCATGTCGACCGATCGTTCGGTCGGCCGTTAGCATGGCCCGATGTCCGCCGACCCCGCCGTGCTCGTCGCGCGCGATGACGCCGATCCAGCCGTCTGCGTCCTTACTCTCAACCGGCCGGCGCGGTACAACGCGCTCACCACCGAGCTCAAGGTCGCGCTGCTGGCCGCCGTGGACGACCTCGCGAAGTCCGACGACGTCCGGGCCCTCGTACTCACGGGGGCGGGCAAGGCGTTCTGCGTGGGCCAGGACCTGGGGGAGCACGCCGAGGCGTTGCGCTCCGACCCGTCCACGGCCTTTGCGACCGTCGCCGAGCACTACAACCCCATCGTCGCAGGGTTGGCGGCCCTGCCGTT
>JAODNO010000301.1 GCA_025465235.1 Pseudonocardia sp.
CTACCCGACCGTCGACGGCTCGGTGGAGCTGTGCGGTGCGCTCGTCGAGGGCGGCTGCGACCTGGTCGAGATCGGCATCCCGTACTCCGACCCCGTGATGGACGGCCCGACCATCCAGGCTGCGGCCGAGACCGCCCTGCGGGCCGGCACGAAGCTGCGCGACGTGCTGTCGGTGGTCGAGCGGGTCACGGCCGCGGGCGGGCGGGCTGTCATCATGACCTACTACAACCCGGTGCTTCGCTACGGCATCGACGCCTTCGCGCGCGACCTCGCTTCCGCCGGGGGGCTGGGGATGATCACCCCGGACCTCATCCCGGACGAGGCCGACGAGTGGCTCGCCGCCTCCACCGCGCACGGGTTGGACCGGATCTTCCTCGTCGCGCCGTCCTCCACCGAGGAGCGGATCGCCTCCACCGCGGCGGCGGGCAGCGGCTTCCTCTACGCCACCTCCACGATGGGTGTCACCGGGGCTCGGGACAACGTCGCCTCGGTCGCCCCGGAGCTCGTAGCGCGGTGCCGTGCACACACCACGCTGCCGGTCGGCGTCGGGCTCGGGGTGCGGTCGGCGGACCAGGCAGCCGAGGTCGCCTCCTTCGCCGACGGCGTCATCGTCGGGTCGGCGTTCGTCACGGCGGCCTCCCGGGGTGGCGCCGGGGGTGTCCGTGCACTGGCGGCGGAGCTCGCGGGCGGTGTGCGACGTGCCGGTCGGCCGTCCGCCACACCCGCCCCGGCCTGACCGCACCATGAGCCACCACGACCGCTCCGACCTGCTGCCGAGGCATGGCGATACCGTGACGTGGTGAGTTCTGCCGTGGCGACAGCCCTGCTGGCCTTCATTCCGAGTCCGGATCGCGGGGTCTGGATGCTCGGCCCGATCCCGATCCGGGCCTACGCGATCTGCATCATCGCCGGCATCATCGTCGCGGTGCTGTGGGGCGAGCGCCGCTTCGTCGCACGCGGCGGGCAGCCCGGCACGGTCACCGACGTGGCGGTGTTCGCCGTGCCGTTCGGGCTGGTCGGCGGCCGGCTCTACCACGTGGCCACCGACTGGCAGACCTACTTCGGCCCGGGCGGCGACCCGATCGGCGCCCTGAAGATCTGGCAGGGCGGGCTGGGGATCTGGGGGGCCGTCGCGCTCGGTGCAGTCGGGGCCTGGATCGGCTGCCGCCGCCGTGGTGTTCCCCTGCCGTTCTTCGCCGACGCCGTGGCGCCCGGCATCGTCGTGGCGCAGGCGATCGGCCGCGTGGGCAACTACTTCAACCAGGAGCTCTACGGCGGTCCGACCACGTTGCCGTGGGGTCTGGAAATCTACCGGCGGGTGGATCCGGCGACCGGGGCCCCCGACAGCCTGGGCGGCGTAGCGCTGGACCACACGCCGATCGAGATCGTGCACCCGACCTTCCTCTACGAGCTGCTGTGGAACCTCCTCGTCGCCGCGCTCGTGGTCTGGGCCGACCGCCGCTTCCGGCTCGGGCACGGTCGCGCGTTCGCGCTCTACGTCGCCGGCTACACGCTGGGCCGGTTCTTCATCGAGATGGCTCGCACCGACCACGCCACACGCGTCTTCGGCGACATCCGCATCAACGTCGTCGTCGCCGCGGTCGTGTTCGTCGGCGCGGTGCTCTACATCGCGCTCGTCCGAGGGCCGCGTGAGGTGCTGGTCGCACCTGACGGTGACACTGCGGGCGGTCCGGACGACACGGATCGACCCGCGGACGCCGCCACCGGCCCGTCCGACGACAGAGTCGTGGCCGAACCGGGCGATCGCGCGCCATGACCGCGTTCAGGGGCTTCGGCGAGGGTGCCGTCGAGTTCTACGACGGGCTTCTCGTCGACAACTCGAAGGCCTACTGGACCGACCAACGCGCGGTCTACGAGGCCGACGTCCGAGCCCCCATGCAGGTTCTGCTCGCCGACCTGGAACCGGAGTTCGGGCCCGGGAAGATCTTCCGCCCGTACCGGGACGTTCGATTCTCGAACGACAAGACGCCCTACAAGACCCACTGCGGCGCCACGGCAGGCCCGTTCTACGTCCAGCTCGGGGCCGACGGGCTGATGGCTGCGGGCGGGCACTACCGGATGGCGTCCGACCAGGTGGCGCGCCTCAGGACGGCCATCGACGACGAGCGGCGCGGCACCGACCTGGAGAAACTGCTCGCGGTGCTGCGCGCCGACGGAATCGCGGTGGCGGGGGAGACACTCAGGACCAGGCCACGGGGATTCGACCAGGATCATCCGAGGATCGACCTGCTGCGCCACAAGGGCATCTACGGCTGGCGCAACTGGCCACCGGACGACGTGCTGCACGAGCCGGGGACACTGGAGCGCGTGGTCACGGCGTGGCGGGCGCTGCGCCCACTCGTCGACTGGCTGGCCGACCACGTCGGTTCCAGTGACCAGCCCCGGCGCTGAAAAAAACCGGCTGTTCTCCCCCGCGCTTCCTGATCGTTCCAGAACCCGCGCTAGACTTCTCGACGTGAGCCGTCGCACCAAGATTGTCTGCACCATCGGGCCCGCGACCGCGACTCCGGACCGGATACGGGAGCTCGTACAGGCCGGTATGGACGTCGCCCGGTTGAACTTCAGCCACGGCAACCGGGACGACCACAAGCGGGTCTACGACATGGTGCGCCATGCCGCCGACGTGGAGGGCCACGCCGTCGGCATTCTCGGCGACCTGCAGGGCCCCAAGATCCGCCTCGGGCGGTTCGCCACCGGCCCCGTCGAGTGGCGCACCGGCGAGGA
>JAODNO010000314.1 GCA_025465235.1 Pseudonocardia sp.
GACGCGGGTGAGCACCGCGGGCTCTCCGGTACGCAGGGCGGCCGCGTACCGCTCGGGCAGCGCGACCGCAGCGCTGGCCAGGGTGACGCCGGGCGCGCCCCCGCCACCCACCGTCGCCGTGGACTCCACGGCGACGGCCTCCACACCGGCCGCGGCGAGCGACTCGGCCAGCCCGGCCGCGCGGGCCCACAGGGTGGCCGGGTCGGCGTCGAGGGCGGACCGGGTGGGTGGCACCGGACCGCGGAGGGTGGCCTCGAACGCGGCCAGGGTGAGCTTGTCCACGCGCATCGCCCTGGCCAGCGGGTGGCGCCGGATCCGCTGCACGAGATCGGCGCCCGCGCCGGGCCCACCGAGGAGCAGTCCGGCCTGCGGGCCGCCGAGCAGCTTGTCACCGGAAGCCGTGACGAGGGTGGCCCCGCAGGCGAGAGCACCGGCGGCGTCGGGTTCGTCGGGCAGCAGCGGGTGCGGCGCCAGCAGGCCGGACCCGATGTCGGCGACGACGGGTACCCCGAGATCGGTCAGCTCCTCGATCGCGACCGATCGGGTGAAGCCGGTGACGACGAAGTTGGACGGGTGAACCTTGAGGATCAGCGCCGTCTCGTCACCGATCGCGTCTGCGTAGTCGCTGCGGCTCACCCTGTTGGTCGTGCCGACCTCCCGCAGGCGTGCGCCGGTGGCTGTCAGCAGGTCGGGGATGCGGAACCCGTCCCCGATCTCGACGAGCTCCCCGCGGGCGATGACGATCTCGCGGCGGGAGCTCCCGGTGGCGAGGGCGACGGCCACCAGCGCGAGCGCGGCGGCGCCGTTGTTCACCAGATGGGCAGCGGCCGCACCCGGCACGGCGGCCAGTAGCGCGTCCGTCGCGGCGGCGCCCCGCGGGCCGCGCCCGCCGGTGGTCAGGTCGAGCTCGACGTCGCAGGTACCCGCGGCCAGGTCCAGCGCCGCGCGGGCGGCGGGGGAGAGCGGTGCCCGACCGAGGTTGGTGTGCAGCAGCACCCCGGTGGCGTTCAGCACCGGCCGCAAGCCGGTGGCGGTGTGCGGCAACGCCGCGAGCACGGCGCCGACGACGGCCTCGTGCTCGACGGGCAGCTCACCCCTGCGGGCCCGGTCCTGCGCGGCGACCACCGCCGCCTTCACGAGACGGCGGCCGAGGCGGTCGGCCGCGGCGGCGATCCTCGGCTCCGCCAGCACCGTGTCGGTGCGCGGCACCTGTCGCCGCGGATCCACCCTGGTCACGGCAGTACCCTACGGCGGGTACCGCGAGCTCAGCCGACCGTGACGCGTTCGCGGGGTGCGCTGTGCGATCCGCGGGTGTCGGCGTCGCTGTCGCCGTTCGACGCCGCATCCTGGTCGGTGCTCAGCTCGGCCCCGAGCAGCTTGTGCAGCCTGCCCATCTCGTTGCGCACGCCCTCGTGCAGCGCCCCGATGTGTCGCAGCTCCTGCTCGGCGACCTCGCGGCGGCGCTTGAGGTCCTGCTCGCTGCGCTGGCGGACCTCCTCCGCACGGTTCTGGGCATCGTTGAGCAGCGCGTCGGCGGCATGCCGGGCGTCGTCGGTGATCCGGGCGGCGTCGTCCCGGGCCGCAGCGAGGGTGGCTGCGGCCTGCTGCTCGCGCTCCTGCAGGGCCACGTTGCGCTGGGTCGCCTCCTGGTCCAGCTCGGCCGACCGGGAGATCAGCGCCTGCTCGACCTCGTGCCGGTGCCGCTCGGCATCGGCACGGGCCTGCTCGACCAGTGCCGTGGCCTCGTTGGCAGCGCGGTTGCGGACGTCGGCCGCCTCGCGCTCGGCCAGCCGAAGGATCTTCTCGGCGCGGAAGCCGAAGCTCTCCTGTGACATGGCGGGTGCGTCGCCCTGTGCCTGCGCCCGGGCGCGCATCTCCTTCTCGGCGGCCCGGGCGTGCTGCTCGGCGCCCTGCCGGGCAGCCTCGGCGGTGGCCAACCGGTCCCGGAGCTCCCGCAGCTGCGCGTCCACCTGGTCGCGGTCGTACCCACGCCGGACCACGTCGAACGTGGCGCCGCCGGGCGATGAGCCGCTTCCGCTGCCCTGCACGTTCTGGATGCCGTGGGCGGAGTTCTGAGGGGAGCTGATCGTCACGGCGCGTAGCCTGTTCCCCCAAACGGAGGACTTCTACGAGTGATCGGCAAGCGGGCGATCATCTGCGCTCGGCGGTTTTGGCCGAACTGTCCCGCTCGGCGCCGGCCCGCGCGGTCGTACTCTCGGCGATGTGTCCGAATCCACGCTCATCCGCCGGCTCACCCAGTTCAGCCACGGTGCCGGCTGCGCGTGCAAGCTCGCGCCGGGTGAGCTCGCCCAGGTGTTGCGCACGCTGACCCCGCAGACGCACCCGGACCTCCTCGTCGGCACCGAGACGGGTGATGACGCGGCCGTCTGGCGGCTCGACGCCGCACGCGCGCTCGTGGCGACCGCCGACTTCTTCACGCCGCTGGTCGACGACCCGCGGACCTGGGGCCGGATCGCCGCCCAGAACGCCGTGTCCGACGTCTACGCGATGGGCGGACGGCCCCTCTTCGCGTTGAACCTCGTGGCGTGGCCCTCGTCGGAACTGCCGACGTCGATGCTCGCGGAGGTGCTGGCCGGCGGGGCGGAGATCGGTGCGGAGAGCGGGTTCGCCGTGGTCGGCGGCCACAGCGTGGACGACCCGGAGCCCAAGTACGGGCTCGCCGTCGTCGGCGAGGTGCACCCGGACCGGATCCTCACCAACACGGGCCTACGTGACGGCGACGCGTTGGTGCTCACCAAGGCCCTCGGGGTCGGAGTCGCGACCACCGCGATCAAGGCGGGCACCGCCCCGCCCGAGGTGCAGGACGCAGCGGTTGACTCGATGACGGCCAGCAACGCCGTCGCGGCGGCGGCCGCGCTGGCCGCCGGCGCGACCGGGTGCACGGACGTCACCGGGTTCGGGCTGCTCGGGCATCTGGCCAAGATGGCGGCCGCCTCCGGCGTCGACGCGGAGCTCGACGTGGCCGCGGTGCCGTTCCTGCCCGGCACGCGCACGCTCGCCGAGGCCGGGACGATCCCGGGCGGCACCCGCCGCAACCGCGACTGGGTGGCGCCGTCGATCGAGGCGACCGGGTTCGCGGAACTGGAGGTCCTGCTCCTCGCCGACGCCCAGACCTCCGGCGGGCTCCTGTTCGGCGCCGCGCCCGACCGTGCGGCTGAGGCGGTGGCTCAGCTCGGCGCCCCTGCCGCGGTGATCGGCCGGGTGCGCGCGGGAACCGGCCGGATCACACTGCGCTGAGCTTGTCCCCCGTACGGATCCTGGTGCTCACCCGCCCCAGATGTCCTCCAGGAACCGGTCGGCGCCCCGCAACCCGGAGAGCCAGGCGTCGGCGTCGGCCGCGCCCGCGCCGGTTCGGGTCATGAAGATCCGCTGCAGCGCCGCCCGCACGGCAGGTGCCATCGTCGAGGCGTTCCCGCAGACCAGCACGACACCGTCCTGCTGCAGGAGCTGCCACACCTCGTCACCGCACTCCACCATCGCGTCCTGGACATAGCGTCGCTCCTGGTCGTCGGCGCGGGAGAACGCGTTCTCCACCCGCACGACGCCCTGCTGCTCGAAGCGCTGCAGCTCGTCGGCGTAGAGCAGGTCGGCATCCGGGCGCCGGCAGCCGAAGAACAGCAGCGACCGCGCGATCGGCACCCCCTGCTCGCGCAGGATCGCTCGCTCCTGCAGGAACCCCCGGAACGGCGCGAGCCCCGTGCCGGCCCCGACCATGATCATCGGGGCATGCGGGTTCTCCGGTGGCCGGAACGGGATCGACGGCTCGCGGACGAACACGAACGCCGTCCCGTTCTCCGGAGCATTCGCCAGGTGCCCGGAGCAGATCCCGGTGAACGTGCCCGTCCCCGACCGGGCGGGCCCGCGGAGCACACCCGTGGTGATGCTGCAGACGTCCGGGGACGCCATCGGTGACGAGGAGATCGAGTAGTAGCGCGGGCGCAGCGGAGGCAGCATGTCGAGGAAGACCTCGAACGGCAGCCGGCAGGCAGGGAACGCCTCGAGCAGGTCGAGCACCGAGCGGTTGGGGGAGTACACCTGCGCCGCGTACTGGGCGTGGGACTCCTCGTCGTCGCCGGTCAGGGCCTCGAGCTGCGCCTTCTGCTCGAGGTCGTCGGTGTAGCGCGCGAGCGTCTCGATGTCGTCGCGGGCCGCAACGTCCTGCAGCTCGACGCAGCTGCCCAGCACGCCGAGCAACGGCGCGGGCTCCTCGATCGGGAGGTGGGTGTGCGAGCCGCTGCGCGGGATGATCGTGACGTACTGCCCCGCGTCCAGCCCGAAGTGCGCCATCACGCGGCGGATCAGGTCGATGCTGTTGCGCGGCAGCACGCCGAGGTGGTCACCGGCGCGATAGGTCACGTCAGGGGGTAGGGCGATCTCGACGTGCCGGGTGGAGCGGTCGGACGGCTTGCCGTTGCTGCTGAGCTGCAGCTCGCGGTTGGCCGTGATGTGGCCGGGACGGGCTCGGTAGGACATGATCACGGGATTCGTCAGCTGCCGGTTGGCCAGGGTGATCGACAGGCGCGGCCCGGCGGCGACCGGTGCGCCGACCTCGGCAGGCAGTCCGAGCTCGGCGGCGAGCTCGGACCAGAGGCCGGCGTGCCAGTCGCGGTACTGCGCGTCGAAGTCCGAGGCGGCGTTGCCTTCGCCCCTGTGGTGCATGCGGCGGCCGCCGTGCGCCTCCAGCTGCTCGTCGAGCAGCGTGGGCACCGCCTGGTAGGTGGACGCCCACTCGGTGTTGCCGCACCCGAAGACGGTGTACGCCACTCCCTCGGCGGCCCGGTCGTCGGCGGCGCTGATCCACCGGCAGAACGCGGCCGCGTTGTCCGGCGGGGTCCCGTTGTACGACGACGACACGAGCACCGCGACGCCGCCCGACGGCAGGTCGTCGACGTGGTCGTCGAGCGCGCCGAGGGTCACGTCGAAGCCGCGCTCGCTGCCCTCCTGTGCCAGCCGGGTGGCGATGCCCTCCGCCGTGCCGAGATTCGAACCGAACAGCACCGACAGCCGCGTGCCGTGCCGGGCCACCACCGGCGCGGGCTCGCCTGCCGGTGCATCGATCCCGGCTGTGCCGGTCGCAGTGGCGGCGTCGGTCTCCGCGGCCGGGACCGCGCGGTCGATCCGCACGTCGGTCCGCGGCCGGACCTGGATCCGGAACTCGTCGGGCTTGACGGTCAGCGTCGTCTTGGTCTTCAGCTGGTAGTCCAGGTGGTCGACGAGGTCGAACCGCTGGAGCAGCATGCCGAGCACGAGCACGGCCTCCTGCAGCGCGAACTGCCTGCCGATGCACGCCCGCTGCCCCGTACCGAAGGGCTTGTAGACGTTGGACGAGATCGTCGCGAGCCGTTCCGGGGCCACATGGTCCGGGTTGAACTCCTCGGCGTCCTGCCCCCAGACCGACTTGTCGCGGTGCAGGGCCGGGGTCAGCACGGTGAGCGGGGTATGCGCGGGGATCGCGTACCGGCCGCCGATCACGGTGTCCTCGAAGGGGTACCGGTTGAAGACCGGTGCCGTCGGCCAGAGCCGCAGGGCCTCGTCGAGTACCTGCCTGACGTACCGCAGCCGCTGCACCTGCTCGAAAGCGGGCCATGCGGAGGTGCCGAGCACGTCGTCGACCTCGGCGCGGGCCCGCTCCATGACAGCCGGGTTCTTGAGCAGGTAGTAGATGGCGAAGGAGAGCAGGCCCGACGTGGTCTCGTGCCCGGCGATGAGGAACGTGATGCATTGGGCGCGGATGTTCGCGTCCGGCAGCCGCTCGCCACTCTGCTTGTCGACGCCGACGATCATCCGGCCGAGCAGGTCGGTGGTGTCGGCCGCGTCCCCCTGTGCACGGCGTTCGGCAACGAGCCGGTCGACCAGAGCCTCCATGAAGGCCTGGTCCTCCTCCACCTGTCGCTGGGCGCGGATCTTGAGCCGAGTCTGGATCCTCAGCTGCCGCACCCGCGACTGCGCCTCGCTCAGGGTGCGCACCATCGCCTCGACGAAGGGGTGAGGTGTGTCGCGGTAGAACGAGTTGAAGCGGTAGCCGAACCCGCACAGCGAGATCGTGTCGAGCGTCAGGCGG
>JAODNO010000356.1 GCA_025465235.1 Pseudonocardia sp.
CGGATGCTGCAGTGGCGGGACAAGGCCGTCGAGCCCACCGGCGACCAACGCTCGGATCTGTGGTTCTACTACCACCTGGGCCGGCGGATCAGGGAGCGGCTGGCCGAGTCGAGCGACGACCGGGACCGGCCGATCCTGGACCTGGCCTGGGACTACGAGGTACATGGCGACGAGCCGTCCGCTGAGGACGTCCTCAAGCACATGAGCGGGCGCGATCTGACCACCGGTCGGCTGGTGGACGGCTATATGGACCTCAAGGCGGACGGCACGACGTCCTGCGGTTGCTGGATCTACAGCGGCGTGTACGCCGGGGGCGTCAACAAGGCTGCACGGCGCACATCGCGCCTCGACCAGGACGAGACCGCCCTGGAGTGGGGGTGGGCGTGGCCGTACAACCGGCGGGTCCTCTACAACCGCGCCTCGGCCGATCCGCAGGGCCGCCCGTGGAGTGAGCGGAAGGCGCTCATCTGGTGGGACCCGGACCGTGGCGAATGGACCGGTCACGACGTCCCCGACTTCGAGCAGAAAAAACCGCCCGACTACGTGCCGCCTCCCGGTTCCTCCGGTGTGCAGGCCCTGAGCGGAGATGACCCGTTCATCATGCAAGCCGATGGCAAGGGCTGGTTGTTCGCACCCCGGGGACTCGTCGACGGTCCGATTCCCACGCACTACGAGCCGCACGAGTCGCCGGTGCGCAACCCGCTCTACCCCCAGCAGGGCAACCCCACACGCATGGTCTACGGGCGCCGCGACAACCCCTCGAACCCGTCCCCACCGGAGGCGCACTCCGACGTCTTCCCCTACGTGCTCACGGCGTCCCGGCTGACCGAGCACCACACCGCCGGCGCGATGAGCAGAGCGCTGCCCTACCTCGCAGAACTGCAGCCCGCGCTCACCGTCGAGGTCTCCCCCGAGCTCGCCGCCGAGCGCGGGCTGACGCACCTCGGCTGGGCCCACGTGATCACCAGCCGCGCCGCCATCGAAGCCCGGGTCATGGTCACCGACCGGATGGCGCCGCTACGCGTCCAGGGCCGAACACTGCACCAGATCTGGTTGCCCTTCCACTGGGGCACCGTCGGGCTCGTCACCGGAGACGCGTTCAACGACCTGCTCGGCCTGTTCCTCGACTCCAACGTGTTCATCCAGGAGAGCAAGGTCGCGACCTGCGACATCCAGCCCGGTCGTCGCCCACGCGGCCATGAGCTGCTCGACTACATCCGCGGGTACCGGGAGCGCGCCGGCATCACCACCGACACCGGCACCCACGTCGCGACCGGGAGCGGCGTCGCGCACGTCGAAGAGGAGCTGCCATCGTGAAGCGCACGAACAGCCTGAGCGGGCCGTTGCACGACGTCGCCGGTGACGCCGGTCATGTCGATCATCCGCCACGCGTCGGCTTCTTCACCGACACCTCCGTCTGCATCGGCTGCAAGGCGTGTGAGGTGGCCTGCAAGGAATGGAACCTCGTCCCCGACGACGGGTTCGACCTGCTCGGCATGTCGATGGACAACACCGGCTCGCTGGGCGCGAGCACCTGGCGGCACGTTGCGTTCGTCGAGCAGCCCGTTCCCCTCGGGGCTCAGACCTCCGGGCTGGCCGGGCTGCCGACCGGGACGTCCGCAGGCACCACCTCGGGCGAGGTCGTGGCCAGCAGGCTGCGGGCGGCCGAGCGGGGCGGCGGGGAACTCGGCACGTCGCCGCTCGAGGTCCCGGAGGTGCCCGAGGACCTGGGGATGCCGACGTTCCAGCGTCCTGGCGACGGCACCGGCGCGGAGAGCCGCACGGACTTCCGCTGGCTGATGTCCTCCGACGTGTGCAAGCACTGCACGCACGCAGGCTGTCTGGACGTCTGCCCCACCGGCGCGCTGTTCCGTACCGAGTTCGGCACCGTCGTCGTCCAGCAGGACATCTGCAACGGCTGCGGCTACTGCGTTTCCGGCTGCCCGTACGGCGTGATCGATCGGGGTGTCGTCGACGGCAGGGCGCACAAGTGCACGTTGTGTTACGACCGGCTCCACGACGGGCTGGAGCCGGCGTGCGCCAAGGCCTGCCCGACCGACTCCATCCAGTTCGGCGAGCTCGACGAACTGCGCGAGCGCGCAGCGAACCGGGTCGACCAGCTGCACGATCGGGGTGTCACCGAGGCCCGCCTCTACGGAGCCGACCCCGATGACGGTGTCGGCGGTACCGGCGCGTTCTTCCTGCTCCTCGACGAGCCCGAGGTCTACGGTCTCCCGCCGGACCCGGTCGTCCCGACCCGCGACGCCCCCGCGATGTGGCGGGCCGCAGGTGCTGCCGGGGCCGCCTTCCTGACCGCCGGCATCGCTGCGTTTCTCGGGACCCGGCGATGACCCGGCACCGCTCCGCCGCATCCCTCACCGACACCACACGCGAACAGCGGATGGTCCCGGAGCCGGAGTTCCGTTCCTACTACGGCAGGCCGGTGCTGAAGCCTCCGGTGTGGGAATGGATGGTTCCCGCCTACCTGTTCACCGGCGGGCTCGCGGCCGGATCCGCGGTGCTCGCGGCCGGCGCGGACCTCACCGGCCGACCGAGGTTGCGCCGGGCCGGCCGGCTCGGCTCGCTCGTCGCGTTGTCCGCAAGCGGCGTCTTGCTGGTCGGCGACCTCGGCCGGCCCGAACGGTTCCACCACATGCTCCGCGTCGCCAAGCTCACCTCCCCGATGAGCGTCGGCACCTGGATCATCACTGCCTTCAGCCCCGGTGCGGGAGTCGCGGCGATCGACGAGCTTGTGCCGCGCCGCTTCAGCCGGACGCTGCTCGGGCGGCTGCTGCACCGGCTCGCCCGCCCGGCCGGCATGTCCGCCGCGCTCGTCGCGCCGGGCCTCGCGTCCTATACCGCGGTGCTGCTCTCGCACACGGCCGTGCCGGCGTGGAAGGAGGCCGGCGAGGTGCTCCCGTTCGTCTTCACCGGATCGGCGGCGGCCGCCTCCGGTGGCCTCGGCATGATGTTCACGCCGGTGGACGAGGCCGCCCCTGCCCGATGGTTCGCGATCTGCGGCGCGACGATGGAGCTCACGGCGTCACGGTCGATGGAGAGCCGGCTCGGCCTGATCGCGGAGGCCTACACGACGGGCCGGGCGCACCGGCTGCGCCGCGGGTCAGAGCTGCTCACCGTGGCCGGTCTGGTCGGCACGCTGCTCGGAAGGCGCAGCCGGACCGTTTCCGGGGCCGCCGGGCTCGCGCTGGCCGCGGGCAGCGCGCTCCAACGGTTCGGCGTGTTCGAGGCCGGCGTGGTATCGGCCAAGGACCCGAAGTACACCGTCGTCCCCCAGCGAGAGCGCCTCGAGCGTGGGTTGCGGACGTCCGCCTCCGTGCCGGGCGACGAGGCTGTCGTGGGGGTCGATGGCGACGATCCGATCAGCAGGGCGCGACCGGGAGGCCCGTAACGATCCGGGCGGCACCAGACCCCGCGCGCCGGCCAGGGGGAGGTGACGTGGGCCGGCTCGCAGGCAGCCCGGGTGCGCACGACGGCGAGGTCGCGGCGAACTCGTTCCTGGTTGCCCCAACCAGGCGCGTTCGTAGCGGCTGGTGACTTTTGCTGCCCGGTGGCAGGTATGCGGGACGGGTCAGCACCGAGACCCGTATGGGGCTGGCGGTGTTGTGCCGCCGGGTGCCGACGAAGGAGAGGCTCGTCGTAGAAGGAAGCCACCGTCGTCCTGGCTGGGCGCAGCCCTGCGGACTCGAGCCGTTAGGGACTGGGCGTTTTGCCGGCGGTCAGCGAGCGGCTGATCGCGTCCCGAACGCAGAACCGGTGTCGAGCGCGATACCCAGTGCCTGGGCGGTGCGCGTCAGATGCACCCGAATCGCCTCGAGCGCCTCCTCGATGTCGCCGTT
>JAODNO010000368.1 GCA_025465235.1 Pseudonocardia sp.
TCGGTGAGCTCGCGCAGCTCGGCGGCGGTGGTCGTCGTGGCGGCCATCAGATGTCACCACCCTCACGGGTCACGATCCGGCACTTCATCGGCAGCTTGTGGATCGCGCGACGCAAGGCCTCGCGAGCGGTCTGCTCGTTGGGGTAGCTCATCTCGAACAGCACGCGGCCGGGCTTCACGTTGGCCACCCACTTCTCCGGTGAACCCTTGCCGGAACCCATCCGGGTCTCGGCGGGCTTCTTGGTGAGCGGGCGGTCCGGGAAGACGTTGATCCAGACCTTGCCACCACGGCGGATGTGCCGGTTGATGGCGATACGGGCCGACTCGATCTGCCGGTTGCTGACGTACGCGGGCTCGAGTGCCTGAATCCCGAAGTCACCGAAGGTCACACGGGTGCCACCGGAAGCGGCGCCGGTGCGGTGCGGCCGATGCTGTTTGCGGTGCTTCACCTTGCGGGGGATCAGCATGAGTCAGCCCTCCCCACCGGGCTCGGCCGGAGCCTCGACCGTCGCGGTGGCGGCGGAGCCGCCCGCCGACTGCTCGGCGGCAGCGCGTCCGGCCTCGGTGCTCGTGCCGGTGGTGCCCGACGCGCCCGAACGGCGGCGCTGCGGGCGTTCGCGGCGCGGGGCCCGGTCCGCGCTGGGGGCCGCAGCTGCGACGCCCTCGCGACGACCACCGACGATGTCGCCCTTGTAGATCCACACCTTGACACCGATGCGGCCGAACGTGGTACGGGCCTCGAACAGGCCGTAGTCGATGTCGGCGCGCAGCGTGTGCAGCGGGACGCGACCCTCGCGGTAGAACTCCGAGCGCGACATCTCGGCGCCGCCGAGGCGACCGGAGCACTGCACCCTGATGCCCTTGACCTGCGGCGAGCGCATGGCCGACTGGATGGCCTTACGCATCGCGCGCCGGAAGGCCACGCGGTTGGACAACTGCTCGGCCACGCCCTGCGCGACGAGCTGGGCGTCCGACTCGGCGTTCTTGACCTCGAGGATGTTGAGCTGGACCTGCTTCTTGGTCAGCTTCTCGAGCTGGCCGCGGATGCGGTCGGCCTCGGCGCCGCGGCGACCGATGACTATGCCCGGACGCGCGGTGTGGATGTCCACCCGCACGCGGTCCCGGGTGCGCTCGATCTCGACCTTGGAGATGCCGGCCCGCTCCATGCCCTTGGAGAGCAGCTTGCGGATCTCGACGTCCTCCTTGACGTACTCGGCGTACTGCTTGTCGGCGTACCAGCGCGACTTCCAGTCGGTGGTGATACCGAGCCGGAACCCATGCGGGTTGATCTTCTGACCCATCAGCGGGTCCTCCCCTTCGCACCGCGCGCGCCGCGGCCGGCCCTCGCCGGCTGCGACTCGACCTCGACGGTGATGTGGCTCGTGCGCTTGCGGATGCGGTACGCACGCCCCTGGGCGCGCGGCCGGATGCGCTTGAGCGTCGGCCCCTCGTCGGCGTAGGCCGCGGCCACCACGAGGGTGTCGCGGTCCAGGTCGAGGTTGTTCTCTGCGTTGGCCGCAGCGCTCGCGACGACCTTGAATAGCGGCTCCGCGGCCGCCTGCGGCGAGAACCGCAGGATGTCGAGAGCCTCCTGCAGCGGCCGACCCTTGATCAGCGCGACGACGCGCCGCACCTTGGTCGGCGACATGTGTACGAACCGTGCCACCGCGCGCGCTCGAGGCGGCTCGAGCGCGGCAGGGCTCTGGCTCGCGGGAGACGTTGCCGTCTCAGCCATAACTTCCACCCTTTCCTATTCGCTACTCGGGCCGCTCAGCGCCTACGCGCCTTGCGGTCGTCCTTGATATGGCCTCGGAACGTCCGCGTGGGCGCGAACTCCCCGAGCTTGTGGCCGACCATCGAGTCCGACACGAAGACCGGCACGTGCTTGCGGCCGTCGTGCACCGCAATCGTGTGGCCGATCATGTCGGGGATGATCGTGGACCGCCGGGACCATGTCCGGATGACGGTCTTCTTGCCCGACTCGTTGAGTACGTCCACCTTCTTGAGCAGGTGGTCGTCCACGAACGGGCCCTTCTTCAGGCTGCGCGGCATTGGTTACCTCCCTGCTCAGCGCTTCTTGCCGGTGCGACGGCGACGGACGATGAGTGCATCACTTGCCTTGCGGTGGCGGGTGCGGCCCTCGGGCTTGCCCGCCGGGTTGACCGGGTGGCGACCACCGGAGGTCTTGCCCTCACCACCACCGTGTGGGTGGTCGACCGGGTTCATGGCGACACCGCGGACGGTCGGACGCTTGCCCTTCCACCGCATGCGGCCCGCCTTGCCCCAGTTGATGTTGGAGTGCTCGGCGTTGCCCACCTCGCCGACCGTGGCGCGGCAGCGCACGTCGACGTTGCGGATCTCGCCGGACGGCATGCGCAGCTGCGCGTAGGGGCCGTCCTTGGCGACCAGCTGCACGCCCGAACCGGCGGAGCGGGCGATCTTCGCGCCGCCACCGGGGCGAAGCTCGATCGCGTGCACCACGGTGCCGGTGGGGATGTTGCGCAGCGGCAGGTTGTTGCCGACCTTGATGTCGGCCCGCGGGCCGGCCTCGACCTTGTCGCCCTGCTTGAGCTTCGCCGGGGCGAGAATGTAGCGCTTCTCGCCGTCGGCGTAGTGCAGCAGCGCGATCCGGCTGGTGCGGTTCGGGTCGTACTCGATGTGCGCGACCGTGGCCGGCACACCGTCCTTGTCGTTGCGCCGGAAGTCGATCAGACGGTAGGCGCGCTTGTGCCCGCCGCCCTGGTGGCGCGTGGTGATCCTGCCGTGCGCGTTGCGGCCGCCCTTGCTGTGCAGCGGACGGACCAGCGACTTCTCCGGCTCGGACCGCGTGATCTCGGCGAAGTCGGAGACGCTGGAGCCACGGCGGCCCGGAGTCGTCGGCTTGTACTTGCGGATGCCCATCGGTCAGCCCCTCAGCTCGCCCGGCCACCGAAGACGTCGATCGTGCGGCTCTCCTCGGAGAGCGTCACGACCGCGCGCTTCGTGTCCTTGCGCTTGCCGTATCCGGTGCGGGAGCGCTTGCGCTTGCCCGGGCGGTTCAGCGTGTTGACGCTGACCACCTTGACCCCGAACACCTTCTCCACGGCAATCTTGATCTGTGTCTTGTTCGCGTCCGGTCGGACGATGAAGGTGTACTGGCGCTCCTCGAGCAGCCCGTAGCTCTTCTCCGAGACCACCGGCGCGAGCAGGATGTCCCGCGGGTCGGGGATCACTTGTCAGCCTCCTTGCGCTGCGACGGCGGCGCCTGGAACCCGGCCGCCTCGGCCGCCTCCTCGGAGGCGAACCAGACCTCGGCCTCCGTGCGGGCGTAGAACGAGCTGCCCGGCACGTGGTAGAGCATCGAGTCGGTGTTGCCCTTGACCGGGAAGCCCTCCGGCTGCGAGCCGTCGGCCAGCGGAGCGTGGCTCTGCGGGCCGTGCGGGGCCTCGTCGGTGCCGGCGGCCGGCACCTTCTCCAGACCGACCAGCTCGCTCTCGCGGGCCGCGGCCTTCGCTGCCGACGCCCTGGTGGCCACCGCGATCGGGCCCGCCAGGAAGGCGTCGAGCGCCTTCTGCGTGAAGATCACGACGTCGTTGACGAGCACGTCGTAGGTGTTCAGCTGGTCGGGCGCGATCACGTGCGCGGTGGGGAGGTTGCGCAGGCTCAGCCAGCTCACCTCGTCCTCGCGACGGACGACCACGAGCGCGCGGGTGTCGGCGTCGCCCGCCACAGCGGCCAGCGCGGTGCGCGCCGACTTCGTGGACGGGGTGTCGCCGGCGACCAGAGAGGTGACGACGTGCACCAGACCGGCGCGAGCGCGGTCGGAGAGCGCGCCCCGCAGCGCGGCGGCCTTCATCTTCTTCGGTGTCTTCTGCGTGTAGTCGCGCGGCGTCGGGCCGTGCGAGATGCCACCGCCGGCGAACTGCGGCGACCGCGTGGAGCCCTGTCGGGCACGACCGGTGCCCTTCTGGCGGTACGGCTTCTTGCCGCCGCCGCGGACCTCGCCACGGGTCTTCGTGTCGTGCGTACCCTGCCGGGCGGCCGCGAGCTGGCCCACCACGACCTGGTGCATCAGCGGCACGTTGGCGGACACGTCGAAGACGTGCGCGGGGAGCTCGACGGTGCCGTCCGTCGTTCCCTCAGGGGTGCGGATCTCGACGCTCGTCATTACTTGGCACCACCCTTCGCGGCCGACTTGACGACGATCAGGCCACCACGGGGGCCGGGGACGGCGCCCTTGATCAGCAGCAGGCCGTTGTCGGAGTCGACACGGTGCACCGTGAGGTTCTGCGTGGTGATGCGCGCGTTGCCCATGCGACCCGCCATCCGCACGCCCTTGAAGACCCGGCCCGGGGTGGCACATCCGCCGATCGAACCCGGCGAGCGGTGCTTGCGCTGGGTGCCGTGGCTGGCGCCGAGACCCTTGAACCCGTGGCGCTTCATGACACCCGCGGTGCCCTTGCCCTTGCTGGTGCCCACGACGTCCACCACGGAGCCGGCGTCGAACACCGAAGCCGTGATCTCCTGGCCGACCGTGTACTCGCCCGCGTCGGACGTGCGCAGCTCGACCACGTGGCGACGCGGCGTGGTGCCCGCCTTGCCGAAGTGGCCGGTGCGCGGCTTGTTCACCTTGCGCGGGTCGATCGCGCCGTAGGCGAGCTGGACGGCCTTGTAGCCGTCGTTCTCCGGCGTGCGGACCTGGGTCACCACGTTCGGGCCCGCTTGGACCACGGTGACCGGGACCACCCGGTTGTTCTCGTCGAAGACCTGGGTCATCCC
>JAODNO010000193.1 GCA_025465235.1 Pseudonocardia sp.
GGGTAGTGGCGCACCAGGTCGCCCACAGTGTGGATCTCGAGCTGCGTGGAGAGCATGTCGGCCGCCCGCTTCCCGACGAGCGGGAGCAGCGGGCTGAGCATGTCGACGTCGGTCATTCCACCCCAAGCACGATCGGGTAGTCGGTCTGCCCCCCACGGTGCACGACGACGTCGACCTCGGGATGGGTGCGGCGCAGGTCGGCCGCGAGCCCGTCGCCGACGGCCTCGTCGGCCCCCTCCCCGAGCAGCACGGTGACGCGCTCGCCACCAGCGGTGAGCATGCGATGAGCCAACCACAGCCCGCCGACAGCGAGATCGGGAGCGATCAGCACGACCTCGCCGTCGGAGACACCGAGGACGTCACCGGGCTGGCAGTGCCCCACCCACGTGAGCGCCTCGGACTCGGCCACCAACAGGCCACCGGTCCGGGTACCCGCGGCGGCCTCGGCCATCGCGACGACGTCGTCGCCCGCCCGCCGCTCGGGGTCGTGCACGGCCAGCGCCGACAACCCTTGCAGCACCGACGCCGTGGGCACCACGAGCACCTCCTGCCCGTCGCGGCGGGCGGTGGCCGCAGCCCGCTCGGCCACGGCGGTGAGCTCGGACTCGTCGGGGAGCAGCACCACGTGCCGGGCCCGGGTCCCGGCCAACGCGGCCACCAGGTCGGCCTCGTCCACCTCGCGGTCGCGCGGGCGTTCCAGCACCGCCGCGCCTGCCGACCGGGCCAGCTCGGCGATCTCGGAGCCGCCGACGACTATCAGCGCGGCACGCTCGCGGACGAACCGCGCGTCCCGCTCGGGCTCGGGGAGGTCGCCGACCTGGTCGGCGAAGCGGATCACCGTGATCCGGTGCGGCCTGCCGGCGGCAAGCCCCGCCTCGATCGCCCCACCGATGTCGGTGCAGTGCACGTGGACGTTCCACAGACCCCCACGGTCTTCTCCGCCGTCGCCGACGACGGAGACGCAGTCCCCGAGTGCCTGCAGCTCGGTTCGCAGCACGTCCACCTGGTCGGGACGGGCGCCCTCGAGCAGGTACATGACCTCGTAGTCGTAGATGGCCGACCCACTTTCGCGCTCGGCGACGAGGAGATCCCCGGACCGCGCGGGCCCTCGGACAGGGGCACCAGTCGCCGGCAGGCGGGTGCAGGTCCGCCCGCTCACCAGCCCGGCGAGCGCGTCGAGCACGAGGTAGAGACCGAGGCCACCCGCGTCGACGACGCCGGCCCTGGCCAGCTCGGGCAGCTGCCGGGTGGTGGCCTGCACTGCCCCAGCCGCCGCCTCGGCCGCCGCGAGTGCGACGTCGTCGAGCCGGTCGGATCCCACCGCCGTCGCGGCACCGGCCGCCGCCCCGAGCACCGACAGCACGGTGCCCTCCCGCGGGCGCGTGAACGCGGCGGTGGCGAGCCGGTGCGCCCGGCGGAGCGCGTCGGCCAGCACCGCCCCCGCCGGTGTGGGCCCGGCGACCGCCGCCACCGCATCGGCCACGCCGCGCAACACCTGCGAAAGGATCACCCCCGAGTTGCCCCTCGCCCCGACGAGCGCGCCCCGCGCGAGTGCCCCGGCGACAGCGGCGACGCCGCGGGCCGGCCCGTCGCCGTTCTCACGCAGCACCCGGCGGACCGCCTCCGCGGCGGCGCGCATGGTCAGCAACAGGTTGGTACCGGTGTCACCGTCGGCGACCGGGAACACATTGATGCGGTCGATCTCGGCACGGTGCCGTTCGAGCGCCTGGGTGGCGGCCCGCGTCCAGCCGGTCAGCAGCGCTGAGTCCAGGGTCGGGGCCACTCGCCACAGCGTAGTGACCGGGTGCTGTGCACCCCGTCCGGTGGCGCAGGTACTGTGGTGTCTTGCGACCGGGGTGAACCCGGCTTCCCCCCATCGTCTACCCCGAGGAGTGTCCGACGTGGCTGCCGTCTGCGACGTCTGCGGCAAGGGTCCGGGCTTCGGCATGTCCGTCTCGCACTCGCACCGCCGTACCCACCGCCGCTGGAACCCGAACATCCAGACCGTGCGTGCACGCATCAGCGGTGGCAACCGCCAGCGCCTCAACGTCTGCACGTCCTGCCTGAAGGCCGGCAAGGTCGCCCGCGCCTGAGCGCGAGCACGCTGCCCTACCTCTCGCCGGCGACGCCGCCCTCCGCTCCGGCGGGGGCGGCGTTTTGTCGTGTCGACGGGGGATCAGGGCAGCTTCCAGTCCACCGGCTCGCCACCCAGCTCCTCGAGCAGCGCGTTCGCGCGGCTGAACGGGCGTGACCCGAAGAACCCCCGGTCGGCCGACATGGGGCTCGGATGCGCCGACTCGACGCACGGCACATCCACGAGCAGCGGCACGAGGTTGCGTGCGTCCCGCCCCCAGAGAATCGCGACGAGCGGCTCCCCGTCACGGTCGACGAGGGCGCGGATCGCCTGCTCGGTGACGGTCTCCCAGCCCTTGCTGCGGTGCGAGCCCGGATTGCCCGGCTCCACCGTCAGCACCCTGTTGAGCAGCAGCACGCCCTGCTCGGTCCAGGGCGTGAGATCGCCGGTCGACGGAGTGGGGTGGCCGAGGTCTTCGGTGTACTCGCGGAAGATGTTGGCCAGCGACCGCGGAACGGGACGGGTCTGCGGCGCCACCGAGAACGACAGCCCGATCGCGTGCCCCGGTGTCGGGTACGGGTCCTGGCCGACGATCAGCACGCGCACGTCGTCGAACGGCTGGGTGAACGCGCGGAGCACGTTCGCCCCGGCCGGCAGGTAGCGGCGGCCCGCGGCCAGCTCGGCGCGCAGGAACTCCCCCATGTCGGCGATCACGGGTGCGACGGGCGCCAGCGCCCGTGCCCACCCGGCCTCGACGATCTCCTCCAGCGGCTTGGCCATCAGGAGAGCCTCCGCAGCTCGGCGCGAAACCGCTTCCCGCGCTGGATGTAGCTCTGTACGGCGTGGTCGAAGTAGCCCTCGGGCACCTCATGGCCCTCCCGCACGCGGGCCGGGACGCCCAGCGCCATCCGCCGCGGGGGGACCTCCGCGTTCGGCGACACCACGGCCCCGGCGCCGACCACCGCACCCGCGCCGATCGTTGCCCCGTTGAGCACCACCGACCCCGACGAGATGAGCGCGCGGTCACCGATGGTGGCGCCCTCGATGTGCACGTTGTGCCCGACGGTCACCTCGGCCCCGATGATCGTCGACTCGGAGAGGGTGCAGTGGATGATCGAGCCGTCCTGGACGCTGGTCCGGGGGCCGATCTCGATGCGGCCGTCGTCGCCGCGCAGCACTGCGGAGGGCCAGACCGATGCCTCCGCCCCGATCGTCACGTTGCCGATCACCACGGCGTCCGGGTGGACGTAGGCGTCGGGATGGATGTCGGGTTCGACGTCGCCGAGCGCGTAGAGGGGCACCCCGCGAGCCTAGGACGGAGGGTTCCTCGGCACCTTGTCGGCCAGCTCGTCGACGACGAGCAGGTCGCGCCGCACCGCACCGATGCGGTAGGCGGACCGGCCGGCGAGCTGCGAGATCACCGGTGCGGTGATCACCTGGAACAGCGCGACCAGCAAGAGCGTCGCGGCGCTCTCCAGCTCCACCCGTAGCGCGGTGCCCGCGAGGATCAGCAGCAGGCCCAGCGTCTGCGGTTTGGTGGCCGCCTGCAGCCGCGCGAGCAGGTCCGGCAGCCGCACCATGCCGAGCGCGCCGAGCAGGCACGACAGGGCGCCGAGGAGCAGCAACGCCGCGGAGACGATGTCCAGCACGGCGTTCACCGGTGCCGCTCCCTGCGCTCCACCAGCCGCATCGCGGTCGCCGAGCCGACGAAGCCGACCAGCGCAACCGCAGCCAGCAGCGGGATGTTGGAGCCGTCCTGGTAGTAGGCCACGTACACCGCAGCGCCCGCGACGATCAGCACGACGAACGCGTCGAGCGCCACGATGCGGTCCAGCGTCTCCGGACCCAGCAGCATGCGGACCAGGACGAGGGCAGCGGCGAGCCCGATCATCCCCAGCACGACCGCGAACACGATGGTCACCGTTTCGCTCCCGCCGCCGCGATCCGCCGCTCCGCCTCCGCCAGCTCCGCAGGCGAGCCGAACGCCGCCAGGACCCGCCGCTGCATGTCCATCGTGCGCAGCCGGGCGCGCTCGACGCCGGCCCGGTCGCGCGGGCCGAGGGCGTAGACGTACCAGACGTCGTGGTCCTGGTCGGTCTGCAGCGCCATCATGCCCGGTGCCAGCGACAGCGCGTTGGCCATGGCGGTGACAACCTGGTCGGACCTCGTGAGCAACGGCACGACCACCATCGCGCCCCGGGCGTGCCGGCCGTGCCGCAGGATCTGCCAGCTCACCTCCAGGCCCGACACCACGAGGTCGTACCCGAGGTAGGCGACGAGTCCGAGCAGGCGCAGCGGCCGCACGGGCAGCCGGGTCGGCGCCTGCGGCATCCGGAACAGCGCCGTGACGAGCACGCCGACCACCACCCCGCCGACGACGCTCAGCGGCGTGAAGGTGCCCCACAGCAGCACCCACACCAGCGTCAGCCAGACCACGCCGGGCAGCCGGGCACCGAACCTGCGCGCGGGTGCCCGCGCGCTCCGGTCGTCGTGGACGGTCATCGGCTGGCCCGCGCGCCCAGCACCGCGGTGCGGTACGACACCGGGTCCACCAGGTCCGCCCCCGCGCGAGCGGTGAGGGCCGTCAACGGTCCCGCGAACACCGCGATCGCCAGGCTGACCGCCACCAGCCCGCCGGTCGCGGCGTACATGGGCACCGACGACCTGGCCGTGCCGATGACGACCTCGTCGGCATCGTCCTCGTCGGGCAGCGGGGCACGCCGCTTTCCCCAGAACACCCGCACCCACACCCGGACCAGCGCGTAGAGGGTCAGCAGGCTGGCCAGGATCACCACGCCGGCCACGATCCTGGTGTCCACCCCCGCCGCCGCCCCGGCCTCCAGCAGCGCGAGCTTGGCGACGAACCCCGCGGTCGGTGGCATGCCGGCCAGCGTCAGCGCCGGTACCGCAAAAAGGACGGCGAGCCAGGGCGCGCTGCGGGCGAGCCCGCCCATCCTGTCCAGTGCCACGGTGCCGGTGCGGCGGGTGATCAGACCGCTCACCAGGAACAGCGTGGCGAGCACGGTGATGTGGTGAGCTGCGTAGAGCGCCGCGCCTGCCACCCCGGCAGCGTCGAACACGGCCAGCCCGAACAGCATGAACCCGATGTGGCTGACCAGAAGGAACGAGAGCAGACGGTTGAGGTCGTTCTGGACCAGCCCGCCCAGCGCACCGACCAGCATCGTCGCGACGGCAAGCACGAGCAGCAGCGTCCACGGTTCGTCACGGGTGAACAGCAGCGTCTGGGTGCGTAACAGTGCATAGAAGCTCACCTTGGTGAGCAGGCCGGCGAACAGCGCGGCCACCGGGCCGGGGGCGTTGGGATAGCTGTCGGGCAGCCAGAAGTGCAGCGGGACGATCGCCGCCTTGATACCGAAGACGACCAGCAGCATCAGGCCGAGTACCGAGCGCAGGCCGGACGGAAGCGTCCCGATCCGGCCGGCGAGGTCGGCCAGGTTCACGGTGCCGGTGGCGGCGTAGATCAGGGCGATCGCGGTGAGGAACAACAGCGACGACAGCAGGCTGACCGTCACGTACGTCATGCCGGCCCGGATCCTCGACGCGTTGGTGCGGCGCGTGATCAGGACGTAGGACGCCGTCAGCATCAGCTCGAACGCCACGAACAGGGTGAACAGGTCCCCCGTCAGGTAAGCGAGCGACACCCCGGCGCAGAGCATCAGGTACATCGGGTGGAAGGTCGTGCTCGCGGTGCCGCGCCCGTAGTCGGCGATCCGCTGGTCGATCGCGTAGACGAGCACGGCGAGCGTCACCAACGTCGAGACGAGCAGCAGCAGGGCCGAGAGCCGGTCGGCCACCAGCGCGATGCCCATCGGGGCGGGCCAGCCGCCGAGCTCCGTGACGATCGGGCCGCGCTCGTCGGCCACCACCAGCAGCACACCGGCGAGCACCGCCACCACCGACAGGACGACGACACCCACCACCCGCTGCAGCGTCGCCCACCGGCTGCCGAGCACCGTGACCGCTGCCCCGAGCATGGGCAGCAGCACCGGCAGCGTCAGGATCGTGGTCATGAGGCGGCGTCCCGACCGCGCGCCGCTGCCGCCTCGACCTCGTCGTCGGCGCTCTCGACGTCCTGCTCGTCGCCGTCACCCGCCTCGAGCGGCGCGGAGGGCACCTTCTGCCGGGCGATCCGCCGGTCCTCGACGTCGTCCTGCACCTCGTCGTGCCCGACGAGCACGAAAGCCCGGTAGCCCAGTGCGAGCAGGAGCGTCGTGAGCGCGAAGGTGATCACGATGGCCGTCAGGGCGAGTGCCTGCGGAAGCGGGTCGGCGAACGACTCCGGCGGCGCTGTCCCGACGATCGGCGGCCGCGCAGGCGGGCCGCCCGCGAGCTGCAGCAGCAGGTTGGTGCCGTGGCCCAGGACGACCACGCCGATCAGCACGCGCATCAACGACCGCGACAGGAGCAGGGTGAAGCCGACCGCGTAGAGCACGCCGACGGTCAGCGCCATGACCATGTTGATCGTGACCGGATCCATCGTCATGGTCGTCGTCATCGTCGTCATCAGGCATCCTCCCCGGCGTCGCGCATGTCGCGTTCGATGCCCGTGCCGAGCGCGCGCAGCAGGTCCAGCACCACGCCGATGATCAGGACGTACACACCGACGTCGAGGAACACGCTGGTCTGCAGCTCGGCTCGGCCGAGCAGCGGCAGCGCCACGGCGAGCTTGGTGGTCGAGAGCACCGGTGCGCCCCACGCCACCGGCGCCAGCGCCGTCAGGAGTGCGATCACCAGCCCGGTCCCGATCACGGCCGGGGCCCGGACCCGCACCACGGCGCCGAGGTCGTCGCTGCCGCCCGCGATGTAGCGCAGAACGAACGCGAGCCCGGCCACGAGACCGGCGGAGAACCCGCCCCCGGGCCCGTAGTGCCCCACCAGCAGCAGGTACAGGGAGAACACCAGCACGGTCGGGAAGACCGCCCGGGTGGTCATCTCCAGCAGCAGGCTCCGCTGCCCTGGACGGCGACAGTCGCCGGAGAGCAGCCACGCCTCCCGCGGCCGGTCCCACTCCTCGAAGGGCATCGGGTCGTGGCTCTCGTCCCGGCTGGTCGTCATCCGAGTACGTCCTCCTCGTGCTCCGGGCTGCTCTGACCGCTCTCGACCCTGCGCCTGCCCCGCCGGTCGTAGCGGGTGGCCAGCACGAGGCTCGCCACCCCGGCCGCAGCGATGAACAGGACGCCGATCTCCACGAGGGTGTCCAGCGCCCTGAAGTCGACGATGATCGCGCTGACCACGTTGTTGGCCCCCGCCTCTGCAGGCGCCAGCCGAACGAACTCGCCGATCGTCGAGGACGGCTCGGTGCGTGCGCCGGACAGCACCACCGCGAACGCCGCGACGGCGGCCCCACCCACGGTCCCCAGCACCGCCTTGGGCACCCGTACCCGCCGCGGTGGCCGCTCCTCGGTGAAGTCGGCGGGCAGCCTGCGCAGGACGAAGACGAACGCCACGAGCGACAGCGTCTCGACGAGGAACTGCGCCAGCGCAAGATCCGGGGCACCGTCCACGATGAACTGCCCGCCCACGCCGTACCCGATCACCCCGACCAGGAGCACGGCCGTGAAACGGCGCTTGGCCCGCGCGACGGCCAGCGCCGCGATCACGACGACGATCGCCAGCGGCACCTGCATCACGGAGTGGTAGAGCGGCTGGCCGGCGGGCCATCCGCCGCCCAGCACGGTGGCTGCACCGGGCAGCAGCACAAACGCGACCAGGATCGTGGCCAGGTATGCGGGCAGGGAGCCGACCTGCAGGCGTCCCGTCACGCCCAGTGCGACCCGGGCGATGGCCGCGATCGTGAGCTCGTACCCGCGCTGCGCGTCGAGCGGGCTGCGGGGGGCGAGCGCGGTGATGCGGTCGCGCTGCGCGTGCAGCACCAGGCCACCGCCGAGTGCCACCGCGGTGAACAACAGCGGCAGGCCGAGGCCGTGCCAGAGCGCGAGGTGGTAGCCGGACACGTGGGGGTACGGGGCGGCGTAGCTGGCCCCGAGCACATCGACGACCGGGTAGGCGATCCCGAGCACGAGGCCGGCGACGGAGCAGATCCAGATGGGTACGGTGAGCAGCGCGCCCGGCCGATGATGCACCGGCGTCGGCTCGACGCCCGGCTTGCGAGCGAACGCACCCCAGAGGAAACGGGCGCTGTACGCCGCGGTGAGCGTCGATCCGAGCACCAGCCCGAGCGCGACGATCCACCCGCGCAGGCCCCCCTCGTCGAGGAAGCCCGCGAATGCGGCCTCCTTGCCCACGAACCCGAGCAGTGGTGGCAGCCCGGCCATCGACGCCGCGGCGAGTGCGGCCGCGGCGGCGGTGCCCGGCATGGCGGTGCGCAGCCCGGACAGCTTCCGCAGGTCGCGCGAGCCGGTCGCATGGTCGATGGCGCCGACGGTCATGAACAGCGGCGCCTTGAACAGCCCGTGCGCGAGCAGCAGCGCCACCCCGGCGAGCGCAGAGATCTCTCCGAGCGGGCCGCCGCTTCCGAGCAGCACCATGAGGAACCCGAGCTGGCTGACCGTGCCGAAGGCGAGCAGCTGCTTCAGGTCGGTAGCCGACAATGCCCGCCACCCGCCGACGACCATCGTCGCGAGCCCGACGACGACCACCGGCACCCACCAGACGGGGAGGTCGGAGAACCCCGGTGCCAGCCGGGCCACCAGGTAGACCCCGGCCTTCACCATGGACGCCGCGTGCAGGTAGGCACTGACGGGCGTCGGTGCGACCATCGCGGCGGGAAGCCACGGGTGGAACGGCAGCTGCGCCGACTTCGTGAACGCCCCGAGCAGGATCAGCAACAGCGCCGCCGTGAGGACGCCGCCGTGCAGCCTGCCCGCCTGCCCGGCGGCGAGGATCTCCGGGATCACGTAGGTGCCCGCGGCCTCCCCGAGCAGCACGAAGCCGAGCAGCATCGCCAAGCCGCCGAACACGGTGACGAGCAGCGCCTGCACGGCGGCGCGCCGCTCCTCCCGTTGCTCGCCGCTCTGCCCGACCAGCAGGAACGACGCGATGGAGGTCAGCTCCCAGAACACGTAGAGCGTGAGCAGGTCGTCGGCGAGCACCAGGCCGAGCATCGCGCCCGCGAAGGCGAGCAGCAGGGCCGCGTTGCGGGGCGCCTCCGGTGACTCGGCACCGAAGTAGCCGATGCAGTACACGAGGATGACGGCGCCGATCCCCGACACCAGCACGACCATCGCCAGCGCCAGCGCGTCGAGCCGGAAGCTGAGCGTCAGGCCGAGCGTGGGCGCCCACGCCGTGGTGGTCGTCAGACCGCCGTGGAGTGCGGGGGCGGTGTTGGCGAGTGCCCACAGCAGCGTCGCGGTGGGCAGGACGGCCGCCACTCCGAACGCAGCTCGCCGGTGGCGCGCCGACACCAGCGGTAGCAGAGCGGCCACCGCGAGGTGCGCCACGACGAGCGCGAGCAACGGCGGCTCCTCCCGGTCCCCGGGCGCGGCGACGACGGCCGTGCCCTCCGGACGGGAGAGCTACCCCGGAACAGCGTGATCATCGCTCGACCTCGCTCGACCTCGCTCGCCCGCAGGGGACCGGACACCGGACATTCGAACAGCCGAGCGCTGGACCGAACCCTACCGGCCCGTCCGTTTCCTCCCGAACCTCCTACCGCGCACCCCGGCGTGAGGCACCTCACGCGCCGCTACTGGAACGATACAGAAGATCGGGGCGCTATACCGGATGCGAGGCGCATGGTGCGCCCGCGGCCCGCAACGCAGCGGGTGGCAAGAACCGACGAGGAGGACAGCACGACCGACACCAGCAGGCGAATCAGTGCCCGGCTCCGGCGGGGCCTGCGTCGCCTCGACGACTGGACCTTGACCGCGTTCAACCCCCGCTACCCCACCCCGGGCCAGCGCGACTGATCGTGGCAGCCCGACCGGCGGGTGCCGCTCCTCAGCGGCGCTCGCCGGGCGGCACCAGTGGTCGCAGCCAGGCCCACAGCGCGAAGAGCGCGGCGACCACGATCATGACGATTCCGGACCACAGGTTGATATCGATGCCGCCTGCCTTCCGCAGCTCGGCCTCGCTCTCGAAGAACAGGCCCATCACCAGCAGGATGATCCCATAGACGCCGAACAGCAGGGCGATGATCGAGCGCAGGTCGAACAGCTGCGACGCGGCGCTGGGTGCAGTGTCGGTGGCGCCGTGGTCGACGGCGGGATCCTGGGGTTCGCTCACCGGTACCTCCTGTGGGGACTCACTGCCGGGGCAACGCGTGCTGGTCAGGCGAAGAGCAGGTACAGCACGATGGTCAGCGCGATGACGATGGAGCCGAGCACCACCGGCGACTGCCACCAGCTGCCTTCGTCCTCACCGGTGCGCATCCGGTCTCGCGGCGTGAGCGACCAGACCAGGCCGACGAGCTCGGCGTCGGGCTTCGGCGCCGTGACCGTCGAGACGACTACGGCGACCGCGATCCCGACGACGAACGCAGCGCTCGCGCCGATGAACGACCCCGCCTGCGACGACACGGCGATGACCTCGCTGCGCACCAGCGCATCGACCGTCACTGCAGCGACCGTGCCGGCGATCAGCCCCGTCCAGCCCGCGGTCCCGGTCATCCGCTTCCAGAACAGGCCGAGGATGAAGATCGCGAACAGCGGAGCGTTGAAGAAGCTGAACAGGGTCTGGATGTAGTCCATCAGGTTCTGGAAGCTGCCGGCGATGAACGCCGTGCCGATGGCGAGCAGGCAGCCGACGACGGTGACCGTGCGGCCGACCCGCAGGTAGTAGTCGTCCGGCCGGCCGGGGCGGACCCAGTCCTGCCAGATGTCGTAGGTGAACACCGTGTTGAGCGAGCTGACGTTGGCCGCCA
Source organism: Pseudonocardia sp. (assembly GCA_025465235.1). GTDB lineage: Bacteria > Actinomycetota > Actinomycetes > Mycobacteriales > Pseudonocardiaceae > Pseudonocardia. The sequence continues at coordinate 10,917 of JAODNO010000193.1, forward strand.
TGCCCGCCATGAACGAGGCCAGCAGGCCGGCCAGTGCCACCCCGAGGATGCCGTTGGGCAGCACCTCGTTCATCAGCAGCGACAGTGCGTTGTTGTATGTGACGTCGGTGGCGCCGCCTTGCTTCAGCGTGGTCAGCTGCGGCACCAGCACCCCGGCGATCATGCCGGGAATGACCACGACCAGCGGGATCAGCGCCTTGGGGAACGCGGCGATGATGGGCGTGCGGCGCGCGGCCGACATGCTGCGGGCCGAGAGGGCGCGCTGCACCTCGGCGAAGTTGGTGGTCCAGTAGCCGAACGAGAGCACGAACCCGAGCCCGAAGACGATGCCGAGCACCGACAGGAACGGGTTGGCGATCTCGGTGAGCGCGCTGCCGGGCCATGACGACACCTGCTCCGGGCCCGGCGGGAGCCCGCTCACCGACTGCTTCAGCCCGTCCCAGCCCCCGACGCGGGCGAGCCCGGCGACGGTGAGCGGGATCAGCAGGGCGAGGATCACGAAGAACTGCAGGACCTCGTTGTAGATTGCCGCCGACAGCCCGCCGAGGAAGGTGTAGCTGAGCACGACCAGCGCCGCGATCGGGATCGCGAGGTTCAACGACCACCCGAGCAGCGCCTCGAGGACCAGGCCGAGTGCGAACAGGTTCACCCCGGCGATCAACACCGACGCCACCGCGAACGTCACCGCGTTGACGCGTTGGGTGGTGGGGTTGAACCGCTTGCGGAGGAACTCGGGGACGCTACGGGCCTTGCTGCCGTAGTAGAAGGGCATCATCACGATGCCGAGGAACACCATCGCCGGAATGGCGCCGATCCAGTAGTAGTGGAACGTGCCCACGCCGTACTGCGCGCCGTTGGCCATCATCCCGATGAGCTCGATCGCGCCGAGGTTCGCCGAGACGAACGCCAGGCCCGTGACCCAGGCCGGCAGTGACCGCCCCGACAGCAGGAAGTCGAGGCTCGACGAGATCGACCGGCGCGCCATCAGCCCGATGCCCAGCACGAGCACGAAGTAGAAGACGACGAACACGAAGTCGATCGGGGTCGTGTTGAGCCGCAGATCGGTCTGTGCGAGGACTCCCACCGTTGTTCCCTCCACCGCTCATCGAACCCGTGGTGTGCGGATCATTCGCCACGAGAGCGCTTCCCGCCATCGCTGGGAGCGGCGTACCCCCGATCGACACCCTCTTGTTGCCGGGGAGATCGCGTGTAAGACCCCGGCGGGGCAACGGGCCAGGCCAACTCGCACGGAGGGTGCGACAACGCACGCCGCGCAGCAACTGCTCGTCGGTGCTCGGGTCAGCCGTCCGTGGTCATCGGTGAGCGGCTGCCGGTCGTCGTGGGCCGCATCGGCGGCCCCACCGGCACGGGCAACGGCTTGGCGAAGTATCGGCTGTTCGGCGAGTCGCGGTAGAGGCCGAACGCGGGCATCCGCTCGTACCCCGCACTGAGGTAGAGAGCCACGGACTCGGGCTGGCGGATACCGCTCTCCAGGACCGCCCGGCGCCTGGCCGCAGCGGCTGCCGTCCGTTCCAGCTCGGCCAGCACGGCACGGGCGTACCCGTGCCCACGATGCGCCGCCACGACGTACATCCGCTTGATCTCCGCATCGCCCGGACGCAGTTCGGGGTCGCCCGCGCCGCCCCGGGCCCGCCAGCCTCCGCACGCCACCGGCGCCCCGTCCACGTACCCGACCACGAACAGCCCGTGCGGAGCGTCGAACTGTCTCGGGTCGGTCGGCGTGGTGTCATCGCCCCCGTACCGGACGCGGTACTCCTGCTGGAGCTCCGCGTTCAGGCGGACGGCGTCTGCGTGATCGAGGCGCCGATGGCACAGCCAGAGCACGGGTCCGAGCCTACGGACGTGTGCCGCTGCTCCCGCGCCCACAGGACGGGCTACGGGGCTGCGGCGCGGGTTGCCGGCCGGTGCGCACCACCACGGCCAGGCTGAGCAGCGCGAGAAGAGCAGGCCCGAGCAGCAGCACGGGGTAGCCGGCCAGCGGGGTCAGGGCCGCGAGCACCACCGGGATCACGAACCCGACATACGTGAGCGTGTAGTACACGGCCGTGAGCCCGCCGAGATGCTCGGGGGCGGCCATCCGCTGCACCTCGAGCAGGCCCGCCACCAGGCACAGGCCGTAGGCACCACCCAGCACCGCCGAGGTCGGGACGGCGAGTGCCGGGGACCCGAGTGCCGCGGCGCCAGCGGCGAGCAGGATGCCGGCGACCATCGCGGCGAGCCCCACGCGTGCGGTGAGCACGGGTGAGCGGCGGTCGAGCCGGCGCGCCCACGGCTGCACCGCCACTCCCGCACCGAGCGTGACGGCCGTGAGCAGGGTGGCGTAGACGAGGCCGACGCCGGCGATCTCGCGCCCGAGCGCGGCCGGCTGCACGGCGAAGGAGATGGCCGGCCCTCCGAACACCCAGGGAGCCATCGGTGCCACGACCCGGCGGAACCGGGCGGGCAGTGCCACCGTGAGGGCCGCCCGGAGACCGACCGCCCCCCGCGGTGCGGAAGCGACGCGGGTCTCGGGCACGCGCAGCACCGCGCCGACGACCACCAGCGTGATCACGATGTGGACGAGGTACGGCAGCTCCATCGGCAGCGGCGCCCACTGGGCAAGCACGCCCGCCACGAGCGGCCCGACGCCGAACCCCGCCGAGAGCGCCAGCGCCGCCCGGCGCGCACCCGCCCCCGCGTCGGCCACCGGATCCCACGGTGGCTGCGAGAGCTCCTTCACCCATGTCGTGCCGACGGCCATGGCCATGCCGGTGACCACCCCGAACAGGAACCGCCCGGTGTAGAGCGCCGCCTCCGACACCGCGGGCATGCTGCCGAGGGCGAGCACCCCGCTCGCCGGCACCGACACGATCAGCGCCGGCAGCAGGAGCTTCCTGCGTCCCCACATATCCGAGGCGGGACCGCCGAGGAGAAGCCCGGGGGCGAGGCCGATGGCGTAGACGCCGAAGATCGCCGCCACCGCGACGGCCGAGTAGTGGCCCTGCTCGCGGTACATCACCATCAACGGGCTGAACTGGTTGGCCCCGTAGGCGATCACGAACAGCGCGGCCGCCACCCGCACCCAAGCCCCCACCTGCGCTCCTTCGTCACGCTCGTGCGCGGATACGAGTGCTATAGCACCTGTATCCGCGCACGGGCTAGGAGGCCTTGGCCTTCTGCCGCCATGTGGTGAGGGCTCGCTCGGTGTAGCCGTTCGGCTCTGAGCGCCCGGTGAACACCAGGTCGAGGGCCGCCTGGAACGACGGGCTGTTGTCCAGGTCCTTCGCCATCGGCTCGTAGCCCGGCTCGTTCGCGTTCTGCTCGTCGACGAGCGCCGCCATGCGGGCGAACGTCTCCCGCACCTGCGCCTCGTCCGTGAGCCCGTGGTGCAGCCAGTTGGCGATGAGCTGGCTGGAGATCCGCAGCGTCGCGCGGTCCTCCATGAGCCCGACTCCGGCGAGGTCGGGCACCGTGGAGCACCCGATGCCCAGCCCGACCCAGCGCACGACGTAGCCGAGGATGGACTGCGCGTTGGTCTCGAGCTCGTGGCGCTTCTCGTCGTCGGTGAGCTCGCCGGTGAGGAGCGGCATCCGCAGCAGCTCGCGCCGGTCGGTCTCGCGCCCGGCGAGCTCGCGCTGCCGAGCGAGGACGTCGGTGCGCAGGTAGTGCAGCGCGTGCAGGGTGGCTGCCGTCGGGGACGGCACCCAGGCGGTGTTCGCGCCGCCCTCGGGCTGCGCACCCTTCGTCTCGAGCATCTCGCGCATCGCGGCCGGCTTGGCCCACATGCCCTTGCCGACCTGTGCCTGCCCGACGAACCCGGCGCGCAGCGCCACGTCGACGTTGCGGTCCTCGTAGGCGAGCAGCCATGGCGTGGTCTTCATGTCGTTCTTGCGCACGACCGGCCCGGCCTCGAGGTCCGTGTGGATCTCGTCGCCCGTGCGGTCGAGGAACCCGGTGTTCACGAAGATCACGCGGTCCTGGGCCTGCGCGATGCATGCCTCGAGGTTGAGCGACGTGCGCTTCTCCTCGTCCATGATCCCGATCTTCAGTGTGGTCGGCTCCAGACCGAGCGCCTCCTCGACGGCGGCGAACAGCTCGACGGTGAGAGCGACCTCGTCGGGACCGTGCTGCTTCGGCTTGACGATGTAGACGCTGCCCGCGCGGGAGTTGGAGTACCGCCCGAGACCGCGCAGGTCGTACAGCGCCGCAGTGGCGGACACCAGCGCGTCGAGCACTCCCTCAGCGATCGGCGCGCCGTCGGCGGTGCGGACCGCGTCGGTGCGCATGTGGTGGCCGACGTTGCGCACCAGCAGCAGGGAACGGCCCGGCAACGTCAGCTCGGATCCGTCGGGGGCGGTGTAGCGGCGGTCGCCGTTGACCTTGCGCTCGACCGTCTCGCCGCCCTTCTCGAACGTGGAGGTCAGCGTGCCCGTCATCAGCCCCAGCCACGTGCGGTACGCCTCGGCCTTGTCCGGCCCGTCGACGGTGGCCACGGAGTCCTCGAAGTCGACGATCGTGGTGACCGCCGACTCGAGCGCGACGTCGGCGACGTGGGCGTGATGCTGACGGCCGACGCGGTGCTCGGGGTCGATCGTGAGCTCGACGTGCAGCCCGTTGCGGCGCAGCAGCACCGCTCGTACGGCTGCGGTGTGCCCGTCGTCATCGCCACCGCCGTCCGAGCCGGAGCGGTGGCCGGCGAACTGGCCGGGGTCGGCCAGTCCGGTGTCCCCCTCCTGCGTCTCGACGACGAGCGCACCGTCCTGCACCCGGTACGCGGTGGCGTCGGCGTGGCTGCCCGTCGCCAACGGGAAGAGCTCGTCGAGCAGCCGGTCGGCCTCGGCGATCACCTGGGCGCCGCGGCGCTCGTCGTAGCCCTGCTCGAGCTCGTGGTCCAGCGGGAGGACGTCCGTCCCGTAGAACGCGTCGAAGAGCGAGCCCCACCGTGCGTTGGCCGCATTGAGCGCGTACCGCGGGACGGTGGACGGCACCACCAGCTGCGGGCCGGGGATCTCGGCGATCTCGGCGTCGACGTGGGACACGTGCACCTGCGGCGACGCGGGCGGGAGCAGGTAGCCGATGTCGGTGAGGAAGGCCTCGTAAGCATCCACGAACGACTCGTCGTCGCCGCCGCCGTGCTCCCGGTGCCAGGCGTCGATCCGCTCCTGCAGCTCGTCGCGCCGGGCGAGCAGCTCCTCGGTGCGTCCCGCGAACCGCTCGTGCAGGGCCGCGCAGGTGGACCAGAACCACTCGGGATCGAAGTCCACTCCGGCCAGGAGCTCGTCGGCCACGAACGCACGCAGCGCGGGGTCGACCTGCAGATCCGTCACGTCTCCACCATCCGCTCGTCATTTGTCCGGAGTCAGCAGATCTGGATACCCCGACACAGCCCGTTCTAGAACATCCTTCTACCAGGCGGACTATGGGTTCCGCATCGCGGAAGTGGTGAGGACGACACTGTTAGGACGACACCACGGCGGCGGGCGCGGGGACCGGCGTGACCGCCGCAGGCCCGACCGCACCGGTCAGCGCGAGCAGCAGCGCCACTGCTGCGGCGATGACGAGAGACAGCTGCAGCTTCCGACGTGGACCCATTGCTCCCACCTTCCGAGGGACCGGCTCATGATCGATCAACGTCCGGGGTCGTGCGGGGGTGACGACCCGCGGCCAGAGCGTTGCATGCACGACGACCCCGGCCCGGACCGGGTCGCCGTCAGGCCCGGGCGTGCGGGGCGTCCCGATGGTGAGGCAGGCGATCAACTGCGCGGCGGGGCCTGGTCCGGCCGGCCACCGCACGCCATCGCGCATCTCGCGAGCCAGCGCCAGGCCTCGTGACGGGCACCGAGCTCGGCGTGGACGGCGACCTGTCAGGACTGCGCGTCCGGCCTGCTTGAACCGTGCTGCTCCGGGCATGCGCTGCTGAGGAGACGTACGCTCACAGCGGCGGAGCGCAGACCATTCGGACCGGATGAAGGGGGCGTCGATGCCACTGGCCGCGAGCGTGCGGGCGGCGTTCGAGCGGATGCTCGACCCGTCCGACGTGATCAGCAACCCGGTGCAGTGCCGGGCCTACGAGTGCGACGGTCTCACCGGTTACCGGGTCGTGCCCGAGCTCGTGCTGCTGCCCCGCGACGCGGAACAGGTCGCGGCGGCGGTGCGGGTCTGCGCCGAGCACCGGGTGCCGTTCGTGGCTCGCGGCGCGGGCACCGGCCTGTCGGGCGGCGCACTCCCGGTCGCGGACGGGGTGGTGATCAGCCTGGCCCGGCTCAAGCGGGTGCTGGAGGTCGATCCCCAGAACCGCCGCGCCGTCGTCGAGCCCGGCGTCACGAACCTGGAGATCACCGCGGCCGCGGCACCGCACGGGCTGTACTACGCACCCGACCCGTCCAGCCAGCAGGTCTGCACGATCGGCGGCAACGTCGCCGAGAACTCCGGTGGTGCCCACTGCCTCAAGTACGGGTTCACCACCAACCACGTGCTGTCCTGCGAGGTCGTTCTGCCCGACGGCTCGATCGTCACGCTGGGCTCCGACACGGGCGAGCAGGCGGGTCCCGACCTGCGCGGGGTGTTCCTGGGCTCCGAGGGCACGCTCGGGATCACCACGAAGATCACGGTGCGACTGCTGCGCACCCCCGAGTCGGTGCGCACGCTGCTCGCCGACTTCCCCTCCGTCGCGGCGGCGGGCGACGTCGTCTCGGACATCGTTGCCGCGGGGATCGTGCCCGCCGCCGTCGAGATGATGGACACCCTCGCCATCGAGGCCGCCGAGGAGGCGGTGCACGCGGGCTACACCGTGGGCGTTCCGGCGGCGCTCGTCGTCGAGCTGGACGGGCCGACCGCGGAGTGCGACGTCCAGTTCGAGCAGGTCAAGGAGATCTGCGACCGGCACGGCTGCACCCGCCTGCACATCGCCGGCTCCCCCGAGGAGCGGGCCGCGATCTGGCGGGGACGCAAGGCCGCCTTCGCCGCCGTCGGCCGGATCTCCCCCGACTACTTCGTGCAGGACGGGGTGGTGCCACGCACGCGGCTCGCCGAGGTGCTCGACCGGATCGCCGGGATGGGCCGCGACGCCGGTATCCGGGTGGCCAACGTCTTCCACGCCGGTGACGGGAACCTGCACCCGCTGGTGCTCTACAGCGCCGCTGCCGGAGAGACCGAGCGCGCGGAGAAGCTGTCGGGAGAGATCGCCGAACTGTGCGTGGAGCTCGGTGGTTCGCTCTCGGGCGAGCACGGCATCGGCACGGACAAGGCATGCTCGATGCCGAAGATGTTCTCCCGGGACGACCTGGCCGTCCAGCAGAGGGCGCGCTCCGCCTTCGATCCGCACGGGATCTGCAACCCCGGCAAGGTGCTGCCCACGCCGCGGCTGTGTGGCGAGCGCCCCGGAAAGTACAAGCCCCATCCGCTGGAGGAGTCTGGAGTGATCGAGCGCCTGTGACACTCGAGCCGAACCAGAAGATCGCCACCACACTGCGGCCGACCGACCTGCGGTCCGTCCGCGATGCGCTGCTCGACACGGCAGGCACCGTCTCGATCGCCGGCGCCGGCACGGCCGCGGACTGGGCAGGCCCGCTCGAGCCCGTCGAGACCGCGCTCGACACCACCGGACTGACCGGTGTGATCACGCACAATCCCGGCGACATGACGGTGTCCGTGCTGGCGGGCACTCCCCTGCGCGCGCTCACCGAGGAGCTGGCGCCGCACGGCCAGCGCGTCTCCTACGACGCGGCGCGGGTCGCCGACGGGGCGACGGTCGGCGGCCTGATCGCCACCGCCGACGCCGGCCCGGCGGCGCTCGTCTTCGGATCGCTGCGCGACCTCGTCATCGGTGTCACCATCGTGCTGTCCGACGGCACGGTGGCCCGCAGCGGCGGTCACGTGATCAAGAACGTGGCCGGGTACGACCTGGCGAAGCTCCTGCACGGTTCCTACGGCACGCTGGGCGTGCTGGTCGAGGTGGTGCTGCGGCTGCATCCGGTCGCGAAGCGCACGGCCACGCTGGTGGTCGACTGCTCGCTCGCTGACGCGGCCGAGCACGCCGCACGCGTGCTCGGCAGCCAGCACGAACCCGCCGCGCTGGAATGGGTCTCAACCGGGGCAGGCGACGGCCAGTTGCTGCTGCGCGTCGAGGGCACGGAGACCGCCCTGTCCGCCCGGCTGCAACGGCTGCGGGAGGTGCTGGGCGCGGACGCTCAGGAGGCCGCCGAACCGTCGGGCGAACGACCCGCTCGTCTCGGGGCCGTGGACCAGAGTGCCGCTCGTGCGGCGGATCCGTGGGCCCACCACGCCACGCTCGTGCGGGGCACGCCCGACGTCGCGGTACTGCGCATCGGGGCCCTGCCGAGCGCACTTCCCGGGCTGCTGGCCAACCTGCCGGCCACCACCGTCACCGCAGGCCTCGGCACCGGTGTCGCGACCGTCTCGCTGGCGCCGGATGCCGTCGCGGACGCCCACGCGGTCGTGCACGCCGCGGGCGGCACGTCCGTGCTGCGGGCACGGCCTGCCGGGTCGGACGCGCAGGCATGGGGACCGCCGCCCTCTGCGATCGCCGTACTGCAGGCCGTCAAGGCCGAGTTCGACCCGCGCGGCCGGTTCGGCCCGGGCCGGTTTGCTCCCTGGCCACTGACCCGAAACGAGGAGAAGGGCTCCCGTTGACCACTCCCGCCGGATCCGCCGAGACCAATATTCCGCAGACCGGGCCGTCGAGCTTCGACGACCGCCGCCCGCCCGAGCGGGAGCTGCTCGACGACTGCGTGCACTGCGGGTTCTGCCTGCCCACCTGCCCCACGTACCAGCTGTGGGGCGAGGAGATGGACTCCCCGCGCGGCCGGATCTACCTGATGGACCTGGCCGCGAAGGGCGAGATCGGTCTCGCCGGGCCGATGACCGAGCACATCGACCGGTGCCTGGGCTGCATGGCGTGCGTGACGGCCTGCCCGTCGGGTGTGCAGTACGACCGGCTCCTGGAGTCGGTGCGACCGCAGATCGAGCGGAACGTGGAGCGCGCGCCGTCGGACCGGCTGTTCCGCAACGCGATCTTCGCGTTGTTCCCGTACAAGCGCCGGCTGCGGGCCGCGGCCGTGCCCGGGGCGCTCTACCAGCGGCTGCGCCGGGTGCCGGCGATCGCGAAGCTCGCCGGGAAGCTCCCGGGGCGGCTCGGCGCGATGGAGTCGCTGCTGCCGCCGGTGTCGGTGCGCGAGGCGTTCGCCCGGCTGCCCGTGCACACGCCGGCCGTCGGCGAGCGGCGGGCGCGCGTCGCCTTGCTGTCGGGGTGTGTGCAGGACGTGTTCTTCCACCGGGTCAACGAGGCCACCGTCCGTGTGCTCGCGGCCGAGGGCTGCGACGTGCTGGTGCCGCCCGACCAGCAGTGCTGCGGCGCGCTGGAGCTGCACTCGGGCCGTGAGGACAGCGCGCTGGTCAGGGCGAGGCGGGCGATCGCCGTCTTCGAGACCCTGGACGTGGACCACGTGGTCACCAACGTCGCCGGCTGCGGCTCGTCGATGAAGGAGTACGGCCACCTGCTCTCCGACGACCCGGAGTGGGCTGAGCGGGCAGCGGCGTTCAGCGCGCGCGTACGTGACGTCCACGAGGTGCTCGCCGACCTGGGCCCACGGGCGCCGCGGCACCCGTTCCGCGGTCGGGTCGCCTACCACGACGCCTGCCACCTCGGGCACGCGCAGAAGGTGCGCGCCCAGCCGCGCGCGGTGCTGCGCTCGATCCCGGACCTCGAGCTGGTGGACCTGCCGGAGGCCGAGCTGTGCTGCGGCTCGGCCGGCATCTACAACATGATCATGCCGGACGCCGCCGCTGATCTCGGCGTCCGCAAGGCGGCCAACGCGCGCTCCGTGGAGCCCGACGTGATCGTCACCGCGAACCCCGGTTGCCTGTTGCAGATCGGCAAGTACCTCGAGGGCGCCGACAGCACGGCAGACGGCGGCGGTCCGATCCCGCTCCTGCACCCCGTGCAACTCCTGGACGCGGCGATCCGCGGGGTGCCGGTGCCGCGACGCTGACCGACCACGAGCGGGACCGGACGAGCGGCGCACTCGCGCGGACCCGGCAGACCAGAGTGCGTTCGTGCGGATGCCGCGGCGCACGTGCGCCCGCGGCTCGACGGACTCACCGACGACGAGTACTTCCGGGAGCCCGCGCCGGGAGCGTGGAGCGTCCGCCCGCGCGGCACGTCCACCGCGCCCGTACAGGCCGGCAGCGTGAGTTCACCCTCGACTTCGCGTTTCCCGAACCGGTTCCACCGCCGGTACCACGATCGCCTGGCGGCTGGCCCACCTGATCGTGGGGGTGTTCAGGGGCCCGAGCCGGGTCACATTTCGGCGGCAGGCCGATCGACTACGACGGCTTCAAGCCGCGCTGCGACAGCTCGACGAGGTGCACGACGCCTGGGTGGCGGGCGTGCGCGGGTTGGGCACCGCCGCCCTGGAGCGCCCGGTCGGGCCGGCGGAGGGTCCCTTCGCCGAGCGCCCCATGGCCGAGCTCGTCCTGCACATCAACCGCGAGGCGATCCACCACGCCGCCGAGATCCTCCTGCTGCGCGACCTGTATCGGTCTACAAGGACATAACGGTCATAGGTACTCGGCCATTACAACGATTGGGCTATCTCGCTGTGCCGGATCAAGAGCGGCACCGCACACTGCGCGACCATGTGGGCCACTGTCGATCTGCTGATCTTGTCCTCCGCACACCCACCGGCCGGCGTCGTGCTGGCTGCGTACGAGCAGAATCCGGAGGCTGTCGGCGGGTCTCTCGGGCTGTCCGCGCTGGTCTCGGTGATACCGCTGGCCGTCGTGCTGGTGCTGCTCGGTGTCCTGCGGGTCCGCGCGCCGTGGGCGGCTCTGGCCGGGCTCGCCGCGGCGCTGGTGGTGGCGATCCTGGGCTTCGACATGCCGGTGGGGATGTCCCTTTCGGCGGCCGCGCACGGGGCCGTCTACGGCCTCTTCCCGATCCTGTGGATCGTGGTGAACGCCCTCTGGGTGTTCAACATGACCGTGGCCACCGGTCACTTCGACGTGCTGCGCCGCAGCTTCGGCGCGCTGTCGATCGACCAGCGCACGCAGGCGATCCTGGTGGCGTTCTGCTTCGGCGGGCTGCTGGAGGCCCTCGCCGGGTTCGGTGCCCCGGTCGCGATCACCTCGGTGATGCTCGTGGCACTCGGGTTCCAGCCGCTCAAGGCGGGGGTGATCGCCCTCGTGGCCAACACCGCCCCCGTCGCGTTCGGAGCGATGGGCGTCCCGGTGATCACGCTCGCCCGCGTCACCGGCCTACCGCTGGACCAGGTGGCGTCCATGGTCGGACGGCAGACGCCGCTGCTCGCGTTGTTCGTCCCGCTCGTGCTGGTGTTCATCGTCGACGGCAGGCGGGGCGTGCGGGAGGCCTGGCTGCCGGCCGTGGCGTGCGGCGTGATGTTCGCGATCGGCCAGTTCCTGACATCGAACTACTTCTCCGTCGAGCTCACCGACATCATCGCGTCGCTGCTCGGCGCGATCGCGGTGTTCCTGCTGGCGCGGGTGCAGCCGGACGCGGTGTGGGCCGCTCGCCGGCCCGCGGTGGCCGCTCCCGGTGGCCCGGGCACGGCCGCGCGCCCCGACTCGCCCACCGAGGTGCGCAAGGCCTACGCCCCCTACGTGATCATTGTGGTGGTCTTCGCGCTGGCCCAGCTCCCCGGCCTGAAGCCCGTGATCGACTCTCTCAAGATCGCCTTCACCTGGCCGTTCCTCGACGTCATCGGTGTGGACGGCAAGCCGCACAGCACCACGAAGTTCTCGCTGACCTGGTTGACGACGGCCGGCACCCTGATGGTGATCGCGGGGATCATCGTGGCCGTGCTGCTCGGCGTCGGCGCCCGACGCGCACTCGAGACATGGGTGCGTACCGTCGTCGAGCTGCGCTGGGCCATCCTCACCGTGGCCGCGGTGCTGGCGCTGGCCTACGTCATGAACGCCTCGGCGCAGACCACGGCGATCGGGCTGTTCGTGGCGGGCGCCGGCGGTGCGCTGGCGTTCCTGTCCCCGTGGCTCGGCTGGCTCGGTGTGGCCGTCACAGGTTCGGACACTTCCGCGAACGCGCTGTTCGGCTCGCTGCAGGTCACCGCGGCCCAGGGCGCCGGGCTGCCGCCCGAGCTGCTGGCCGCCGCCAACTCCTCAGGCGGTGTGCTCGGCAAGATGCTCTCGCCCCAGAACCTGACGATCGCCGCGGCCGCCGTGAAGCTGGAGGGCCAGGAGGGCGTGCTGCTACGAAAGGTGATCGGCTGGAGCCTCGGGATGCTGGTCGTGCTGTCGGTGCTCATCGCGCTGCAGGCCACCCCGGTGCTGGGCTGGATGCTGCCGTAGCCCTGTCGGGGGAAGTGTCGAGAGTCACCGCGGAACCCGCGCTCAGCGGGCGAAGTGGTCCCAGCCGGCGGTGCGACCGTCGTAGGGCCTGCCGTCCACCAGAACCCGGGGATCACCCGCCCTGACCGTGCCGATGGCGGTCCAGCCGTCGGGGAGGGGCCCCGGGAACGTCGCCGCGAGCGCATGGTCCTCGCCCCCTGTGAGCAGCCAGTGCAGCGGGTCGACACCGAGCGCGGCGGCGACGTCGACCAGCCGGGCGGGCACCTCGAAGGCCTTGCTGCGCACATCGAGCACGACGCCCGACGCCCGCGCGACGTGCCCGAGGTCGGCGACGAGACCGTCCGAGATGTCGATCATGGACGTGGCCCCGGCCAGCGCTGCCTGCGGCCCGGCGGCGTAGGGCGGTTCCGGCACGCGATGCGCGCCGACCACCGCAACCGGGGAGCGGAACCCGCGGGCCAGTACGGCCAGCCCCGCCGCCGCCCACCCGATCCGCCCGCACAGGGCGAGCGCCTCGCCCGGCCGGGCCCCTGCCCGGGTGACCGGAGGCCTGCCCTGGAGCGATCCCAATGCGGTCACCGACAGCACGAGCGTCGGGGACGCCGCCACGTCACCGCCGACCACCCCGACACCCGCGAGGTCCGCCTCCGTCCACAGTCCGTCGGCCAGGCCGGTCAGTGTCTCGACCGGGGTGTCCTTGCTGCAGGCGAGCCCGACGAGCAGCGCCGTGGGCACCGCTCCCATCGCCGCGACGTCCGCCAGGTTGGCGGCTGCCGCCTTGCGCCCGACCTGGTCGGGAGCCGACCAGTCGAGCCGGAAGTGCACGCCCTCGACCAGCACATCGGTGCAGGCCACCACGCGGCCGTCGGGCGCGGCCACCACCGCGGCGTCGTCCCCGGGGCCGAGAAGCGTGCCGGCGGGCTGGGTGCGCCCCCCGGTCACCCGGCTGATCAGACCGAACTCACCGATGGCAGCGAGTGTGTTCTCCGCCTCGGCGTCCCCCGTCGGGGGCGGGAACGATGTCGGCACAGCGGCCACCTCCGGTACGTTCGGCTTCCGACTTTCCTACCCCGGAGAGCTCGACCGAAGTGGAAGGGGCACGCCGTGGTGCAGGCTTACATCCTGGTCCAGACCGAGGTCGGCAAAGCCGCCGCCGTCGCCGCCGAGATCTCCGGCATCACCGGCGTGGTCTCCGCAGAAGACGTTACGGGCCCCTACGACGTGATCGTGCGCGCTGAGGCCGACGACGTCGATCTGCTCGGCCAGCTCGTGGTCGCGCAGGTCCAGGGCGTCGGTGGGATCACGCGGACCCTCACCTGCCCGGTGGTTCACCTCTCCTGACCATGGCACCACCACCCGTCCGCTCCAGGCCGCCGCTGCCGGTCGTGATCGCGATCGTGATC
>JAODNO010000464.1 GCA_025465235.1 Pseudonocardia sp.
TCACCACAACCGAGGTCACCGCCGAGATCACCACGATCGCCTCGATGTGCGGGTCGGTGGGCGTGAGAGCGAACCGGGGAGGGAAGAAGAAGAAGTCGAACGCCACCGCCGACACGACCGAGACGACCAGCGCAGGCCACACCCCCCAGAGGACCGCGACCGGCAGCACCGCCAACACGTACAGACCCGCCAGTGCCGACACCGGAACAACCGGCTGCAGCGCCCAGACCACCCCGGTCACCGCTGCGACCCCCGTCGCCCCCACGACCAGGCCCGACAGCAGGCGCTGCCAACCGAATCCGCGCGCCCTCACGACGGCCTCCGCTCCCTCGCCCGAGCTCGCCGAGCCAGGCGTGCCCGTCTGTTGAGCGCTGGTGGCGGCACAGCGAGCGCACCGCCCTCGCAAGCCAGCCGGACCTGGCACGTGGCCAGCGCCGGACGCCCCGGGCGATTGCCCGACTGACGTGGCCGACGTGCTTGCCGGGGGCGTGCGGCTGGATCGGGTGCCCCCGGGCCGGATCACTTGTCGGTGGAATCGAGGGCGCGGAAGGCCAGTCCGGCGATGGCGCCGGCGGCGAGTTCGGCGAGCAGGTAGGGCCAGATCGTGGGCCAGACGAGGCCCATGGGGGCGGCGCCGATGGCGACGGCCGGGTTGAACGCGCCACCGGAGATCCCACCGACGGCGAAGGCGCCGACCATCACGGTGAAGCCGATGGCCAGCCCGTGGAAGGAGTCAGCGGGGTTGTAGTCGCCGTCGGAGATGTGCCCGCCGGCGTAGACCACGATCATGATGGCCGAGCCGATGGGCAGCGGGGCCAGGGGCTGCCGCCACAGACCATGGCGTCGACGGTGAAGACGAGGAAAGACGCCCCGATCCCCTCGACCCCGAGCTTCCGACTTGTCTCCTGGGCGGCGACGACCATTGTGGTCTCGCGAGATGCGACGACGTCCACATCCCGACAATTGCTTTCCGGCCGACACACGTCGCCACGGCCACCACCCATCGGCGTCCCCCGCCAGCTGGAACACGTGCATACCTGCCAGCCGTAAATGCGCCGGTCCGGCTACCCGAGCTGGCCGACGCGCAGCGTTCGCCCTGGTTCCACCGGCGGCGGAGGTTGTGGGTGCCCGAAGCTCGGCTCACGTCATACGACCTGCCGACATTCATGGGGGACTGTCATCCCTGAAGGGGCGCGGCCGGTCAAGTCCGTCGTGGGTGGCGGTGTCCGTTTTTTGACTTCACCTACTGGCCCCGCAGGTCAGGACGCACCTGGTCGTCCTCGACCAGGCCCTCAAGATCATGCAGATCTTCGAGCGATTGCAGCGCACGGGGTGTCAGGTCCGGCTTGAAGGGCGCCAGACCACGACGGCAGTCTCTCGCCTCCGCTCAGCAAAGCTGCCCGTCGGTGACGCTTCCGACAGGAGGCGACGTAGATCTGCCTCGAAGGTGGGGAGTTGGTCGGCGAACAGGTGTGGTGCCGAGTTGGACAACGAGAACACCGCCGAGACGATCTCGTCGATACCGCGGTCCACGACCAATCCTCCGTCGATCTTGATGCGGGTTGGACCGGTGAAGCCGGCCTGTCGCATGATCTCCTCTTCGCCGGCACGGGTACCGGCGGGCAACGACCACTGTCCGGCCCGGCGGACCGGTCCCAGGTAGCCGGCGACCAGGTCGTCGATGCGTTCCCACGGCGGACGTGGGTACGGCAGCGGGTCGTCACCTGCCACGCCCCGGTGCGTGGTGGCGTGGACGTGGACCCAGCCCCCGCCGGGACTGAGCATGTCGCGGACGCGACGGGCCACGAGGAGCTGATCCATCCAGTGGAACGACTGGGCGAACGTGGCTACCCGGAACATGCCCAGGTCAGCCGGCAGTTCCTCGGCGCGCATGTGTCGCCACTCGATGTTGGTGGCGTTGGCCTCGCGTGCTCTGCGCCTTGCCTCGATGATCATGTCGTGGTCGGCGTCGACGCCCACCGCCGCCTCGAACAGGGGCGAAAGCAGCAGCGTCAACGATCCGGGCCCACAGCCGACGTCCACGAGCCGGCCGGTGCCATCGAGGTCGAGTTCCTTGCCGATGGCGTCGGCGAGGGTGGGCGGGTAGGGCATGCGACCGGTGCCGTAGTGACCAGCGCTGCCTGCGTACAGCGTCTCGTCCCACTCCCACGCCCTGGCTTCCATCATGCGGATGGTATCGGCGAGTCGATCGCGCACCAGTAGTTGATCCAGTCCGAAGGCGGCATCGTCAACGTCGACACGAAACGCTCGGGACCATCGCCACGAGTTCGCACCGGAGGGGTCGTGGGGTGATGTCAGTGCTGGTCGTTGGCGTATGCGAGCGCTTCTCTCGTAATGCGTAGCTCTGGGGTTCGACTCCCCAAGGCGGCTCCACGAAAACCGGTCAGACGTTGCCGGGAGCCTCGTCGGCCCGAAGCCCCGGCCGGTAGGTCGCGCGCCTTCTTCGTAGGGTCGCCCGGTCCTTGTCGGTGAGCTGCCGCGGGTCGGGATGGCCGATGGCGTGCGCTCTGCTATTCCCCCAGCACGCCGGCTGGGCTGAGCTCACCCATGCCCGCATGCCTACCAGCGTCGGCGTCGGCTGGCGCCTGCGTTCCCGCAGCGTCTGCCGTGGAGCCGGTATCGCACGACGGTCACCGATCAGCGGCGCGGCGATGGGGACTCGAGCCGATCTGCAGCGTGCTCTCTGAGCACGGCTGTGTGATTGCCCCATCGACCTACTACGACGCCCTCGCCCGCACGGCGTCGGCCCGCGATCTGCGCGACGAGGCGCTCAAGGTCGAGATCGCGCGGGTGCACCAGCAGAACTACGGCGTCTCTGTTCGGGCGTCCTTCCTTCGTCCCGTCGCGTCGCGTGGCGGGTCGCGTCCGGCGTCGGCTGCTAGCGTCACCTCCCGCGTGGAGGAGGATCGATGGCCGGCAAGCGGGTGACGATCCGCGACGTCGCCAGTTCGGCGGGGGTCTCTCACCAGACCGTTTCGCTGGTCCGGCAGGACACGACGTCCGTCGGGCTGGTCATCCCTGACCTCATGAACCCGTTCTTCACCGAGGTCGCCTCGGCCGCGCTGGAGGAGGCCAGGAGGCGCGGCTGGCACGTGGTGGTCTACGACACCGCGGGCGACCGCGAGCAGGAGCTCGGCACGCTCGAGGTGATCGGCTCGCAGGTCGACGCGATCGTCGGGTACCTGAGCGCGCCCGCCGACGTCGTCGCCAGGTACACGGGCGGCATCCCCGTGGTCTACATCGGACGCGAGAGCGCGGGCGCGAGCTTCGGTTCGATCCCGGTGGACGGTGAGGGATCCACGCCGCCGTCGCACACCTCGTCGCCCTCGGCAGGCACCGGATCGGCATGCTCGACCACGAGCACGTGGCGCCCAGCGCGAGCGCGCTTCCCCACGAACTGCTCGAAGCGGCCCGGCACGCTGCTGGCGATCCTGCCCCTGCTCGTCGTATTCCTCGTCGGGGCCCGACATCTCATAAGAACGTCGCCGCCGGCGCCGTGAAAGGGTGATCTGCACAAATGTCCTACATCGACGACCCGGCACCGGGTCACGGTGCCCGTCCGGCTCGCGCCTGGTTCGTCTCCGACGCGCCTTCGCTCGATCTGGGCGGCCAGTGGCGCTTCCCCCTCTCGCCCAGCGCGGGCGCGGCGCCCGACGGCGTCGAGCGCGAGGACTTCGACGACTCCGGATGGTCGCTGCTGCCGGTGCCGTCCCACTGGCAGTTGCACGGGCACGGCAGCCCCGCATACACCAACGTCGCCTACCCGTTCCCGATCGACCCACCCTGCGTCCCGTCGGAGAACCCGACCGGCGACTACCGCCTTGCGTTCGACGTCCCGGGTGAGTGGACCGGGCTCCCGGCGCTGCTGCGGTTCGACGGAATCGACTCGTGCGGGCGCGTCTGGCTCAACGGCACCGAGCTGGGCGTCACCCGGGGGAGCAGGCTGGCGTCCGAGTTCGACGTGAGCGCGGTGCTGCGCACGGGCGCCAACCTCCTCGCCGTGCGCGTCCACCAGTGGTCATCGGGCAGCTACCTCGAGGACCAGGACATGTGGTGGCTCTCGGGGATCTTCCGCGACGTCACGCTGGTCGCGCGGCCGGCAGGCGGCATCGACGACTACTGGCTGCGCGCCGACTACGACCACACCACCGGGCACGGCCTGCTGCGCGTGGAGACCGCGGCGGCGGCCCGGTTGTCGGTTCCGGAACTGGGCATCTTCGACAGCCCCGTCGAGGAGCCGATCGAGGCGGGCGTGGTGGCGCCGTGGAGCGCCGAGAGCCCCCGCCTCTACGACGGCACCCTCGCCACGGACGCCGAACGGGTGCCGCTGCGGATCGGGTTCCGCACCGTCGCGATCACCGACGGCCAGATCACGGTCAACGGCCGGCCGATCATGTTCCGGGGTGTGAACCGGCATGAGTTCCACCCCGAGCACGGGCGGGCCGTCCCGTACGAGACGGCGCGGGCCGACGTGCTGCTGATGAAGCAGCACAACGTCAACGCCGTGCGGACCAGCCACTACCCGCCGCACCCGGCGTTCCTGGCCCTGTGCGACGAGCTGGGGCTGTGGGTGGTCGACGAGTGCGACCTGGAGACGCACGGGTTCAGCGGGGTCGGCTGGGAGCGCAACCCGACCGGCGACCCGCAGTGGCGCCACGCCTGCCTCGACCGGATGATCCGAATGGTCGAGCGCGACAAGAACCGGCCGAGCGTGATCATGTGGTCGCTCGGGAACGAGGCGCACACCGGCAAGAACCTCGCCGAGATGGCGAACTGGGTCCACCGCCGCGACCCGACCCGCCCGGTGCACTACGAGGGCGACAGCGCGTGCGAGTACGTCGATGTCCACAGCCGGATGTACGCGAGCCACGCCGAGGTCGAGCAGATCGGGCGCGACGGCGGGATGCCGTTCGTCCAATGCGAGTACGCCCACGCGATGGGCAACGGCCCCGGCGGGCTGCTGGAGTACCGCGAGCTGTTCGAGCGGTACCCGAACTGCCATGGCGGCTTCGTGTGGGAGTGGATCGACCACGGCATCGCCCAGCGCGACGCGCAGGGCCGCGAGTTCTTCGCCTACGGCGGCGACTTCGGCGAGTCGATCCATGACGGCAGCTTCGTCATCGACGGCCTGCTCCTCCCCGACCGCACGCCATCGCCGGGACTGCTCGAGTTCGCGAAGGTCATCGAGCAGGTGCGGATCTCGGAGGGCCTCACGATCGAGAACCACTACGACGTCATCGGGCTCGACCATCTGATGTTCACGTGGGTCCTGGAGGAGGAGGGTGTGCCGCGGGCGTCCGGCGTGCTGGATGTGCCCGAGGTCGCACCGGGCGCGTCGGTGCGCCTGCCGATGCCGCAGCTGCCCGCGACGTCGCGCGAAGCGTGGCTCACCGTCACCGCGGCACTGGCCGATGACGAGCCGTGGGCTGCAGCACGGCACGTCGTCGGGTGGGGGCAGGTGCGGGTGAGCGCCCCCTCGGCCGCCTCCGGGATCCCGGACGTCGGGGATGCGGAGTCCGGGACGTTCGGCGCTTCCGCGTTCGACCCCGTCGACGGCACGCTGCGCGTGCTCGGCGGATACCCCGTCGCGGGGCCGCGGCTGGACCTCTGGCGGGCCCCGACGGAGAACGACAAGCCGGTGGAGGAGAAGGCGTGGCGGGCTGCCGGCCTGCACCGGCTCCAGCATCGCGTGATCAGCGTCGAGCACGCCGCAGGTGAGGTCGTGGTGCGCAGCAGGGTCGCGCCGCCCGCGCAGGCGTTCGGCATGTTCGCGACCTACCGCTGGACGGTCGCGCCGGACGCGGTGCACCTGCACGTCGACGTCGAGCCGGACGGGGAGTGGCCCTGCACCTTGCCCCGGCTCGGCCTGCGGATGGCCCTGCCCGCCGTGCTCGACCGCGTCACGTGGTTCGGGCTGGGCCCCGGCGAGGCGTACGCCGACAGCAGGCAGGCCGCCAGGGTGGGGCGGTTCAGCTCGACCGTCGACGAGCTGCAGACCCCGTACGTCGTCCCGCAGGAGAACGGGAACCGCGCGGGCGTCCGGTGGGCGACGCTCACCGGTGCCGACGGGCGCGGCGTGCGGATCGAGGGCAGCCCGACGTTCGAGCTCACGGCCCGGCGCTGGACCAGCGAGGAGCTGGCGGCCGCCCGGCATGCGGTCGAGCTCGTGCCCGGCGCGCTGGTGCACCTGAACCTCGACATCGCGCAGAACGGGCTCGGCACCGAGTCGTGCGGGCCGGGCGTGCTGCCGCAGTACCAGCTGCACGCGGGCCCGGCGAGCCTCCGGCTCACCTTCCGCCCCGCGACGATCTGAGCGACAGGCGGCTGATCCGGCGGCACCAACGGTCGATGGGCGGCGGCTGGCCGTTTGGCCAGTCGCCGGATGCGGTGCGACTTAGACCTGGGCCATGCCGCCATCGACGGCGAGGTCGATGCCTGCCACGAAGCTGCTGTCCTCGGAGGCCAGGAAGTAGGCGGCGGCGGCCACTTCCTCGGGTTGTCCCATTCGGGCGAGCGGAATTACTGAGGCGAAGGCGGCCCTGATGGCGTCGGCGCCTTCCTTCGTGTCGGCCTGGCCGTCCATGATCGGGGTGTCGATCGGCCCGGGGCTCAGGGTGTTGATCCGGATGCCGCGATCCTTGAACTCCTGCGTCCAGGTGCGGGCGTAGGAGCGCAATGCCGCCTTGGTTGCGCTGTAGGTGGTGTAGCCGTTGATGCCCTTGTGGCCGGCGATCGAGCCGACCAGGACGATCGACCCTCCGTCGCGCATGAGGGGTAGCGCCTTCTGTGCGGTGAACAGCGTCGCCCGGGCGTTGAGGTTGAAGGTCTTGTCGAAGTTGTCCTCGGAGATCTTCCCGAACTCCTCCGGCTCGACGCGACCGGAATTGGCGACCAGGATGTCCAGCTTCCCCTTCTCCTGTACGACCGTCTCGAAGAGGCGGTCGAGGTCGGCGCCGCTGGTGGCGTCACCCCGCACGGTCGTCACATTTTTCCCGATCAGAGCCTTCGCCTTGTCCAGCTCGGATCGCCGCCGGCCGGTGATGAAGACGTAGGCGCCTTCCTTGACGAACCGCTGTGCGGTGGCCAGGCCGATGCCGCTGCTTCCGCCGGTGATGACGGCGATCTTTCCGTTCAATCCAGACATGCTGAGACCTTCTTCGTCGCTGTTACGGGCCCGATGACCTGCCGTCAGGCTGCGCCCGGGGCCCGGGTGCGACACCGCACGGCTGTGCGATTCCTAGTTGTCCAGGGCCGGCGCCCCGGTATGTGCGTCGACCACGCGGGCGAGCTCGACGCGGGAATTGACGCCCAGCTTGGTGAAGGCGTGGCGGAGGTGGCTGTTGACCGTGTGCGGAGAGACGAACAGCCGCACGGCCGTCTCACGGTTCGTGAGCCCCTGAGCGATGAGGCGAACCACGGCCAGCTCGGAGTCGGTGAGCGCGGCCCACCCGGCGGTCGGACGCGGGCTGGTCACGAGCCGGCGGCGGACACCGTTGGCCCGCAGGCGCCCTCGCACCCGTCCCGCGTCCCAGGTTGCGCCCGTCTCGGTGTACCGGACGAGCGCGCGACCGAGCATGTCCACGCCCAGTGCCGGCGCGCCCGTCCGCAGCTGCGCGACCCCCAGGTCCTCGAGCGCCGAGGCGAGGGCTAGGGGGCGCGGGCCTCCGTCGAAGAGCAGGCAGGCCTCGCCGAGCGATGTGGCGTCGGCGTCGAGCAGACCACGGGCGTGAGCGGCCGCCGCCCCCACCGAGCGGATCCGCGGGTTGCGCCTCGCCCGCTCCTCCGCCGCGCCGACCGTGTCGGCGGCGAGTCGCGAATCGCCCGCGGCGAGCGCGATCCGGACGAGTTGTGGGTCGTCAGTGACGTCCATCGGGTAGAGCGGGGTGACGCTCCCGCCGGAAGCGGGTCCGGCGGTCTCGAGCGCCGCGCGGGCATCGGCCGGTTGGCCGCGTGCCATCGCCGCGAGTGCGAGCAGCCAGCTGCCGTGTCCACGGCTGGCCGGGGTGCCATCCGCCAACATCGGGCGCGCCAGCGCCGCCGTGTCGCGCTTGAGTCGCTCGTCGCCGGTGTGGATCGCGACCCGGCCGAGGGCGACGACGCCCGCCGCATACAGCGCGCCGGCCACCGGCATGCCGCCCGCCGCGTCGAAGCGGCCCTCCAGCGCTGCGGCGGCCTCGGGCAGGTGACCGGTCTGGAACAGCTGTCGCCCCCGCCAGGTCTCGAAGAAGTCGAGCGCGAACGCCTGCTGCTCCCGGTTCGCCGCGGCGATACCCGCCGAGATCAGCTCGAGCGACTCCTCGAAGCGGTCGAGCACGGCGAGCAGCTCGCTCCGCCACTGCCGTGCGACCCACTCGCGGGTTCCCTCACCGAGGCCGAACCCGTCGCGCATCGCCTGCTCGTGCGCCGCGAGCGCACGATCGAAGTGGCCGTCGACGTAGAACAGCGCCCCGTCGGCGAGCCTGAGGATCGAGCGCGTCGCCAGGTCTCCCGCGCGTTCGATCGTCACTCGAGCGTGCTGGAGCAGGTGTGTTGCCTCGTGCGACCGTCCGGCCTGGATCAGGTTGTAGGCCAGGCGCGCCTGGTGCTGGGCGCGGTCTTCATCGGACAGATCGCGGAGCGCGAGGGCTCGCCGCCCTGCGTCCGCACGCACGTCGGGCGACAGGGCGAACATGCTGGCCAGGCTCAGGCACACCGCCGCCTCTTCAGCCGCCGGAACGACATTCCGCAGATGCTCCTGCGCGAACGCTTGGGCGTCGTTCACCTGGCCAGCGGCGTGCAGGAGGATCGTGGTGGTCGCAACGAGCGAACCGGCGCCCCGATGACCAGCGGGAATCAGGTCGACGGCACGGCGGCCTAGTTCGGCCGCCGCCGCGGGATCGTGCGGGCCGAGCGCGTCGGCCGCGTCCGTGAGCAGGCCGACCGCTACCTCGTCACCCGGCTCGGCGCTCGTGGCAAGCTGCGAGGCGACCTCGACCGGGATCGCCCCGGCCGCGAGCAGGACATCGACGGCCTGCCGGTCGAGCGCCCGGCGCGCTGAAATCGTCGTGCTTGTGCGAACGGCCTCACGGATGATGTTGTGGCGAAAGGTGAGCCGGTCGGCACGCTCAGCGAACACGCCGGCCTCGATCAGCTGCTCGACCGGGGTGAGCAGGGACGTTGCCGGAGCCCCCAGCATCGACGCCAGCTCCCCGACGGTGAAGCTGCGACCGAGCGAGGCGGCCGCGACGGCGAGCTGGCGGGCAGACTCCGACAGGCGCGCGAGCCGGTGGCGCATCCCGGCGGCAACACGCTCGGGAAGGCGCGCTTCCACCAGCCTCGCCTCACCCTCCTCGATCCGCACGAGCCGCTCCTCGCGCAGTCCCTGCAACAGCTCGACGAGGAAGAACGGGTTACCGGCCGCGTCCACCGCCAGCTCGAGCAGCGCCTGGTCGGGGCTCGCCTCCATCACCTCCGAGGCGAGCTCGGCGACCGCATCAGGCGTGAGCGGCTCGAGGATGATCCTCCGTGCCCCGTGCGATGCGAGTTGCTCGACCAGGTTGTCCACAGCGCTGCCGGGCGGGATCGCACGGGCGGCAAGGATCCAGGCGACCGGGACCGATTCGAGCCGGGGCGGGAGGGCGCGGAGCGCGGCCAGCGTGCCGCTATCAGCCCATTGGAGGTCGTCGAGGCACACCACCACCGGCGCCACCGCCGCCGCGCCCTCCAACAACGATTCCAGATCCTGCACCAGCCAATAGCGCTGCTCAGGACCGCTGTGTACCACCGGCAGCGCGGAGCGCTCGAGCAGCGGCGCTGCGCCGTCGAACAGCGCCCGCAACAGCGGCGCGAGCTCGACCGCGGCCTCGGATGGGTCGGCCTCGCCCAGTCCGGCCCGTACCGACATCCGACCCGCCATCCGCATCGCCTCCGCGAGCAGGCGGCTCTTCCCCATCCCTGGCGTGCCCTCGATCACGACCACCACGCCCACCCCGAAGCGCAAGCGGCTCAGCGCCTCGCGCAGGACGGCCAACTCCGGATCGCGCCCGTGCAGCGCCGTCGTCGCAGTCCTCGCCATGCCCGAAAGCCTGGCACTTCGGCAACACGCCCACCTGAGGGATCACACGTTCATGCGGTGCCTCAGGGCCGGTGCGGCGGGACGCTCGCGCTCGCTGGACACCGCCAGCGAAGGCCGTAAGGAGCACCGCCGCCGACCTGTCGGACCCGACCGAGGTCCGCCGCCTCGCCGACGAAGCAGGCGAGGTCGACGTGCTCGTGGCCGACATAGGCATTGCCGGCGCTGCCGCCTACGGCGGCACGAAGGCGACGCTCGCGGCCATGACGCGCTCGTGGGCCGAGTTCAGCCCTCGCGGGGTGCGGGTCAACGCGGTCGCGCCGGGGCCGGTGTACACCGCCGCCGATCCAGAACGGATCGAGGCTCTCGGTGCCACCACGCTGATTGGGCGACCAGCGGAGGCCGAAGAGATCGCCCAAGTGATCACGTTCTTGGCCTCGCCCGCCGCGGCCTACATCACCGGCCCCACCGTCGCCGCCGACGGCGGCCGGACCGCCATCTGAACCGACGCGGCCGCACGGGCACGGCAGCGCCGGTGGTTCAGTGGCGTAAGAGCTCTCCAAACCGCGCGCAACTCTCTTCGATCGCCGTCTGCGCGGCAGGTGAGATGGTTCCCATGTCGAAGAAGCCGTGGATCATGCCGTTGTAGTGCCGCACGTCGGCCTCCACCCCCGCGGCGCGCAGGGCCTTGCCGTAGGCCTCGCCCTCGTCGCGCAGTGGGTCGTACTGCGCGGTGACGATCACCGCCGACGGCAACCCGGCGAGGTCGGCGGCGTGCAGCGGCGAGAGCCGCGGGTCCTTCGCGTCCTCCCAGGCGCCGGCGTAGTGGCCGTAGAACCAATGCATGCTCGGCTGCTCGAGGAAGTAGCCCTTGGCGTTCTGCACCCGCGAGGGGTACTCGCCCCCGGCGTCGACGGCCGGGTAGATCAGGAATTGCCCGGCCAGGGCCCTACCGTCGGCGTGCAGCTGCTGGGCTGCGACGGCGGCCAGGTTCCCACCCGCGCTGTCGCCGGCGACACCCAGGCGGGCGTCGCCGCCGAGCTCCCCGAGGTGCTGGGCGATCCAGCGGGCTGCGGCCACCGCGTCCTCCGCAGCGGCGGGAAAAGGGTGTTCGGGCGCCAGTCGGTAGTCGACCGCGACGACGACGGCCCGGCTGCCCCGGCAGACGTTGCGGGCCATGTTGTCGTGGCTGTCGAGGTCGCCGATGACCCACCCGCCGCCGTGGAAGAACGCGACGGTCGGGAAATGGCCGCCCCCTGGGGGCGGTAGACCCGTGCCCTCAGCTCGCCTGTCGCTCCCGCGAGCGTGATGTCCTCCGTGCTGGCCACGGGGACGAGTTGCTCGGGCTTGCGCGCGCCGTGGGTGAGCTCCAGGTACTGGGCGCGCCCGGCCTCGGGCGTCCCCTCGTACATGGGTGGCACGCCGGCCTGGGCGATCGTGGTGAGCAGTGCGGCGATGTTCGGGTCGACCGGCACGGGATCTCCTGACTCCTGCGGTTGTCGGAACTCGTGAAGGAGGTCCTTCAGCTGTAGGCCAGCGTCCCGTCGTCGAGGTCGGCTGCGGAGAGCATCTGGCACTCTTCCACGTACTCGTGCATGTGCGTCCACGGCTCGCGGTCGCCCTGCTTGAACATCAGGTGCATGGAGCGCATGACATACCCGGCGTTGAAGTTCTCCGGGTCCGCCCACGGCAGCAGCGGCATGTCCGCGTCCTCTGACCGCAGGGTCGGGACGGCCACGGTGGTGCCCTTCTCCGCCATGTGGGCGAGCAGCCGGCAGACGAACTCGCTCACGAGGTCTGCCCGGAGTGTCCAGCTGGCCCGGAAGTAGCCGAATACGTAGGCCATGTTGGGCACGCCGGAGATCATGATGCCGCGGTAGGTGACGCGCTGCGTGAAGTCGACTGGTTCGTCGTCGACGGTGAACGCGATGTCGCCGAAGAGAGCCAGGTCGAAGCCGGTGGCCGTGATGACGATGTCGGCCTCGACCTCTTCTCCGGAGGCAAGCCGGATCCCGGTCTCGGTGAACGTTTCGATGGTGTCGGTGACCACCGACGTCCTGCCGTCGCGCAGGGCGGCGAACAGGTCGCCTTCAGGAACCACCGCGAGGCGCTGCTGCCATGGCCGGTATCGGGGGTTGAAATGTTTGTCGATGTCGAATCCCTCGGGCAGAAGAGGGCGCATCTCCTCGACGAGGAACTTGCGTAGCTCGTCGGGCGCCTCGAAGGACATCCGGGTGAGCTCGTTGCCCTGGGCGATGTGGGCGCGTCGGAGGATCTCGTGTGTCCACTCCTCGGGGACGTCCAGTGCCCGGAGTGTGACGGCCAGCTCGTGGGTCTTGGGGCGGGAGAGGAAGAACGTCGGTGACCGCTGCAGCATCGTGACGTGCTCGGCGGTCTGCGCGATGGCCGGGATCAGCGTGGCGGCGGTCGCTCCGGACCCGATGACCACGACACGCTTGCCGGCGTAGTCCAGGTCGTCGGGCCACTCCTGGGGGTGCACGACGACGCCCTGGTAGCGGTCCATGCCTGGCCAGTCGGGCGTGTAGCCCTGCCGGTGGCGGTAGTAGCCCTGGCACATCCAGAGGAAGTCGGTGGTGAAATGCAGCTGCTCGCCCGTGTCGTCCCGGGTGACCTCGACGTTCCAGCGGCGTTCGGCGGTCGACCAGTGCGCGGAGGTGACGCGGTGCCGGTAGCGGATGGTGCCGGACAGGTCGTTCTCGTCGATGACCTCGTCGAGGTAGGACAGGATCTCC
Organism: Pseudonocardia sp.; assembly: GCA_025465235.1. Classification (GTDB taxonomy): domain Bacteria; phylum Actinomycetota; class Actinomycetes; order Mycobacteriales; family Pseudonocardiaceae; genus Pseudonocardia. The sequence goes on from JAODNO010000464.1 coordinate 12,826, forward strand.
TGGGCGGTCGCAATCGAGGGGCCGCGCCAGGGCTTGAACCCGTAGCCGAAGGTGAACAGGTCGCTGTCGGACCGGACGCCGGGATAGCGGTGGGTCCACCAGGTGCCGCCGTGGCTCTCCAACGCGTCGAGGACCACGAAGGTCCGCTCGGGGAACCGGCATCTCAGATGGTGGGCGGCCCCGATGCCGGAGATCCCGGCGCCGACGATGAGGACGTCGACATGCTCGGTACCCACCGCGGTGGCTGCGGGTTCGGTCATCGTCATGACAGAGCCTCCACTTCCCGTGTGGCCTACCTCGCGGACCGTACCCACGCGGCTGCTGCGACGACAGAACGGCGCTCGGCCATTGTGCTGTGAGTCGAATCACGTTCTAGATTCGGCATCGGTGCTGAGTCCACAGTGGCCATCCGGTCGCGCCCGTCGTCGCGCACCGGCCTCGGGCGTTTCAGCCCGATCACCCGGGCTTCCAGCAAGAAGAAGGTCGTGTTGGTGCGAGAGTGGTGGCAGCGCGGCGGGCACGGCGCTCGATGGCTCGGCCGCCGTGCAGAGCGCCTGGTTCCGATGGGCGGAGCCGGGGTACTTGGTCGGCCATGCCGCCGCCCGATCTCAACCCGCATGTGTTCGTCGTCTTCGGCGCCACCGGCGACCTGGCGCGCCGCAAGCTGTTCCCAGGCTTGTTCCACCTGTGGCAGCTCGGCCTGATGCCGGAGCAGTTCCGGATCATCGGCTCCAGCCGGATCGCGCCGGGGCCGCAGGAGGTGTTCCGGGACATGGTCCACCACGCAGTGGAGATGTTCCGCGGCGAGATCGACCACGAGGCGTGGCAACGGTTCGCGGCGCGGGTGAGCTTCGTCGTTGCCTCCGACGACGACGGGGCCGCGCTGGCCAAGGCGGTCCGGGCCGCGGAGACGGAGATGGGCCCGGAGGCCAAGCGGCTGCTGTACATGGCGGTCCCGCCGTCGGCCACCGAGCCGATGGTGCGCATGCTGGGGAAGTTCGACCTGAACGAGCGGGCCAAGCTGGTGCTGGAGAAACCGTTCGGCACCGACCTGCGATCGGCCAAGCGGCTCAACGCCGCGCTGCACGAGGTGTTCGACGAGGTGCAGATCTACCGGATCGATCACTTTCTCGGCAAGGAGGCCGTGCAGAACATCCTGGTGCTGCGCTTCGCCAACGGCTTCTTCGAGCCGGACTGGAACCTCCAGCACGTCTGCTATGTGCAGATCGACGTGCCTGAGGAGATCGACATCCAAGGCCGGGCAGACTTCATGGAATCCACGGGCACGTTCCGGGACATGGTCTCGACGCACCTGTTCCAGCTGCTCGGGTTCGTGGCGCTGGAGCCGCCGGTGCGCCTGGACGCGGAGTCGCTGCACGATGAGAAGGCCAAGGTCTTCCGGTCGATCCGGCCGCTGGACCCTGACCGGGTCGTCCTCGGCCAGTACGAGGGATACCGGGACGAGGAGGGCGTGAACGAGTCGTCGGACGTCGAGACGTTCGTCGCGATGGAGGTGTTCGTGGACAACTGGCGCTGGTTCGGGGTCCCGTTCTATCTGCGCACCGGAAAGGCGATGGCCGAGTCCCGGCGAACAATCACGGTCGGCTTCTGGGAGCCGCCGCTGAAGATGTTCCCCGGGGACGTCGGCGGCCGGTGCAACGAACTCGTCCTGGAGCTCGCCGACGACCCCAAGATCTTCTGTGATCTCCGGGCGAAGATCCCCGGGCCCGAGCTGCAGGTCGGTCGCGGTCGGATGAAGCTCGACCTGATGGAGGCGTTCCCCGGCTCGGAGCCGCTCGAGGCCTACGAACGGCTGTTGCTCGACGTGATGCGCGGCGACTCGACGCTGTTCACCAGCACCAAGGAGGTCGAGCTGCTCTGGCAACTGGCCGATCCGTTGCTGCAGAACCCGCCGAGGCCCAAGAGCTATCCGCGAGGTTCATGGGGGCCGCGGGAGGCGCTGCAGCTGCCCGGCGAGTTCGGATGGCGGGTGCCCGGGTAGGAACGCGCCTGCGCCGCCGTCCCATTGGCCTCGGTGGCTGCGCCCGCCTCAGGCGTTCAGCCACGCCCGCACGTGCGTGGCCAGGAACGTCAGGTCGTCCGGGATGCCGTTCGGGTTGCCGGCCCGGTGCCCCCAGATGCTGGGAATCGTGACCAGTTCACCGTGCCGCAGGTGCGCAAGTTCGGCCTCGTTGTCGGCCACTCGGAAGTACAGGTCGGTGGCGCTGGGCATGAGCAGGACGCGCGCGGTGATCCCTTCCAGAGCCTGGGCCAGGTCGCCTCCGTAGCGGTCGTTGCTGCTGATGTCGGCCGCGTACCAGGTCATGGCCTGCGCGTACAGGTTGGCCGCCCGGTGCGGGGTGAACATGTCCTCCCAGCCGGTCCGCAGGAACGTGTCGAGGTCCGGCGCTCCGAGCGCGGTCTCGTGGAGCCTCTCGCGGTAGAAGTCCTGGCTGAGTCCCCACCCGGCGTAGATGTGCGCGAAGGCCCGGAGGCTCGTCTTGGGTTCGGCGGTAAACCGCCCGTTGCCTGCATACTCCGGCGCCGCCTCGAGCGTGCGCAGCAGCCCGGAGAGAAACACCTTGTTGTGCACGGAAGTGCGCGCGCTGCCGCACACGACCACGGCCCGCTCCACCATGCCGGGGAACAGCGCCGCCCAGTGGTAGGCCTGACCGGCGCCCATCGAGAACCCGTACGCCGCGGCGATCCGGTCGACGTCGAACCGCTTGGTGAGCAGTTGCTGCTGGGCGCGCACGTTGTCGGCCATGGTGACCAGCGGCGGAAACGCCGGATCGTCGGCGGCCGACGAGGACAGCCCGTTGGAGAACATGTCCGGTACCAGGATGAACCACCGTGTCGGGTCGAGCACCCCGTCGGGCCCGATCAGCCAGGCCAGGTCCTCGTGGTCCGCGGTGTAGCTGCACGGGTAGACGATCACGTTGTCACGTGCGGCGTTCAACGTGCCGTGTGCCTGCCACCGCAGCACAGCGTCCCGGATCACGCCGCCGCTCTCGACCTCGACGTCGCCGAGCTCGAACGTCCCGTCGACGACGGGCCACGGCCCCTCCGCGCCGCTCAGGACAGCGCTCCGGTCGGGAGCAGGGCATGCACGCCCCAGACCTGATTGGCGATCTGCGTGACCCGCATGTCGACGCACGTGCTCGCCAGTGCCAGCGCAGCGGCCCGGTCCAGGTCGTAGAGCAGCTGCATCCAGGACACCATGTCGTCCAGCGCGTCGCCGGTGGCGTCGTTGAGGTCGGCATGGAACCCGAAGGTGACCCGCCCTGCGGGCGTCTCGGCGTGCACCGACCGCAACGGCCGGTCCCTGGCCATGTTGATGACCACTTCAGTGGTCATCGGGCACTCGATCGCGGTGCCGCCCACCTCACCGTCACCCTGCGCGGCGTGACCGTCTCCGAGGTAGAGCAGCGCATCGGGCACCCCGACCGGTAGGTAGAGCGTCGAACCGGCCACGAGCTCCCGGCAGTCGATGTTGCCCCCGGCACCGGCGCGGGGCGGGATTGTCGAGTGCTCACCCGGTTCGGCGGGCGCTACCCCCATGACCCCGAGGAACGGAGCGAGCCCGCGCACGAACCCCCGCGACTCGGTCGCCTTACCGGCATCGGCGTCGAGCTCCCAGAGCAGCCACGACGGCGACCCCGCCGCGAGCCCGAGCCGCTCTGTGACCGGCGACTCCACAGCGCCCGCCACCGTCCAGCCCCATGAGCCGGGGCGCAGCGCGGCGATGTGCACGGCAAGCATGTCGCCGGGTCGCGCGCCACGCACGGCGATCGGGCCGGTGAGGCAGTGCCCGCGCCGACGGGGGATCAGCTGCGGCTGCTCCTCGCCGGGCGTGGTCTGGCGTTCCAGGTAACCGCTCGCGTCGAGCGACCTGACCACGACCGTGTCGCCGGGATCGACGGTCAGCGCCGGCAGGTGATCCGCACAGAACACGTCGACAGTGGTCTGCGGGGTCGGGTCGAGCACGTGGCTGGTCATGAGCGCCTTTCGTCGAGGACGTCGGCCGTGGTGGCGACGTGCTCACCGGTCAACGGATGGTGGCAGGCCACCGCATGGTGGCCGGGGGACTCCAGTAGTGTCGGCGCCTCCGCGGCGCACCGTTCGGTTGCGAGCGGGCACCGGGTACGGAAATGGCAGCCGCTCGGCGGGTCCAGGGCCGAGGGCAGCTCGCCCCCCAGCCCGCCATTGGACTTCGCGCGCTGCAACGCCGGATCGGGAAGCGGAACGGACTGGATGAGCCCCGCGGTATAGGGATGGCGCGGTGCGTCGTACACCTGGTCGCTGGTGCCCAGCTCCACGAGTCGGCCGAGGTACATGACGCCGATGCGGTCGGCGAGGTATTTGAGCAGCGACAGGTCGTGCGAGATCACGACGTAGGTCAGCCCGAACTGTTGCTGCAGGGAGCGCATCAGGTTCAGGATCTGCGCCTGCACCGAGACGTCGAGAGCGGATACCGGCTCGTCGGCGACGATCACCTTCGGCCGCAGCGCGAGCGCGCGGGCGATGGCGATGCGCTGCCGCTGGCCGCCGGAGAACTCGTGGGCATGCCGGCGCGCCGAATCGCCGGGCAACCCCACCGCGGTGAGCAGCTCGGCGACGGCGGCGCCGCGCTCGGAGCTGGTGCCGACCCGCTGAGCCACCAGCGGTTCGGCCACCAGCGCGGATACCGGCATCCGCGGGTCGAGCGCGGCCGAGGAGTCCTGGAACATCATCTGCAAGTCTCGGCGACGGCGCCGGAACTCCGCCGACCCCATCTCGGTCAGGTCCTGCCCGGCGAAGGCGACGGCGCCGGCCGAGGGCCGCTCCAGCCCGACGAGCATGCGGCCGATCGTCGTCTTGCCGCACCCCGACTCCCCGACGATGCCCAGCGTCTCACCGGCATGGACGGCCAGGCTCACCCCGGAGACGGCGTGCACGAGCCGCGGCGGCCCCAGCAGGCGCGCCGCCCGGAGGCGGAACTGTTTGTGCACCGCGCGCAGCTCCAGCAGCGGGACCTCGGAGTCGATGGTGGGCGTATCGGGCGGCTGGACGCTCGACACCGGCCGCCTGATCGGCTGAGCGTCGCGCGGATGGAAGCAGGCGTGCGCCTGCTGCGCCCCAACTGCCACGAGCTGCGGGTCCCGCGTCGTGCAGTCCTGCTCCGCGTAACGACACCGGGGCGCGAACCGGCACATGGCGCCCCGGCCGGTACTGAGCAACGTCGGCGGCGTGCCGGGGATCGTGGCGAGCTCGGCTCGCGCGTCCATGTCGAGCGTCGGCATGGACTCGAACAGCGCCTCCGTGTAGCGGTGGCGCGGCTGGGCGAACAACGTCCGCGTGTCGGCCTGCTCGACAACACGGCCGCCGTACATGACGGCCACGCGGTCGGCGTGGCCGGCGATGACGCCCATGTCGTGGGTGATCAGCACGACGGCCATCGACAGGCGGCTGCGCAGGTCGTCGATCAGCGAGAGGATCTGCGCCTGGATCGACACGTCGAGCGCGGTGGTGGGCTCGTCGGCGATGAGCAGCTTCGGCTCGCAGAGCAGTCCGATCGCGATCAACGCTCGCTGCCGCATTCCGCCGGATAGATGGTGCGGGAAGTCGTCTAGGCGCTCTCGTGGTTTGGGCATGCCCACCATGCCGAGCACGTCGACGGCGCGCTCGGTCGCGGCACGGCGGGTCGCCCCCGTGTGGATCCGGTAGGCCTCCCGCAGCTGGCTGCCGATCGTGCGTGTCGGGTTCAGCGACGTCATGGGGTCCTGCGAGATCATCGCGATGGCGTTGCCGCGCAACGCGCGCATGCCGCGGGCGTCGAGCTCGGTCAGCTCCACCCCGTCGAAGCGGATCGAGCCGGCGACGATCGAGCCGCCGGCCGGCAGCAACCGGATGATCGACATCCCGGTCATGGTCTTGCCCGAGCCGGACTCGCCGACCAGTCCGACGGTCTCCCCCGCCGCGACACTGAACGTGACATCGTCCACGGGCCGGATCGCCCCCTCCGGCGTGGCGATCTCGGTACGCAGTCCGGTGATCTCCAGCAGGCTCATCGCATACCCTCGCTGCGCTCGGTCGGCGCTTCGCGAAGGCGCTGTGACATTGATTCGCTCGCAAGCGCGCTCATCAGGCAACCTCGGGTTCGGAGTCGACTGGCTCTTTGACCCGGCGACCGGTCCGGGCCCGGCCGCCGGTGAACAGCCGGAATCGGGCCTTGCTGCGCGGGTCGAGCAGGGTCATCAGGTAGTCGCCGCTGAAGTTGGCGAGCAGGATCGTGACCGTGATGGCGAGGCCGGGGAACGTCGACAGCCACCATGCGATGGACAGGTTCGTCGCCCCGGCCGCGAGGTCGCTGCCCCAGTCCGGCTGAGGCAGCAACACCCCGAGGCCGAGGAAGCTCAGCGTGGTCGCGGTGAGGACCGCCCAGCCGATCGCGCTGCTGCCGAGCACCACCACCTCGGTGACCAGGTTGGGCAGCAGGTGGCGCACCGACGTGCGCAGCCGGGTCGACCCGAAGACGTATGCAGCCTGCACGAACTCCGCCGAGCGCAGCCTGCGCACCGAGCCTTCGACGATCCGCGCGAACCCCGGGGTGAAGGCGATGCCGATGGCCAGGACGATGCTGGCCACGCCGGAGCCCGCGGTGGCGATGAGCATCAGGGCGATCAGCAGCACCGGCAGCGCCAGCAGCACATCGACCGCGCGCATGAGCACCGTGTTGAGCCAGCGCGGCGCCACGCCGGCCGCGATCCCGAGCGCCACCCCCGCGACCGTGGCCAGCAGGACCCCGAGCAGGCTCGCGAGCAGCACCGGGTGAGCGCCGTGGATGGTGCGGCTGAAGACGTCGCGGCCGAGCTGGTCGGTGCCGAACAGGTGCGCAGCGCTCGGTGCAGCCAATATGTCGTCACCGGTGGCAATGGGATCGACGTGGACGAGCAACCCGGGTGCGACCAGCAGCACGAGGAAGAACACGATCGTCACTGCGAGCGCGATGCGACCGAGTACCGAGCGGGCCCTCGTCGTCGCGCTGGGCTTGTCGAGGACGACGACCGGTCCGATGGCGATCGTCGACGTAGTGGTCGAGGTCATCGCTGCCTCCCTCCGGTCATGAGGCGCCCACCGCAATGCGGGTGCGTGGGTCGACGGCGCCGACGATGACGTCGACGACGAGGTTGATGAGGACGTATCCGATCCCGATGACGACCACGGCGCCCTGCACAACAGGGATGTTCTTGTTCGTGATCGACGTCGCGAGGAAGCTGCCGAGCCCGGCGCGACCGAAGATGACCTCGGTGATCGCCGCGCCGGTGAGGATATTGCCGAACTGCAGGCCGATGGTGGTGATCGCCGGGATCGACGAGTTCCGCAGCGCGTGCCGCAGCAGCACCCGCCATTCCGGGCATCCCCTGGCCCGCGCCGACTTGACGTACTCGCTGCGGTACTCGTCGATGATCCGGCCGCGGACGAGCCGGGTGAGGATCGCCGCGTATCCCCAGCCCAATGACACCGCCGGGATCACCAGCCCGGCCACGGTGCCGTCGTCGATGGCCGGCAACCAGCCGAGGTTGACGCTGAACAGCAGCACCATCACCAGCGCGAGGAAGAAGTACGGCACCGCGACCCCGAGGAACGACACGGCCCGCGCCACCTTGTCGAACGCCGAGTTCGGTCGGGTGCCCGCCACCAGCCCCAGCGGCACACCGACGGCGATGGCCACGAGCAGCGCCGACGCCGTGAGGACCAGGGTGCTCGGCGCTCGGGAGAACAGCTCGTGCGCGACCGAGTTCTGCGTGAGATAGGACGTGCCGAGGTCGCCGTGCAGCAGTTGGCCGAGGAAATCGAGGTACTGCCTCCACAGCGGCTGGTCGAGGCGGAGCTGCGTGCGCAGCTGGTCGATCTGTTCTGGCGTCGCGTTGGATCCGAAGAGGATCACCTTTGCCGGGTCGCCGGGAATCAGGTGGATCAGCAGGAACGCCACGAGGGTGATCCCGATGAGCACCGGGACCATCGACGCGAGCCGGCGCAGTACGAAGGTCATCGCCTCAGGCGACCGTGGCCGAGTGGAAGGTGATGTACCCGTTGAGCGTCGTGTGTAGGCCCTTGACGGTGTGCGGCATCGTGAAGGCGCCGTTGACGTCCCAGAGCGGGAGGTAGATCGAGTCCCTCATCAGCGTGGTCCCGACCTGCTCGTAGACCGCGGCGCGGGCGGCGTCGTCCGCTGTCGTGTTCGCCTTGCCGATCTCCTGGTCGATCTCCGGGTTGTTGTAGTGGGACCAGTTGAACCCGGAGGCGATGGCGTCGGAGTTGACCCAGATGTTGAGCAGGTAGGGGTCGGCGCCGTAGTAGCCGAACGAGCCCAGGTTGTGCTGGCCGGCGTTGTAGGAGCCCTGCGCGGTGGCGAATGGCTGCACCGTGGTGGTGGCGGTGAAGCCGACCTTTTTCAGCTGCGAGACCACGAACTGGGTGGGTAGCTCGAGGCCACCACCGGCGAACAGGATGATGTTCAGGTCGAGGTTCTGGCCGTTCTTGGTGCGCACGCCGTCGGCGCCCTTGACCCAGCCAGCCTGGTCGAGTAGCGCGTTGGCCTTGTCGGGGTCGTAGGCATAGAGCGTGCTGGCCTGCTGGGAGAAGCCGGGTGTGATCGGGGTCAGCACGTTGTGCGCGGCCTTGTAGACGCCGAACAGCACGTCCTTGACGAGCTTGTCCTGGTCGACCGCGTAGATGATGGCCTGGCGCACGAGCGGGTCGTCGGTGGGCGGCTTGGTGACGTTGATCGGAAGGCCCAACGGGGTGCCGATCGAGGGCACGGTCAGCTGGGTGAACTTGCCGGACTTCTGCGAAGCGTCAATGTTGCTGGGTAGCAGGTTCATGCCGATCTGCAGCTGCCCGGCCTGGAGTGCGTTGTAGCGTCCCGCGTCGTCGGCGACGATGCGGAACACCAGCTTGTCCAGCATCGCCGGACCGCTGCCGAGCGCGCTCGGGGCCCATGTGTAGTCCGGGTTCTTAACGAGATTCAGCCGGTCGCCGGTCGCGTAGCTCTCGAACTTGAACGGACCGCTGCCTACCGGGTTGTTGCCGAAACCGGTGGCCCCGTATTTGGCGAGCGCGGTGGGGGATGCGATGCCGAAGTTCCCGGCCGCCTGCTGGTGCATGAACGCCGCGTTCGGCTCGGTGAAGCTGATCTCCACGGTGTACGGGTCGATGATCGTGGTCTGCTTGTAGGGACCGAGCGCGCCCAGCCCGCTCTTGGACTTCGTGGCCGGGTCGACGACATGGTCGTAGGTCGCCTTGACCGCTGTCGCGTCGAACTTCGTGCCGTCGTGGAAGGTCACGTCCTTGCGAAGCTTGAAGGTGTAGACCGAGGCATCCGGCGAGACCGTCCAGCTCTCGGCGAGACCGGGGACGAACTCGCTCCCGCCGCCCGAGGTGGGCAGCCACCACACGAGCGGATCGAACATCGCCATGGAGATCAGCAGCGTGAGCGCGAGGCCGGTGGCGCCGGGGTCGAGCGTGTCGGGTGTCGAGGGGATGCCCACGGTGAGCGTCCCGCCGGGCTTGCCGGGGCCGCTCGCCGCGGCGCTGGATTCGGACGAGCCGCGGCCGCAGGCCGCGAGCAACGGATAGAGACCGGCCCCAGCGGCAGTCATGGCAGCCAGGCGCAGCAGCTGACGGCGGGGGAGTGCACCGGGGGAGGAAACCTGATCGATCATGGGAAGCACTCCTTTCGGCGTGCTGATCGCACGCACTGCGCGGCCTCCAGGCTCGGATGTTGTATACGACGTGCCGTTGAGGTCACAACCTTCTGCCCGGCACGCAGCGCAGCTTTAACCGGCGGTAACCGCTAGGAAACGACGGTGGAGTGGAAGCGGGCGACGAGAACGTGATGCTTCGCGACGGCCTCGGCGAGATCGGGTTCACCGGCCTCGATCGCATTGATCAGATCGTGGTGCTGTGACCAGGCGTCGGGCTGCTGCAACGGTGCCTGCTGGCGCAGCACCCACTGCCCGCGCTTGACCATCGGCAGGGCGATGGTGGTCAGATAGGTGTTGCCGGACATCTCGAAGACGAGGGTGTGCAGCTCGGTGTGCAGGTCGGACAGCTCGTCGAGGCTGTGCCGCGGTGGATCGGCTTGTGCCTGGTCAAGTATGTCGCGCATGCGATCGAGGTGGGCCGCCGACCGGGCCCCGGCGGCAAGCCGCGCACCGAGCGGCTCGAGTGCGAGTCGGACGTCGAACAGATCCGACGCCTTGGCTGGGGAGAGCGATGCCACGAACGCCCCGCGGCGGGCAGCGGAGTCGAGGAAGCCCTCGGATTCGAGCACGCGGATCGCCTCGCGGATCGGGTTCCGCGACACCCCGAGCATGTCGGCGAGGCGATCCTCGATGAGGCGCTCGCCCGGCGCGAACGTGCCGTCGAGGATGAGTCGACGAAGCTCTGTGGCCACCACCGAACGAAGCGGTGGCTGCGGTGCCGCCCCGGCGCCAGACATGCGCGACATGGGGCGAATGTATACGAGAAATAGAGGAATCAGACATGTCCGGTCGCGCACGTGCCCGCTGGCCGCCCCGGGGTCCGTTGGGAGCGCTGTGCGCCGGCCGCCCCTTGCCCTCGCCGAGCGGGTGCGGCGGGCCGCGGTGCATGCGTTGTTGCCTGGGCCGACCACACCCGAACGGGAGTGGTCGGCTGCGGCGTTCCGCGGTTCGATGCTCGCCTCAACCGGCAGGGGAGCCAGCATGAACGGACCCGGTGTGTTCCCTTTCGGGAGAACGTTTGTGGGTTCGGAGCGGCCGATGAGCTGGCGGTGCTGCGCTTCGGCACGCTCGAGGACGGGCTGACTCCGGCCGACGACGTGCCCTACGGCCTGGCGGCGTACGTCTTCACCGCAGACCTCTATCGCCCTGACGCCGCGGTGGCGGGGCTCGACGCTGGCATGATCGGTCTGAGCGACATGGCGTTAGCCTGGGCGGCGTCCCCGTTCGGTGGGGTCCGCTCTCAGGGTATGGCCGGGAGGGCGGCACCAGAGCCTCGACGCGTACACCGTGGCCAGCGCTGCGACGACGAAGGGCAAGGCCGTGACGAGCAAGGAACCTCTCCGCCCCGGCGTCTGGGGGGTGCTGGCCACCCCGCTGACGGCCGACGGGTCCGCCGTCGACACCGTGTCGCTCGCCCGTCAGGTGCAGTATTACGCGCGGATCGGCGCGGCCGGTCTCACCGTGCTCGGCGTCTTCGGCGAGGCGGCCCGGCTGACGCCGGCGGAGCGGCGGACCGTCGTGGAGACGGTCGTCGCGGCAGACCAGCAGCTGCCGTTCGTGGTCGGCATCAGCGCGCTCGAACCGCAGGCGGCGTGCGCCGAGGCGGAGAACGTGCTCGACCTGGTGGACGGGCGGCTGGCCGGGCTGATGGTGCAGGTCGCGTCCGCCGACCCGGCCGAGCTCACTCGGCACCTCACAGCGGTCGCCGCCCGGACCGGGCAGGGCATCGTCGTCCAGGACTATCCGGTGGCCAGCGGCGTCTCGATCACCACACCCCACCTGGTGACCGCCGTCCGGCAGGTGCCGTCAGTGGTCGCGGTGAAGTCCGAGTCCTCGCCCAGCCCGCCCGCCGTCGCCGAGCTCGTCGCGTGCGTCGACGTGCCCGTGTTCGGCGGTCTCGGTGGCACCTGCCTGCTGGACGAGCTCGCGGTCGGCGCGGCAGGTGCGATGACCGGGTTCTCGGTGCCCGAGGGGCTACTCGCCTGCCTCGCGGCGCACCAGACCGGCGGATTCGACGCTGCTCGCGACGTCTGGCGGGACTACTTGCCACTGGTGAACTTCGAGTTCCAGCGCGGCATCGCCCTCGGGCTGCGCAAGCACAGCCTGGTGCTGCGCGGGCTGATCCGGCACGATGCGGTGCGCCCGCCCGCAACTGCGGCACCCCCACGCATGCTCGAGCTGCTCGCCGAGCACCTGCGCCGCACTCCCGGCGCCCTGCGCGCGGAGGCCTCGACGTGAGCGATCTGCTGTGATGGCCGCCAGCCTCGGCCGGGCGTCGGCGGAGGCGCTTGCCAAGACGGGCTCGATCTGGTGCTGCTGGCACGGGACGGCGGCCGGTCGGGGCCCCGGAGTTGCGTCGGCACGGCATGGCGGTGGCAACCCCCACTCGTCGACGTGGCGGATGGGGCGCCGCGTATTTAAGCGGCTTTGCTCTGGGCCCACCTAATCCCTCTCGAAGGAGAGCCTGATAATGAAGTACTTGATGCTGACCGGCGGGCGCGTGGTCAACAGTGGCGGTTCCGTCGACGCGGATGTGCTGGTGCACAACGGCAAGATCGAGGCAGTCGGAAACCTGTCCTGGCTCGCGATCGACAGCGTGGAGCGGGTCGACTGTTCCGGACGGCTCCTGCTGCCAGGAGGGGTGGACGTGCATACCCACCTCGACTCGCCGATGATGGGCACCACCACGTCCGACGACTTCGAGACCGGGACCAGGGCCGCGGCGTGCGGCGGCACGACGGCGCTGGTGGATTTCGCGATGCAGGCGCCGGGGGAGAGGCTGCTGGAATCGCTGGCCAAGCATCAGGCGAAGGCTCAGGGGCGCGCGGTCATCGACTACGGATTCCACATGTGTATCACCGATCTCTATGACGGCGCCGTTGACGAGTTCGACGAGATCATGCAGACCGGCGTTACCAGCTTCAAGGTCTTCATGGCATACCGCGGTTCGCTCATGCTGCACGACGGCGCGCTGTTCGAGGTGCTGCGCGCGTCGAGCCAGGTCGGCGGCCAGGTATGCGTGCACGCGGAGAATGGCGACGTCATCGACCGGCTCGCTGCGGATCTGGTGGCGGAGGGGAAGACCGGACCGGGATCGCACGAGATCTCCCGTCCGCCGTCCACTGAGATCGAGGCCGTACGCCGGGCGATCCAGATCGCGCGGATGGCCGACTCGCCGATCTACTTCGTGCACCTGTCGACCGAGGGCGCGGTTGAGGCCGTTGCCGAGGCGCGCGCCCGCGACTGGGCGGTCGCCGGGGAGACGTGTACGCACTACCTGACGCTGGACCGGTCGCTCTACGATGCGCCAGGCTTCGAGGCGGCCAAGGTGGTCCTGACGCCGCCGCTGCGCAGCGCGGAGCACCGGGCCGCGTTGTGGCGCGGGCTGCGCGCCGGGTCACTCGGCGTGGTCAGCTCCGATCACTGCCCGTTCTGTCTCGAGGAGAAGCGTCGACTGGGCGAGGCCGACTTCAGGGCGATCCCCAACGGCGGGCCCGGTGTCGAGCACCGGATGATCGTCATGTACGCCGAAGGGGTCCGCAAGAACCGGATCTCGCTGGAGAAGTTCGTCGACCTGACGGCCACGGCACCGGCCCGCCAGTTCGGTCTCTTCCCGACGAAGGGCGCGATCGTGAGCGGGGCGGACGCCGACATCGTGGTGCTCGACCCGGAAGGCACCACCACCATCTCGGCGCAGACCCAGAACCAGCGCATGGACTACACGCCCTACGAGGGATGGACGCTGCCCGGCGCCATCGAGGCGGTCTACTCGCGCGGCGATGAGGTCGCCCGGGGCGGGAAGTACGTCGGGCGCAGCGCGCGTGGCCGGTTCGTGGCGCGATCGATGCTCTGACAACGGGTCCCACGACAATGGGTCCACCCCGCGGGGCGCCGCTTCGTGGTGTGGAAAGAGGAGCTGAGGATGCTGCCGAAGTCGGAGTCGTTGTCCCCCCTGCCGCAACGGCTCGAACACGATCTCGAGGAGCTGGCGAGGATACGCGACCCCGAGAGCGGAGGCTGGACCAGGACGATGTTCTCCGAGCCCTATCGGGCGTCCCGGGAGTGGATCAGGTCGCGGATGGTCGAGGCCGGGCTGGACGTCCACGTCGACGGGGCGGGCAATATCGTCGGTGTGCTGGCCGGACGACGTCCAGGGGCGCCCAGCCTGGTGACCGGGTCACACACGGACACGGTGGAGTCGGGCGGGCGGTTCGACGGAGCTGTCGGTGTGCTCGGCGCGCTGGAAATGGTGCGGCAACTGAACGAGCACGATGTCCGGCTGGAGCGGGACCTGCTGGTCGTGGACTTCCTCGGCGAGGAGTCCAACGACTTCGGCCTGAGTTGCCTGGGCAGCCGCGCGCTTGCCGGTGAGCTGGTCGCGGCCGACCTGGACCGCCATGATCACGAGGGCAGGCGGCTGGGCGACCGGTACTCAGCGTTCGGTCTCGATCCCGCTGGTGTTCTCGGCGCCGTCTGGAGCCGCTCCCGGCCGCTGCACGGCTACGTCGAGCTGCACGTGGAGCAGGGTCCGCTGCTGGAGGAGCGCGGCGCGCCGATCGGCGTGGTCACCGCGATCGCGGGGATCGAGCGGCTGCTGGCGACGTTCGCCGGCAGGCCGGACCACGCGGGCACGATGCCGATGGGCGACCGGCGCGACGCGTTGGTCGCGGCGGCGGAGGCGGTGCTCGCCGTCCGGCGGGAGGGCTGCGGTGCACCCGTGCATGGTGTCGCCACCACCTCCCGGCTCATCTCCGAGCCCGGATCTGCCAACGTCGTCCCCGCAACGGTGCGAATGCACGCGGAGATGCGCAGCGTGGATACCGCCTGGCTGTCCTCTGCTACACGCCGGTTGGCCGACGAGATCCGGGCCAAGGCCGAGGGCTACGGGGTCGACGTCGACGTCCAGTGGTCCACCGACAACGTCTCCGTCCCGGCGAGCGGTGAGGTGCACGAGGTCGTGTCCGGAGCAGCGGATGCGCTGGGTATCGCGTGGGAGGCGGTGCCAAGTGGTGCGACGCACGACGCCGTGCACATGGCCCGTCTGTGCCCGATGGGGATGATCTTCGTGCCCTCGCGCGGCGGTCGCAGCCACTGTCCGGACGAGTGGACCGAGCTCGAGCACATCGTCACCGGCGTCCAGGTCCTGGCCGCGACCGTGCTCGACATGGACCGGCGTACCCGATGACCTTTCCGGTCGCGATGTCCAGCGCGGCGTAGAGGCTCGAGGTGCCGTTGCGGACGTAGTCGTGACTGGCTCGCGCTGGGGTGCCGGGCAGCGTCGAGAGGAGATGCTGGCCGTCGCGCTGGGAAACGGCCGCCCCCGACGGCAGGTCACGGAAGCGGAGGGATAGCGGTGGGGAGGGTTGACAGCAGGCGTTGCCGGGCCAGGCGCTCGATGAGCTCGGGGAGGGCTCCGGCTGGTGCGCCCCGCAGCTCCTCGCGACAGCTGAGCACAACCCGGCCTATGGCGGCCACGTCCACCTCTCCGCGGAACTCAACGATGAGCCGGTCGGTGGTATTGGCCAGGGCGGGGTCCTCCGGTGCCGTGCCGCTCCCGATTGCGGCAAAGGAGGAGTTGTTCGCCATCACGCAGTGACCTCGTCTCTCGGGGGAACCCCAGAAGGAAATGTGGTTGGTCGGGCGCGGGCCGTAGGTGAACTCGCGTCTACGGTCTCGCCGTACCGGTGTGTACGGCGGCGCTCCCAAGATCACGGTCATCGCTACCCTGAACAAGGCGTGGCCAAACATGCCGGGTCGCGGCCGAGTCTGTGAGGCCGGCTGCGTCAACGCAGCAGGAGGTGGTGTACGAGTTCCTCGCTGGTGAGCGGCGTGGCGTCGTGACGTGAGACGGCCACCTCGTGATCTTCATGAGTGCCGACCAAGTGGCCGCATCCGTAATGACACGAACGCGGAGCGTGACATCGTTGCGCCGCGTATCAAGTGAGGAGGCCTCGCCGTGACACCGGAGAACGTGACACCGGAGAGCCGCGAGTCCGTCGATCAGACTTACCGGGGCCTGCGCGCGGCGATGGTCCTGCTGGTCGGGCTCCTCGCCGCCGCCGTTGTATTCGAGATTGTCGCGTCCGCGCTGGCCGGGGCTGTATGCCTGCAGCCGTCGATCAGCGCGTACTACTACACACCGGCGCGCCCGGTGTTCGTCGCTGCCCTATCCGCTGTTGGTGCCGGTCTGATCATCTATCGCGGGACGACGCCCGCTGAGAACGTGCTGCTGGACTTCGCCGGCTTCCTCGCGTTCATCGTGTCGTTCGTGCCGACGAAGATCCAGCCTGATGCTTGTGACGCCACCAACGTACCGTCGGCTGCCGAGATCTCGTCCGCCATCGCCAACAACGTGACGGCGGTGCTGCTGATCGGCGTGGTCGCAGTCGCGGTGAGCGTGTGGCTCGGACCTGGGCGCTATGTGGGGGCGGATGGCAAGCTGGATGCTCCTAGCAGGATCTCGGCGGCGGTGTGTCTCGTCGCGTTGGTCGGTGGCATTGCCGTCTTCCTCCTGTTCCCGCAGCTGTTCGCTCGGTACGGCCACGAGATCTCGGCGACGGCCCTCTTCGGCTGCATCGTCGCGGTCGTCTTGATCAATGCAAACGACGCGAGCAAGAAGGGCGGGGTCGAGCCGACGAGGCGGTACCACCAGTGGTACCGCGTCATCGCTTACGGGATGTTGCTCGCGGTGGTCGGAATCGGGCTGACGCGATGGGTGATCCCCGGGTTCACGATCTGGCTCTTCTGCGTTGAAGCGACCTTGATACTCGGCTTCGGCATCTTCTGGGTCGTTCAGTCGATGGAACTCGGCGGTGCGGTGGCGCGGGAGTCCGCCGAGGGCGCCGCTACGACCGCCGCGCAGACCCAGCGATAGGCGACGGCGTCCGGCTCTCGCAGCGATCGCGAGTGCCGCCTCGTCGGACTTGATCACGCCCTTCCGGGTGCGTGCTGTTAGTTAGCTGAGGCTGATGCTGAGTTCTGGCACGGTACAACTCCGAAGCGACTGAATCTGCTGTTGGCGGTCGGCGAGCCTTGACCTCGTGGATGTGCGATGCGAGGCCCGGAAGCGCCGCGCGGCCAGCGCGACGCAGACCACCATCAGCCCCAGCGCGAGCACCTGCGTGGCGCCGAGGGCGACGACAAGGGCGACACCCTCGTGATCACGAAGCTGGACAGGCTCGGCCGCAGCCTCGGCAACCTTCGAGTTGAATGGGCTCTATGCACGAGGCATCGCCCTGCGCGTCCTCGGCCAGCGCATCGACACCACGACCGCGGCCGGCAGCGATGTTCTTCCACATGCTCGGCGCCATCGCCGAGTTCGAGCGCGATCTCATGTGCAGGCGCACCCTGGTTGGCCTGGAGGCGGCACGTGCACGAGGCCGTAAGGGCGTGCCACCGCGAATACGTTTGATTTCCACGACCCGGCTCGGCGGTAGTAGCCGGGCGCAGCCCCGCCCTCACGGAGGTCTCGTGCTCTCAGTTCGTGTCAAGGTTGTCCTCACCGGAGTTGTCGTAGCCATATTGACAGCGGCCTGCGGCAGCTCAACATCTCCCGGGCTGCCGACGCCACCGCTGCCGTCCGCCGCAGTCCCACCAGCCGGTACACATGTGACAAAGGTCCTCACAGTTGTCGAGGAGAACCACAGCCTGCGGCAGATGCAGACGTCGATGCCTTTCTTGTCGGCTTTGGCCAGGCAGTACGCGTATGCGACCGGCTACACGGCAGTGAGCCACCCGTCGCTGCCGAATTACCTCGCGCTCAGCGGCGGATCGACGTTCGGCGTCACCGACGACGCGGACCCGGCGGCGCATCCGATCACCGGCCAGTCGGTGTTCGGTCAGGCTCGTGCTGCGGGCAGGACCGCGAAGGTCTACGCCGAGTCCATGCCCACCAACTGCGCTCTGTCCAACTCCGGCAACTACGCTGTCAGGCACACGGGTTGGGCGTACTACGTCGACGAGCGAGCAGCGTGCCAGGCCGGGCAAGTGCCCATGGGAAGCTCCTCCGCCGGGGCGCTGGCCAGTGACGTCTCGGCAGGTAGCCTGCCGAATATTGGCTGGGCGATTCCGGACCTGAGCCACGACGCCCACAACGGCACGCTGGCGGAGGCGGACAAGTGGCTTGCGGGCTGGCTGCCGGCGATCTTGTCCGGTCCCGACTTTCGCAGCGGCAGGCTCGCAGTCGTGGTCACCGCTGACGAGGACGACAACGACAGCGGCAACAAGGTTCTCACCGTGGTCCTCGCTCCCGGCTTGACAGGCAAGGTGATCACCGCTCCGTTGACGCACTACTCCTTGGTTGGCCTGTACGACGACGTTATTGGCGCCTCCAAACTCCGCGATTCCGCCGCCGCGCCGTCATTCGCTGCCGCCTTCGGCCTGTCGGTTGGGCCCTGACAACAGGACTGCCTTGGGCCCTGGCCCGCTCGTTGGGGGTCAATGGTGGGATGCACCCAGCAGCGGGTCCGGCGTCGAAGGCGGCCGGCTGCGCTTGAACGTTTGATGGGCGCCGCCGGGGACGCGAGGTCCGGGCGCCTTCAGCGGGTGATGCCCGTGTGCCCGAGTGAGTAGCGGCCGGGCTGCGGCCATACGCAGAGCCCGTGCGGCCCGTTGCCGGCGCCGATCTTGCGGATCAGGTGGCCGTCGGTGGTGGACAGTACGTAGACCGCGCGGTCGTTGCGCCCGGAGAGCCATAGTTGCGTGCCGTCTGCGGTCACGTTGCCCATGTCCGGGCTGCCGCCGCCGGGGATCTGCCACTTCGTCACCGGGTTGCCGGTGTAGGCGT
>JAODNO010000493.1 GCA_025465235.1 Pseudonocardia sp.
ATGGCCGGGTCGTCGGGATCAGGGGCGAGCAGGCTGCGTGGGTAGAGGCTGCGTGCTCGCACGACGTTGATTTCGGCGCCGATGACGAGGATGAGGGCGGCGAGGTAGAGCCAGGTGAGCAGGCCCAGGACGATCCCGAACAGCCCGTAGGTGGCGGTCGCGCCGCGGAGCTGGTGGGCCACGAGGTAGGTGCCCACCGACTGCAGGAGCTGCCACAGCACGCTCGCGGTCACGGCTCCGGGGAGCAGCTGTCGTGGGCTGGGCGTCTCGACGGTGAGGACGCAGTAGACGAACAGGACGAGACCGGTGTTCACGGTCACGGACACGAGGACGGCTGCGGCCCGCAACGCGGTGTCGACGGGCCTGGTGCCGAGGTCGACGGCCGTCGACAGGGCGGCGAGGGCGGTGGTGACGGCGGCCCCGAGGCCGAGCACGGCGATCAGTGCGAGACTTCGGCCGTAAAGCCCGGGCAACGCCGGCCTGCGGGCCCGGGCTACCGCCCATACCTTGTTCATCGCATTCTGCGCGGCGATACCGACCTGCACGGCACCGTAGGCGCTGCCGGCGATGCCGATCACCAGAGCGGCGGTGCTGCCGTGCAGCGAGTGGATGTTCTCGACGAGCTGGTCGCCGATTACGGGGAAGTCGCGCAGCGCCGAGTGCAGGACCTGCTGCTGCAGTGCGGTGTTCCCCGACAGCGCGTAGCCGAGGCTCGTGACGAGGAGCAGCAGCAGCGGGAACAAGGAGATGAACCCGTAGTAGGCGATCAGGGCGGCGAGGTAGGAGCCTTGGTCCTCGATCGTCTTGTAGACCACGGCGAGGGGGAGTGCTGCCCAGCCGTGGCGCTGTTGTCGGCCGTCCAACCACCGCGTGACCCCCATACGGCTCTCCGATGTCCATGCGGCCCCGCTGCGAGGGGGCTGCCCGCGCCTGGGGGTACCCGGTCACGGTCAGGTCGTCGCGGAGTTTCTGTCGCGGCGTTCCCGTCGGCGCCGCGCGTTTGCACCGATGGACAGGCCAGCTCGACCGAGCGACACAGCACCCGCTTATCCGCAGGAGCTGTCGCCACGTATGGGTGTCCTGGCGCCGCGACAGCGTCGGCCAGCGCTGGGGAACCCACCGGGTCGGGCGGCTGTTCGGGGCGCCGCTGTTCTACGGCGACTCGCTGATGGCTTTGGGTTGGTTCTGCGGAGTACGGCGACCTCGTGGCGTAGGACGAGCAGCTTGATGTCCTTGGAAGCCGGGGTGCGGCTGAGTAGAAGCAGCCAGCCGACCCGTCAGGTCTCGCTGATCACCGTCGCCCTGGTCATCGCCCGCGCCGTCAACATTCTCAAATGACATCCGGGACGCGACTCCCTATCCGCGCGGTTCGCGGATGCGCACGCCGACAGAAGCCGGGTGAGTACACGCCCGCGACGGTGTTGTTCGTGCTCGCTCGGCCTGGGCTCAGCAGCTGAGGCTTACCGGGGTGTGTCGCCACCGGTGCTCTGTGCCGCGCAGGAGCTGTTGACGGAGGAACCCATAGGTGGGGCGTCCCCGGCATGCCCGTCACCCGAGGCGGGATGAGGCTGCGTGGCAGGAGCCGGCGCCGCGGTCGTCGGCGGGCGCACCGGCGCAATGGCATCGGGCTGCGGAGAAGGCGCCGCCGCTGCCGACTCGGCGCTGGGTTCATGGGAGCCCATCTCGTGCACCTCGGCCTTGAAGATCCGAGCCGAGCGTCCCAAGCTCCGCGCCGCATCCGGGAGCCGCTTAGCACCGAACAGCACCACCACAACACCAATGATGATCAACCAGTGTGTCGGGCTCAAAGCACCCACGATCACAGACCGCCCTTCACGATCGAGAACCAGCGGCCAACGTCCGAGGCCGATCTGGATCAGTACCAGGTCAGGGACTGGCGGGCCTGGCATGCGCACACTTCACGCCCGTGTCACTCTAGCCGACGCCTACCTTGCTCCCACTCGCGCGCGGGAGGCGAAAGAAAGGGGCTCGGGTGATTTACCACCCTGTGAGCCGGGGAGAGCACGGCCCTGTCAAATCAGGCCGTGCGGCAGAGCACGTACCCGTCTGCGACGAGTGCTCGCTCACGCTGGCCAAGTCGCGAATTCCACTACCGACAGGTGTAGCTCGTCGACCTCGGGCACCGTGCTGGGCGCGTCATGATCCTGCCCTCCCCCGGGATATTCCCGAGCCGGGTCCTCGTGATCGCGTCAGGGTGCTCAGCGGGCCGGTCCGGGTGGTGGGGCCGGTGGTGGTGGTGGTGCGGGGACGGTGCCGCTGCTGACCTGCAGCGTGATGTTCTCGCGGGGGAGGGCGGTGCCTCGAGGGTCCTGGCCGATGACGGTGCCGCGCGGGGCGAGGTTGTCGACTGTGCGTGTCGAGACCTGCCAGCCGGCCGCCTCCAGCGCCGCGCGGGCATCGTCTTGGGCGCGGCCGATGACGTCGGGCACTCGGGACTGGGCGCCCCCCTTCGCGTAGCGGTCCTCGGTGGCGGGTAGCGGTAGCACGGGCTGTCCGTCCAGAAGCGGTTTGACCGCGCCGAACCAGGTGCGGGCAGGGGTCTTGCCGCCGTAGATGTTGCCGGAACCGCACGCGTAGGGGGCGCCCGCGCCGTCACAGAGGGGCCGGGGCGAGCTGGAGTTGTCGAAGGTGATCACCGCCCCGGACAGTTGCGGAACCACCCCGAGAAACCCGGCGGATTTGTGCTCGTTGGTGGTGCCGGTCTTGCCGGCCATCGGCCGGTCCCAGCCGATGCTGCGGGCCGCAGCGGCGGAGGTGCCCGTCGTGTCGTCCTTGCTCAGCCCGGTCAGCAGGGTGTTGGCCAACCCCGGTGCCACGGCCTGGGTGCAGGGGACCTCGATGACCGGCACGGGCTTGCCGGCGGCATCGGTCACGGACTCGATCGGGCTGGGTGGGCACCATCGGCCGGCGCTGGCGAGGGTGGCGCCCACGTTGGCGAGCTCGAGCACGCTGGTCGGGGTGACACCGAGGGTGAAGGAGGCCTGCCTCTGGTCCTTGGTCACCTGGGCGATCGACCGGTCGGTGCGTCGGCCCGTCCGCGGATCGACGAACGGGGTGGTGGCCAACGACGTCATGCCCAGCCGCACCGCCATATCGACCACATCGGGTACCCCGGTGAACTCCTCTAGTTTGACGAAGGCCGTGTTGGGTGAGGTCGCCAGGGCGTCGGTCATCGACAGGTGATCGGGGTAGGTGCCGTCGTTTTTGATCGGGAAGGGCCGCCCGGCCGCGTCGAGGTAGATGGGAGAGGCGTAGCCGCTGGGCGGCACGGTCATCTGGTAGTTAATGCCCAGCCCCTTCTCCAGCGCGGTGGCGGCTGTGAAGATCTTGTAGATGGACCCGGCGCCGAGGTTCACCGGTTGGTAGGGCAGCCCGTAGCTGGTCTCGAGCTTGTCGGCGGCGAGACCGAACGTTCGGCTGGAGCCCATGGCCAGCACTCGATGCTTATCCGGGCCCGGCTGGACCAGGGACATCACGTCGGCGACGTTGGGTTGGTCGGGGGGGACCTCGCCGTCGAGCGAGGATTTCATTTTCGCCAGCGCGTCCCGGTCCAGCGTCGTCTTGATGGTGTAGCCGCCTCGGTCGAGCTGTGCGACGGACACACCAGCCTGAGCGAGGTAGTCCACCACGTACTTGCAGAAGAAGCCGGCATCACCCGCCCCGATGCAGCCGTTGGACTGGACGTTCAACGGGTTGACCACCCCCAGCGGGGAGGCCAGGGCCGCCTGCGCCTGGGCCTGATCGATCATGCCCTGGTCCCTCATCTGGGAAATGACCAGGTTGCGGCGCTCCAGCGCCGCCTGTGGATGGGCAACCGGGTCGAACCCGCTGGTGCTACGGACCATGCCGGCGAGCATTGCGGCCTGCGGCACGGTGAGCCGGTCGGCGGTCGTCCCGAAATAGGTGTAGGCGGCGGTGCCGATCCCGTAGGCCCCGTTCCCCCAGAACACGATGTTGAGGTAGCGGGTGAGGATCTCCTCCTTGCTCAATCTCCGCTCCAGCTGCAACGCGATACGGGCCTCATTGAGCTTGCGCGCCGAAGTCTGCTCGGTGGCTTTCAGCCGTTCGGTCGACGTCCGCGCCGCCACATACAACATGTAATTCTTCACGTACTGCTGGGTCAGTGTGGACGCGCCCTGCACGACGTCGCCCGACGCCGAGTTGGCAATCACCGCGCGCAGCGTGCCCGGCCAGTCCACCCCGTTATGTTGATAGAACCGGCGGTCCTCGATCGCCACGATCGCCGCCTTCATCGCAGGCGAGATCTGCCCGGCCGTCAGGGCTACCCGGTTCTGATCGAACAGGTAGGCCACCGGACGGTCCGCCGCGTCGGTAACCGTCGTGCGCAGCGGCAACGCTCCACCGACCACGTCGGCCGTGCCGCCGCTGACCCGGTCGTCCACCCGACCGGCCACCAAACCAGGCCACGCCACCAGGGGAAATGCGATCCCCGCCGCGACCATGCCCCCCAGCAGGCACAAACCCAGCAACAACCCGACCGGGCGCCTGATCCCGCGCGTAAAGCCCACAGCGGCCACGCTAGGCCCACCATCGCGCCACCCCACGCCAGACCCACCCTGAGCTTGACCCCCGGAGCGGACACCTCCGGAGTGGGGTCAGCGATCGTGGTCTGACCGGGCATGGAGGGTCTCGAACGTGACAGGGCTGTGCATTCCGATGCTGGAATGGCGCCGGTTGGGGTTGTACCAGCAGTAATGGTATCCGTAGGGACGTCCTGCCGCGAAGAAGGCCGGCGCTGCCGTGATCGCTGCCGACGTCCGCGAGGGCTCACGGCAGGACGTGCTCAGGTACGCCGTCTGGAAGGGCGCCGAGCAGCATGGCCTCTCCGAAGCAGACGTGATGGCCCGCGTGCTGCGCCGGCATGGTCAGAGGTCACCCGA
>JAODNO010000214.1 GCA_025465235.1 Pseudonocardia sp.
CACGATCATGTTCGTCGGTACGAAGAAGCAGGCGCAGGAGGCCATCGCCGACGAGGCGGGCCGCGTCAACATGCCGTACGTCAACCAGCGCTGGCTGGGCGGCATGCTCACCAACTTCCAGACCGTCCACAAGCGTCTCCAGCGGATGAAGGAGCTGGAGTCGTTGGAGCAGACGGGGGGCTTCGAGGGTCGCACCAAGAAAGAGATCCTCATGCTCACGCGCGAGAAGACCAAGCTCGAAAAGACCCTCGGTGGCATCCGGGACATGACCAAGGTCCCGAGCGCAGTCTGGATCGTCGACACCAAGAAGGAGCACATCGCCGTCGGCGAGGCCCGCAAGCTGGGCATCCCGGTGGTCTCCATCCTGGATACCAACTGCGACCCCGACGAGGTCGACTTCCCGATCCCCGGCAACGACGACGCCATCCGCTCGGCTGCGCTGCTCACCAAGGTGATCGCGCGGGCCGCTGCCGACGGGCTCATGGCCCGCTCGGCCAGGAGCCGTGGCGACGGCGAGGAGAAGCCGGAGGCCGGGGTCGGCAGCGACGAGCCGCTGGCCGAGTGGGAGCAGAACCTGCTCACCAACGGCGCTGGTTCCGACGGTGCCAGCCTGACGGCTGCCGCTCCCGCGACCGAGGCGCCCAACCCGGCCGCCGAGCCCGCGCCGGCCAGCACCAGCAACGGCACGCAGCAGACCGCGGGCTGATACCGCTGCCGCCGCGGGACCGCACCCGGTCCCGCGGCGGCGCTCGCACCGCACCTGCCGCCCGCCCACACCTCAGAAACGGACGAAGAGGCACCACCATGGCGAACTACACCGCCGCCGAGGTCAAGAAGCTCCGGGAGCTCACCGGCGCCGGAATGATGGATTGCAAGAATGCGCTCGAGCAGGCCGACGGCAACATCGAGCAGGCCGTCGAGGCGCTGCGCGAGAAGAGCGCCAAGTCCGTCGACAAGCGCACTGAGCGCACCACGACCAACGGCCTGGTCGCGGCGTCCGGGGGCACCATGATCGAGCTCAACAGCGAGACCGACTTCGTGGCCAAGAGCGCGGATTTCATTCAGCTGGCGGAGACCATCCTGCAGGTCGCCGTCGAGCAGCAGCCTGCCGACGTGGAGGCGCTCAACGCTGCCCCGCTCGGCGACGGCACGGTCCTCGACGCCGTCCAGGCGCTTTCGGGGCGGATCGGCGAGAAGCTGCAGATCAAGCGTTATGTGCACCTCGACGGCCCAGTCGCGGTCTACCTGCACCGCCGCGCCACGGACCTCCCGCCTGCCATCGGGACCGTGGTGTCCTACGAGGGAGCCGACTCCGACGCCGCCCGCAGCGTGGCGATGCACATCGCCGCCGCCCAGCCGCGGTACACCACCCGCGAGGAGGTGCCCGCCGACGTGCTCGAGGCACAGCGCAGGGAGGCCGAGGCCACGGCCAAGGAGGAGGGCAAGCCCGAGCAGATCGTGCCCCGGATCGTCGAGGGCAAGATCAAGAAGTTCTACGCGGACTCGGTCCTGCTCGAGCAGGTCTCCGTGCTCGACGAGTCCAAGAAGACGATGAAGGACCTCGTCGACGAGGCCGGGCTCACCGTGCGCGGGTTCGCTCGCTTCGAGGTCGGCCACGCCTGAGCGGCCGGGCTGCTCCGAGATGAGTGACGTGACGTCATGACGGACCATCGGACCGGCGCCGACCGCGCCCGCCCCGGCTTCCGCCGCGTGCTGCTCAAGCTCGGCGGCGAGATGTTCGGCGGTGGGGCTGTCGGCGTCGATCCGCGGGTCGTCGAAACCGTTGCGCGCCAGATCGCCGAGGTCGTGGCCACCGGGGCCCAGGTCGCGGTGGTGATCGGCGGCGGCAACTTCTTCCGTGGCTCCGAGCTGCAACAACGCGGCATGGACCGCGCGCGCGCCGACTACATCGGCATGCTCGGCACCGTCATGAACTGCCTGGCGTTGCAGGACTTCCTGGAGCGCGAGCACCACATCGACACCCGGGTGCAGACGGCCATCACGATGGGCCAGGTCGCGGAGGCCTACATCCCCCGCCGCGCGATCCGGCACCTGGAGAAGGGCCGCGTGGTGATCTTCGGCGCGGGCGTCGGGATGCCCTACTTCTCCACCGACACCGCCGGTGCCCAGCGCGCGCTGGAGATCGGGGCGGAGGCGTTGCTGCTCGCCAAGAGTGTCGACGGCGTCTTCACCGCCGATCCGAAGCTCGATGCCGGTGCGAAGATGTTCGACGAGATCACCCACCGCGAGGTGCTCGAGCAGGGGCTCAAGGTCGCGGACGCCACGGCGTTCAGTCTCTGCATGGACAACAAGATGCCGATCATCGTGTTTAACCTGCTGGTGGAGGGCAACATCGCACGAGCAGTGCGGGGTGAGAGGATCGGCACCCTGGTCAGCACGCCGGACTATGCGCAGGAGCCTAGGGAGTAGCCGTGATCGACGAGACGCTCTTCGACGCCGAGGAGAAGATGGAGAAGGCCGTCTCGGTGGCCAAGGACGATCTCGCGAGCGTCCGCACCGGCCGGGCCACGCCGAACATGTTCTCCCGCGTAGCCGTCGACTACTACGGCTCGATGACGCCGATCAACCAGCTCGCCTCCATCAACGTCCCGGAGGCGCGCATGGCCGTCATCAAGCCCTATGACACCGGCCAGCTCAGGGCACTGGAGAAAGCGATCCGCGACTCCGATCTCGGGCTCAACCCGAGCAACGACGGCCAGATCATCCGCGTGGTCATCCCGCAGCTGTCCGAGGAGCGGCGCCGCGAGATGGTCAAGGTCGCCCGCAGCAAGGGCGAGGACGCGCGCGTCACCATTCGCAGCATCCGCCGCAAGGCGATGGAAGAGCTGCACCGCATCGTGCGCGACGGCGACGCAGGCGAAGACGAGGTCGGGCGGGCGGAGAAGGAGCTACAGGCCGCTACCGACCGGTACGTCCACCAGGTCGACGATCTGGTGAAGCACAAGGAAGCCGAACTTCTCGAAGTCTGACTTCGGTGACGGCCTCCTCCTCCCCCCACACTGCGGCCATGGTCCCTCCGGCCCGCAGGCCCTCCCGCGCGGGCCGCGACCTGGCTGCGGCCATCGCGGTGGGCACCGCGCTCGGCGTCGTGATCCTCTCGTCGCTGCTGATCGAACGACATTTCTTCGTTGGCGTACTCGCGCTCGCCACGGCCGTCGCCACCTGGGAGCTCGCGGGTGCGCTGCGCCGCGGTGCCGGGATCGAGGTGCCGCTCGGGGTGCTGCTCCTGGGCGGGCAGGCGATGGTGTGGCTGTCGTGGCCGTACGGCCTGCGTGGGTTGGCCGTGTCGTTCGCGGTCACGGCACTCGCGGTGCTGCTGTGGCGGATGCGTACCGGAGCGGCGCACTACGTCCGCGACGTCACGGCCGGTCTGTTCACCGCCGCGTACGTGCCGCTGTTCTGCTCGTTCACCATTCTCATGCTGGTCGCCGACGACGGCCTCGGCCGCGTGCTGACGTTCCTGATCTGCGGGGTGGCGTCCGACGTCGGTGGCTACGCCGCCGGTGTCCTGCTGGGGCGGCACGCGATGGCCCCCACGATCAGCCCGAAGAAGTCGTGGGAGGGCTTCGCCGGGTCGCAGGTCGCCGGC
Organism: Pseudonocardia sp.; assembly: GCA_025465235.1. Classification (GTDB taxonomy): domain Bacteria; phylum Actinomycetota; class Actinomycetes; order Mycobacteriales; family Pseudonocardiaceae; genus Pseudonocardia. The sequence continues at coordinate 3,611 of JAODNO010000214.1, forward strand.
ATGCTCGCCGGCGCGCTGTGCGTCCAATTCCTGCTCGGCGGAGTGTGGTGGGCCGGTGCGATCACCGGCGCCCTGCTGGTGGTCAGCGCGACGCTGGGCGACCTCGTCGAGTCGATGGTCAAGCGCGACCTCGGCATCAAGGACATGGGCACGCTGCTGCCCGGTCACGGCGGGCTTCTGGACCGGATGGACTCGCTGCTGCCCACCGCGGTCGTGGCCTGGGGGCTACTCAGCATCGTCGTGCCCGTGTCGTGATCCGGCCGTTCCGCGGCGTCGCCGCCGCCGGCGCCGCCGGGCCGATTCCCAGCCCGAACATCTGGAACTGGCCGGAGGTCTACGAGCAGGAGAACGCCGCACAGGACGTCGACGGGGCGGTGTGGACGGTGCTGCGCGAGGTCGCACCGTGGGCCGGCGCGGATGTGCTCGACGTCGGCTGCGGCGACGGGTTCCACCTACCGGTGTTCGCCGCGGAGGCGGCCTCGGTGACGGGTGTCGAACCACACCCGCCGCTGGTCGAGCGGGCCCGCGCCCGCGTCGGTGACCGCGCGCGGGTGCTGCGGGGAGGTGCTGCCTCGCTCCCGCTGCCGGACGCGAGCGTCGACCTCGTGCACGCGCGCACCGCGTACTTCTTCGGCCCCGGCTGCGAGCCGGGGCTGGCGGAGGCGCAGCGGGTGCTGCGTCCGGGCGGGCTGACCGCCATCGTCGACCTGGACGCCACCGTGCCGCCCTACGGCCGGTGGATGCGTGCCGACCTCCCGCGCTACGACCCGGCGCGCGTCGAGAGCTTCTTCGAGCGTCAGGGCTTCTCAATGCGCCGGGTGGCGACCGTGTGGCGGTTCCCCGACCGCGCAGCGTTGGCGGCCGTGCTGCAGATCGAGTTTTCCGGTGCCGTCGCCGAGCGGGCGATCGCGGAGACCGGCGGCCTGACCCTGCCCGTCGGCTACCGCGTGCATGTGCGGCGCAAGGAGAGCTTCCTGGCGCCCTGACGGCGCTCCGTCACCGGGCGCATCAGTGGCACGACCGGAGTGGCACCCCCAGAGGCACCACCGGAGTGACCGGGAGCGGCACCGCTGGAGTGGCACCTCCCCCGTGACGGAGCCGGTTCAGGACGGTGGTCCCCGCGAGCGCGTGAGCCGAACTGGATACCGTGGAGCCATGCGTGGACCGGTGGTGCCCTACCTCGAGCCGATCGCAGGCGGAGTGTGGTGGACGGTTGGTGCGTCGGCGCTCGATACCGGTGCCGGCACGGTGATCCTGGCCGCCGGGCTCGGTGTCACCGCCGGGCTGGTGGTCGCCCTGCGGAGGAGGTACGGCACGGGAGCCCCGCTGCCGCCGGGCGGGCGTGGGCGGTTCCTGCGGCTGCTCGGCATCACCCTGGCGCTCGTGGCCGTGGCCGGCACGGTGCTCGGCTCCTTCGGCCTGGGTGAGCTCGCGGTCCCGCTTGCCTGCGCGATGATCGGCGTGGCGCTGATACCCCTGTCGACACAGCTGGACGATCGGTCGCTGCTGGCCACCGGCGGTGCGTTGATGGTGCTCGGCGCGGTGGGCGCGCTGCTCGCGCTGGACTCCGTGGGCAGCCTCTACCCGCAGGGTGTGGTCGGGCTGGTGGCCGGTGCCCTCTTCTGGGCGGCGGCCGCGTACCGCACCGGGTTGCTCGCGGAGGCGCGGGGGCGGGTGCGCCGCTGAGGCTCCCACCGGCGGGGGACTTCGGTCCGGGCGATCCGGACAGCTTCGGTACCGCGCTTGGCGCCCTGCCCGCGGCCCTCGTGCCCCCGGTCGTCGTCGCCGCGGGGGCGTGGGGGCTGGTGGCTGCGGGGCTCGCCGGAGCGCGGCAGGCGGGCCGCGGCGCGATGGGCGTGGTGGTCGGCACTGCGGTGGTCTATGCGGTGGCCTTCGGGTTGGTCGTCCCCGGGCTGCAACCGCTCACCCTGGTCGACCAACTGGTGGCGATGTTCGGGCCGGTCGTGCTGTTCGGCGCAGTGCTGGCCGCGGCATGGTGCTGGCGCGGTGGTCCCTGGGCAGTGGGTGTGTTCGTGCTGGTGGTGGCGCTGGCGTGGATCAGCGGGCTCGCCGACGGGGCAGTGCTGCGCCGTACCCAGGGCCAGCTCTGGGGGCTGTTCGTCTTCCCGTTACCCGTGTGGGGCCCCGCGCTCGGCGCTGCGGTACTGGGGTACGCCCTCCGCCGCCGGGGCAACGCCGTTGCACCTGGCACAATCGAAGGGTCATGACTGCCCTGCCCCTGGTGTTCGACGCGCCCAAGCGCGCCATCCCGCCGCGCCACCTCGCCGACCTCGACCCGGCCGATCGCCGGGCCGCGGTCGGCGAGCTCGGCCTGCCCTCCTTCCGCGCCGACCAGCTGGCGCGGCACTACTTCGGCCGGCTCACCGCCGACCTCGACACGATGACCGACCTGCCTGCCGGTGTCCGCGACACACTGCGGACGCTCCTGCCGCCACTCGTCACGCCCGTGCTGGAGCAGGCCTGCGACGGCGGGGCCACCCGCAAGACGCTGTGGAAGGGCCACGACGGCACCCGGGCCGAGTCGGTGCTGATGGGTTATCCGGACCGTGCCACGGTGTGCGTGTCGAGCCAGGCGGGCTGCGGAATGGCCTGCCCGTTCTGCGCCACGGGGCAGGGCGGGCTGCAGCGCAACCTGTCCACGGCCGAGATCGTCGATCAGGTCCGGCAAGCGGCGGCCGCCGCCCGCGACGGCGCGCTGGGCTCGCCTGCCCGGCTGTCCAACGTGGTCTTCATGGGAATGGGCGAGCCTCTCGCGAACTACAAGCGGGTTGTGGCGGCCCTCCGGCGGATCACCGAGCCTGCCCCTGACGGCCTGGGCATCTCTGCGCGCGGGGTCACCGTGTCCACGGTGGGTCTGGTGCCGGCGATCGACAAGCTGGCCGCCGAGGGGCTGCCCGTCACGCTTGCGGTCTCGCTCCACACGCCGGACGACGAGCTGCGCGACACCCTCGTGCCCGTCAACAACCGGTGGAAGGTGAGCGAGGTGCTCGCCGCGGCCCGCCGCTACGCGCAGGCCACCGGACGCCGGGTATCGATCGAGTACGCGCTCATCCGTGACGTCAACGACCAGCCGTGGCGGGCCGACCTGCTCGGCACGCTGTTGCGTCAGCAGATCGGCACCAAGCGCGTCCACGTCAACCTCATCCCGCTCAACCCCACGCCGGGCAGCGAGTGGGACGCCTCTCCCCGGCGGGTGCAGGACGAGTTCGTGGCGCGGGTGCAGGCCGCAGGGATCGCCTGCACCGTGCGCGACACCCGCGGCCGGGAGATCGCGGCGGCGTGCGGGCAGCTGGCGGCCTCGGAGGCCTGACGAGAGGGTGACCCGGGCTAGGCGGTCGAGGGCAGCTCAGGCCCCGTCGCGTCAACCGCTGGTGAGGACGTCGGCGAGGTTGAAGCGGACCGGGTGTTCCAACTGCTCGTATGTGCACGACTCCGGCTCCCGGTCCGGCCGCCAGCGCACGAACTGCGCCGTGTGCCGGAACCGGTTGCCCTCCATGTAGTCGTAGCGGACCTCGACCACGCGCTCTGGGCGCAGCGGGACGAACGACAGGTCCTTGCCGGCATTCCACCGGCTGGTCTCGTTCTTGCGAGGCGTCCGTTCGCCCTGTTCGTGCGCTGCCCAGTTCCACGGGTGGTCGTCGAACGTCGTCACCAGCGGCTGCAGCTCGGTGAACAGCGACCGCCGTGTCGCCATCGGGAACGCGCCGACCACGCCGACGGAGTTGAGCACCCCACGGTCGTCGAAGAGGCCGAGTAGCAACGAGCCGAGCGCGTCCGGGCCGGACTTGTGCACCCGGTAGCCAGCCACCACACAGTCGGCGGTGCGCTCGTGCTTGATCTTGCTCATCACGCGCTTGTCGGGTTGGTAGCGCAGGTCCAGCTTCTTCGCGATGAGCCCGTCCAGGCCGGCGCCCTCGAACTGCTCGAACCACTTCCGCGCCGTGTCGATGTCGCGGGTGGCCGGCGTGAGGTGGATGGGCGGTGGCGCGTCGGCGAAGGCGCGCTCGAGTGCTGCGCGGCGGTCCTCCAACGGCTTCTCGGTGAGATCGTCGTCGCCGAGGGCGAGCAGATCGAAGGCGATGAAGCTGGCCGGCGTCTGCTCGGCCAGCAGTTTGACGCGGCTTGCGGCCGGATGGATCCGCTGCTGGAGCGCCTCGAAGTCGAGGGCGTTGCGCGCGGTGTCGGCGACCACGATCTCCCCGTCGACGACGGCGCGCTCGGGGAAGTGGGCGAGCACCGCCTTGACGACCTCCGGGAAGTAGCGGGTCATCGGCCGTTCGTTGCGGCTGCCGATCTCCACCTCGTCGCCATCCCGGAAAATGATCGACCGAAAGCCATCCCACTTCGGCTCATAGAGCTGACCTGTAGGTATGTCGCCGATCGGCTTGGCCAGCATCGGCGCGACGGGCGGCATCACAGGTAGGTGCACGCGGCCAGTCTGGCGACTGCGGGCCTCGCGGTCGAGCCGATACGCGCATCAGCAATTCTCGGCGCCGCTCGGGCCGGGCCGCGGGCTCGGCCTCGCCGTTGCACGATCAGCCTGATCGCATTGCGCGGTCGAACGCCAGCCTCAGTTTGAACGGCGGCCCCCGTATGGACGGCGGCTCCCATATGAACCGCGCCCCGGGTGGAGACGGCCCCGTGTGGACGGCGGCCCGTATGACCGCGGTCCCCGTCTGAACGGCGGCCCCCATGTGGACGGCGGTTCCCGTATGTACCGCCGTCCCGCTGTCTACGGGGCCCCCGTGTGGACGGCCGGGTCAGAAGGGCAGCAGTTCGGGGTCGTCGCCGGGAGGTTGGTGGTCGACCGGTTCGAGCCGAGGGTCGAACCGAGGGCGGGGTGATCCGCCATCGGACGTCGCGGGGCTTGGCGAGGCCGGTTGTGCCGGAGCCGGAGCCGGGTTGGGGGTGGTGGCGGCGTGGGTGAGCCGGCCGGTGAGTAGGCCGACGAGTAGGTCGGCGCGGCGGGCGTCCATCCCGCGAGGGTTGTCGGTGCCGACACCGCGGGCGAGGCGGGAGAGCACTGGTAGGCCGAGCGGGCATCGGGGCCGGGAGCAGCGCCCAGAGCGAGCCCATCCCGACTTTTTCGTCGCGGACCGCGACGCGGCGGTCGCGTCGAGCGCTGCGCTGCCGGTCGGCAGCTCCGTCCGGGTCGACCGCGAGTACGGCTCGACCGAGGGCCGTCCTGAGCTGGGCCTGCGTCTGCTCGGGCGCAGGCAAGGATCCTGTTCTGCACGGCGCGTGCCTTCTCGGCGAGAGGTGGCGGGTGGCGTCGCAGATCGCGGTGAGCCGGCGTTCGTCGAGCTGCCCGTCCTCCCAGGCCCGGAGTGCGTCGGGAACGCGGAGGACGAGTTCGAGCACTCCATCGGGACAGCCGCAGGGCGAGCCCGACCTCAGTCAGGCGCGTACGGGCTGGTCGCCGAGATCCGGTCGGAGCCGACCAGCGACGGGTCGTCGGACGGGCCTCTCCTGGCGAACTCGGCCACCAGTCGGGCCTGGCGGGCCTCGGCCCATGCGGCGAGGCGTTCGAACCCGACCATCGCGTCGATCAGGCGGGCCTCGGAGAGCAGGGACGGGTCGGTGGTGTCGGTGTCGAGCTCGAAGGCCGCCCAGCCGGACGGTTGCTCGTGAGCGGGGTCGGGTTCCGGGGGAGCGGTGTACTCCCAGCGCGTTCCCCTGTTCCCTCCCCCAGGGGCAAGGTCACCTGGGGCGGGACCGTGGGATGGTGCAGGGCAGGGGATCATCGGGGGCGTGACCGCTTCGGTGAACCCGTCGCCGTGCCGCGGCTGACCCGCGCCGAGCTCGAGGCAGCGCGTGACCGCACGATCGAGGATGTGCTGCCCGGTCCCGATGATCCGCCGCTGCGGGTGCTGTTCTGCGGGATCAACCCGGGGCTCGTCTCCGCAGCCACCGGGCACCACTTCGCGCGTCCCGGCAACCGGTTCTGGCCTGCGCTGCACGGTGCCGGCTTCACCCCGCGGCGCCTGCTCCCCGCCGAACAGGGGGAGCTGCGGGCCTCCGGGCTGGGCATCACCAACCTCGTCCCGCGGGCGACGGCCAGGGCGGACGAGCTGACCGTCGCGGAGCTGGTGGCGGGCGGGCTGCGCCTGCGCGAGCTGGTGGAGCGGCACCGGCCGGCGTGGTTGGCGGTCGTGGGCATCACGGCCTACCGCAGGGTGTTCGACGCGCCGCACGCCGTTGTCGGCCCACAGGACGAGCGCATCGGCGTCACCCGGATCTGGGCCCTGCCCAACCCGAGCGGCCTGAACGCCCACTGGTCACTCCCCGCCATGGTCGAGGAGTTCGCGCGCGTCCGGGCGGCCGCCGGATCCTGAGTGCCGGGAGCGCGCTCAGACGTCCAGGTTCTGGACGTCCTCCGCCGGCGGTTCATCTGCGCCGTCGCGCGCGTCGCGGTCGGCCCACTCCAGCAGCTCGTCGATCAGGAAGACGGCGTCGTCGATGCCCGCGTGCAGATCGCCCAGCTCGGCATAGCGGGGCGGGACAGTGGCGATCGTGAATTCGCGCGGGTCGGCGTCGTCCACCTCGTCCCAGCGGATCGGAGTGGAGACGACCGCCTCAGGCACGCCGCGCACCGAGTAGGCGCTGCGAATCGTGTGGTCGCGCGCGTTCTGGTTGTAGTCGACGAAGATCGACGCAGGGTCACGGTCCTTGCGCCACCACGTGAGGTCGACGAGATCGCACCGCCTGCCCACCTCGCGCGCGAACGCGTGCGCGGCCCGCCGCACGTCGCCGAAACCGTGGTCGGGCGCGATCCGCACATAGATGTGCATGCCCTTGCCGCCCGAGGTCTTCGGCCACCCCGTCGCGCCGAGCTCGCCGAGCACCTCGTGGGCGACGTGCGCCACCCGTCGGACGTCGGCGTAGCTCGCCTCGGGCATGGGGTCGATGTCGATGCGCCACTCGTCGGGCTTCTCGGTGTCGGTGCACCGGGAGTTCCACGGGTGGAACTCCACCGTGGACATCTGCACCGCCCACACGACGTCGGCCGGGTGCTGCACGCATAGTTCGTCGGCGTGCCGGTTCCACCGGGGGAAATGGACGCGCACGGTCCGGACCCAGTCGGGTGCGCCCTTCGGTAGCCGCTTCTGGTGCACCTTCTCGCCGGTGACGCCGGTCGGGAAGCGGTGCAGCATGCAGGGGCGGTCGCGCAGGGCGCGCACGATCCCGTCGGAGACGGCGAGGTAGTAGCGGGCCAGGTCGAGCTTGGTCTCCCCGCGGGCAGGGAAGTAGACCCGGTCGGGGTTGGTCAGCCGGACCACGCGGTCACCGACCTCCAGCTCGATCGCGGAGCGGGACTGTGAGCGAGTCATGGACACACCGCCCTCACGAAGCGCCCGGCGGGCGCAGCGAGGGAGTGCGTGGAGCCGGCCATCGAGCCTCAGCGGCGCCAGGCGTTGCGGCGGCGGATCGTGTGCATCACGAGCCCGAACGCGATGAGGACGGCGAAGCCGACCAGCCAGATGTCCTCGGTGGTGCCCTCGTGGTTGCCGATCGTGAGCAGCAGCAGGATCACGACCGTGGCCCAGCCGGCGATCACGGAGCCGCGCGGGAACCCGCCGTGCCAGCCCCACTCCGCCGACGGCTCGTCCTGCGGGTCCACCACAGGTCGCCTCGCCAGCTCTCGGGAGTTCCTCGCCACGCCGTCCTCCAGGTCCACGATGTGGGCCACATCGTCGCACAAGAGCGGAGCGGGGATGATGGGTGGTGATGAGCAAGCGATCCGTTCTCGTGCTGGGCTCGACGGGCTCCGTCGGCACCCAGGCGCTCGACGTGCTCTCGGCCCACCCCGACCGGTTCGCGGTGACGGGTCTCGCCGCGGGTGGAGGCGACCTCGCCCTGCTCGCCCGGCAGGTGCGGGAGCACGGTGTGCGCCGGGTGGCGGTGGCGCGCGCCGACGCCGCGGCCGCGCTCCGCGAGGAGCTGAGCGACGTCGAGGTACTGGCCGGTCCGGACGCGGCCACCGAGCTGACGGCCACCGCGGGCGCGGACACCGTGCTCAACGGGATCACCGGGTCGGTCGGACTCGGCCCGACGCTCGCGGCGCTCGCCTCCGGGGCCACGCTCGCGCTGGCCAACAAGGAGTCGTTGGTGGCAGGGGGAGCCCTGGTCACCGGGGCAGCAGCGCCCGGTCAGATCGTCCCGGTCGACTCCGAGCACTCCGCACTCGCCCAATGCCTGCGCGGCGGGCGGGCGGAGGAGGTGGACCGGCTCGTGCTCACCGCGTCGGGCGGGCCGTTCCGCGGGCGGCGGCGCTCCGAGCTCGGCGGCGTCACCGTGGCGGAGGCGCTCGCCCATCCCACGTGGGACATGGGTCCGGTGGTCACGATCAACTCGGCGAACCTCGTCAACAAGGGGCTCGAGCTCATCGAGGCGCACCTGCTCTTCGACGTGCCCTACGACCGGATCGACGTGGTGGTGCACCCGCAGTCGATCGTGCACTCGATGGTCACGTTCGCCGACGGGTCCACGCTCGCCCAGGCCAGTCCGCCGAACATGAAGCTGCCCATCGCGCTGGCCCTCGGCTGGCCGGAGCGGCTCCCGGGAGCCGTGGCGCCGTGTCGCTGGGACGCCGCCCAGAGCTGGACGTTCGAGCCGCTCGACGACGACGCCTTCCCGGGCGTGCGGCTGGCCAGGGCGGCAGGCGTGGCGGGCGGGTGCCTGCCGGCCGTGCTCAACGCCGCCAACGAGGAGGCCGTGGCTGCGTTCGTCGCCGGGGCGCTGCCCTTCCCCGGAATCTGCGAGGTGCTCGAGGATGTGCTCGACGTCGCCGACGGCTGGCGCGCCGATCCCGCTACCGTTGCAGACGTACTGGCCGCGGAGGAGTGGGCACGGGTCCATGCGCGCGAGGCCACCGCACGCACCGCCGGCGGAGCGAGCATCGGTAGCGGACTACCTGGAGCAACCACATGATGACCGTGATCGGTATCGTGATCTTCTTCTTGGGGATCCTCTTCTCGGTCGCGTGGCACGAGCTCGGCCACTTCACCACAGCCAAGTGGTTCGGGATCAAGGTGCCCGAGTTCATGGTCGGCTTCGGGCGCACGATCTGGTCGCGCAAGGTCGGTGAGACGGAGTTCGGGCTCAAGGCGGTCCCGCTCGGCGGCTACATCCGCATGATCGGGATGATCCCGCCTGCGAAGGGGCAGACGCTCGGCAGGAGCCGCCGCACCGGGCCGTTCCAGGGGCTCATCGACGACGCACGCAGGCAGTCGGCGATGGACGTGCTCCCCGAGGACGCCGACCGGCAGTTCTACCTGCGGGCGCCGTGGAAGCGCATCATCGTGATGTTCGCCGGCCCGTTCATGAACCTGATCCTCGCGGTGGTGCTGTTCGCGATCGTCCTCATGGGCATCGGGGTGCCCACGTCGACCACGTCGGTCGGTGCGGTGAGCGCGTGCGTGGTCTCGGCCACGGCCGCGACGGAGCAGTGCCCGCCGGGTGCGCCTCCCACGCCGGCCGCGGCCGCGGGGTTCCGGGCCGGCGACCGGATCGTCGCCTTCAACGGGCATCCCTACTCGCAGTTCGACGGTCGTAACCTGCAGGACGCGATCCGGGCCTCGTCGGGCCCGGTGACCATCACCGTCGAACGCGCCGGACAGCGCCTGGACCTGAATGCGACGCCCATCCGCACCCAGCTGGCCAGCTTCGACGGCGCGTCGCAGACCGTCCAGGGCGGGTTCCTCGGCGTCAGCCTGGTGTCGGCCTACCAGCGGCAGGATGTCGGCGCGGTCTTCGGCCAGATCGGCGACATCGTCGCCCGCACCGGAAACGCGATCGTGCAGCTGCCCTCCCGGGTGCCCGGGCTGTTCGGGTCGGTGTTCCTTGGCGAGCAGCGGGACGTCAACGGCCCGATCGGCATCGTCGGTGCCTCCCGCATCGGCGGGGAGATCCTCGCCTCCGATGCCCCTCCCGTGGCGGAGCTCTCGGTCTTCCTGCAGCTGCTGGCCGGGCTGAACATCTCGCTGTTCCTGTTCAACCTGCTGCCGATCCCTCCGCTGGACGGCGGGCAGATCTTCCCGGCGATCTGGGAGTCCATCAAGCGACGGATCGCGCGGCTGCGTGGCCGCCCCGACCCCGGCCCCGTCGACGTCGCGAAGCTGATGCCCGTCGCCTACGTGGTGGCGCTGGTGTTCATCGGGTGGAGCGCGCTGCTGTTCGTCGCCGACATCATCAACCCGGTGCAGCTGTTCTGATCGTGCGGTAAACGTGCTCCTGCACACGGCGCGGGGTGGGGCGGCCGGGCGTCTGGATACTGGACCGGGTGAGCGTTCCCGCGGGTCTCTCCCGCCCTGATCAGAGTCCGGCATCGAGGGCGGCCGTGCCCGAGGCGTATCCCGACGCCCGTCCGCTCGCCGTGTTCGACGTCGATGGCGTGCTGGCCGACGTCCGGCATCGGCTGCACCACCTGGAGGTCAGGCCGCAACGCTGGGAGCGGTTCTTCCGGTCGGCCGACCGCGACCCGCTGCTGACCGAGGGCGCGGAGCGACTGCGCGCGGCGCTCGTCGACCACGACGTGATCTACCTGACCGGCCGCCCGGAGCGCACCCGGCGGCTCACGGAGCAGTGGCTGGCGCGCCACGACCTGCCCGTGGGCCCGCTCGTGATGCGCCCCGACGACGACCACCGGCCGGCCCGCTGGCTCAAGCGGGAGGTGCTGCGCAAGCTCGCGACCGTGCGGGAGGTGGTGTCGATGCTGGACGACGACCCCGCCGTCGTCTCCGTGCTGGAGGCCGACGGGTGGCCGGTCGAGCTGGCCACCTGGCTGCCGCACTCGTCGACGTTGCGCAGCGCTCAAGAGGACAAGGGCCGCACCTAGCACCGACGACGGACCGGCGCCCCGGCTTCCCCCACGAGAGTGCCCGCGACCAAGGTGGAGGCGGCGCTGGACGGTGACGGGGGATACTGGGGGTCGTGAGCGTCTCCCTGGGCATGCCCGCATCTCCCGCGCCGACCCTGGCCCCGCGCCGGAACACCCGGCAGCTGCAGGTCGGTCCCGTCGGCGTCGGGTCGGAGCACCCGATCTCCGTTCAGTCCATGACCACCACCCTGACCTCCGACATCAACGCCACGTTGCAGCAGATCGCCGAGCTCACCGCGGCGGGGTGCGACATCGTCCGTGTCGCCTGCCCGAGCCAGGACGATGCCGAGGCCCTGCCCGCGATCGCGCGGAAGTCGCAGATCCCGGTGATCGCCGACATCCACTTCCAGCCCAAGTACGTGTTCGCCGCGATCGA
>JAODNO010000538.1 GCA_025465235.1 Pseudonocardia sp.
GTTCGTCGGCGAGCCGGCCAGCGGCGACGCCGAGGAGCTCGTGGTACGCGACCTGAACCTGGACCAGATCGTCGAGGTCCGCCAGCAATGGCAGTTCTACCGGGACCGCCGCCCCGATGCCTACGGACCGCTGGTGGAGCAATGAGCGATCTTGCGAGCGAATCAGTGTCACTGCGCCCCCGCGCTGATACGTCTCACGATGGGCCGACCGAGCACAGCGAGGGAGTGCGATGAGTGCTCAGGAGCTGTTCGCCCGTACCCGCGCAGTCCTGCCCTCCTGGCTGGCGGTCTACTACGAAGAGCCGATCGAGATCGAGCGCGGCGAGGGCCGCCACGTCTGGGACGCCGACGGCAAGCGCTACCTCGACTTCTTCGGCGGCATCCTCACCACGATGACGGCACACGCACTGCCCGAGGTGACCAAGGCCGTCAGCGAGCAGGCCGGGCGGATCATCCACAGCTCCACGCTGTACCTCAACCGGCCGATGGTGGAGCTGGCCGAGCAGATCGCGGCGGTCTCGGCCATCCCCGACGCCAAGGTCTTCCTGACCACCAGCGGCACCGAGGCCAACGACACGGCACTGCTGCTCGCGAGCACGCTGCGCCGGTCGAACCAGATCCTGGCGCTGCGCAACAGCTACCACGGCCGGTCGTTCTCCACGATCGCGATCACCGGCAACCGGTCGTGGTCGCCCACCTCGCTGTCGCCGTTCCAGACCTACTACGTGCACGGCGGCCAGCAGTACCGCTCCCCGTATGCCGGCCTGTCCGACGGCGAGTACATCGCCGCGTGCGTGGCCGACCTGCAGGACGTCCTCGATCAGTCGGGCGGTGACATCGCGGCGTTCATCGCCGAGCCGATCCAGGGCGTCGGCGGGTTCACGTCGGGGCCGGACGGGCTGCTGGGCGCGTTCGCCGACGTGCTGCGCGACCGCGGGATCCTGTGGATCAGTGACGAGGTGCAGACCGGGTGGGGCCGTACGGGAGACCACTTCTGGGGGTGGCAGGCCCACACCGTCCACCACGGCGACGCCACTCCCGACATCGTCACCTTCGCGAAGGGCGTGGGGAACGGGTTGTCGATGGGCGGCGTCATCGCCCGCGCCGAGATCATGGACTGCCTCGGCGCCAACTCGATCTCGACGTTCGGCGGCTCGCCGCTCACCGCCGCGGGTGCGCTGGCCAACCTGCGCCACCTGCTCGACCACGACCTGCAGGCCAATGCCGCCCGGCACGGGCCGGCGCTGCTCGAGGGGCTCCGCGGCCTCCAGAGCCCGATCGTCGGCGACGTCCGTGGCAAGGGACTCATGATCGGCGTCGAACTGGTACGCCCGCACACGGGCAGCCCAGGCGACCCCGCACCCGAGCTCGCGGCCGCCGTGCTGGAGGCCACCAAGCGGCGCGGCCTGCTCGTCGGTAAGGGCGGTCTGCACGGCAACGTGCTGCGCATCGCCCCGCCACTCAGTCTCACCGCCGACGAGGCCGCCGAGGGCCTCGCGGCGCTCGTCGCCTCGATCCAGGAGGTCACCCCATGAGCCGCACGCTGATCCGCAACGGCCTCGTGATCACCGCGTCCGACGAGCTGGCCACCGACGTCCTGATCGAGGACGAGACCGTGGTCGCCCTCGCGGGCCCGTCGATCTCGCAGGGGTGGACTGCCGACACGGTCATCGACGCCACGGGCAAGTACGTCATCCCGGGCGGCGTCGACGCGCACACGCACATGGAGCTGCCGTTCGGCGGCACGTTCGCCTCCGACACCTTCGAGACCGGCACCCGGGCGGCGGCATGGGGCGGCACCACGACGATCGTCGACTTCGCCGTGCAGTCAATGGGTGGGTCGCTGCGCGAGGGCCTCGACGCCTGGCATGCCAAGGCCGACGGGCAGTGCGCGGTCGACTACGCCTTCCACATGATCATGGCCGACGTGAACGAGGGCTCGCTGAAGGAGATGGAGACCCTCGTCGGCGAGGGGATCACCAGCTTCAAGCTCTTCATGGCCTATCCCGGCGTCTTCTACAGCGACGACGGCAAGATCCTGCGCGCGCTGCAGAAGGGGGCCGAGACCGGCGGGCTGATCATGATGCACGCCGAGAACGGCATCGCGATCGACGTGCTCGTGGAGCAGGCGCTGGCCCGCGGCAACACGGACCCGCGCTACCACGGGGTGGTCCGGCACGCCCTGCTGGAGGCCGAGGCGACCAGCCGGGCGATCAAGCTCGCTCAGGTCGCGGGCGCGCCGATCTACATCGTCCACCTGTCCGCCATTGAGGCGCTCGCCGAGCTGACGCGGGCACGCGACGAGGGAGTCAACGCGTTCGCGGAGACGTGTCCGCAGTACCTGTACCTCTCCACGGACGATCTGGCGCGGCCGGGCTTCGAGGGCGCGAAGTACGTCTGCTCCACGCCGTTGCGGCCCAGCGAGCACCAGGCGGCGCTGTGGCGGGGGCTGCGCACCGACGACCTGTCGGTGGTGTCCACCGACCACTGCCCGTTCTGCTTCAAGGACCAGAAGGAGCTGGGCGTCGGCGACTTCTCGAAGATCCCCAACGGGCTGCCCGGCGTCGAGAACCGGATGGACCTGCTGCACCAGGCCGTGCTCGATGGGCACATCGGACGGCGGCGCTGGATCGAGATCGCCTGCGCCACGCCGGCCAGGATGTTCGGACTCTATCCGCGCAAGGGCACCATCGCACCGGGCGCCGACGCCGACGTGGTGATCTACGACCCGACCGCGCAGCAGGTGATCAGCGCCGAGACGCACCACATGAACGTCGACTACTCCTGCTACGAGGGTCGCATCGTCACCGGCAGGGCCGAGACCGTCCTGTCGCGGGGGCGCGTGGTGGTCGACAAGGGCGCGTACCTGGGTGCGCCGGGCCATGGGCGGTTCCTGCGCCGCGACACCTGCCAGTACCTGCGTTAGGGGACGCGATGGACATCGGACTCGTCCTGCAGACCGACCCGCCTGCGTCGACCGTCGTGGACCTGATGGTGCGAGCAGAGGAGCTGGGGTTCAGCCACGGCTGGACGTTCGACTCCCACGTGCTCTGGCAGGAGCCCTACGTCATCTACTCCCGCATCCTGGAGCGCACGTCGCGCCTGCTCGTGGGGCCGATGGTGACCAACCCCGGCACCCGCGACTGGACGGTCATCGCGTCGCTGCACGCCACGTTGAACGAGATGTTCGGAAACCGGACGATCTGCGGCATCGGCCGTGGCGACTCCGCCATGCGCGTGCAGGGCCGGCCCCCGACCACGCTGGCCCGGCTCGAGTCGTCGATGCACGTCATCCGGGAGCTGGCCGAGGGCCGCGCGGTCGACCTCGACGGCACCACGGTGCAGATCCCCTGGGTGCCCGCGGGCGCCTCGCTGCCGGTCTGGATGGCGGGCTACGGCCCCAAAGCGCTCGACCTCGTCGGCCGGGCCGCCGACGGGTTCATCCTGCAGCTCGCCGACCCCTATCTCGTGGAATGGACCGTGAAGACGGTGCGCGCCGCCGCCGAGGCGGCGGGCCGCGACCCGGACGCGATCACGATCTGCGTCGCCGCGCCCGCGTACGTGGGGGACGACCTCGCCCACGCCCGTGACCAGTGCCGGTGGTTCGGCGGGATGGTCGGCAACCACGTCGCCGACCTGGTGTCGCGGTACGGCGAGAGCTCGGATGCGGTCCCGGACGTGCTCACGGGCTACATCGCGGGCCGCCACGGCTACGACTACTCCCACCACGGCCGCGCCGACAACCGCTCCACCGACTTCGTACCCGACGAGGTCGTCGAGCGGTTCTGCCTGCTCGGCCCGCCGGCCGCACAGCTGGACAAGCTCGCCCAGCTACGGGAGCTCGGGGTGGACCAGTTCGCGATCTACGCCATGCACGACGCGCGGGAGGAGACGATCGAGGCATACGGGAGGTCGGTGATCCCCGCGCTGGGCTAAGGGCGCCGCATGTGCGGCGCGCCGCAGTGGGCAAGACCGGGCGGCCTGGCGCTGCTGGATCGGGCGCTCGCGGGGGCACCACGAGATGGACGTGAGAGCTCGCTCACCGAATCCCGACCACGTCCAGGTGGGCGACCTCGGGCGCCGTCGCTCGCGGGCTGGAGGGTGCCGGGCCCGTCGTGGGGGCGCCCAGTGCCACCGTGGCGGCGGCCTGGGCACCGGCCGTGACGTGCACGACCCGCGTCGCCGGAGCGTATCCGGTCGCGGTGAGGGTGTAGGTGCCCGCGGTGAGGTCGTCGAAGGCGAAGGTCCCATCCGGTCCGGTGACCGTCGAGGCCACGACCGTGCCGGTGCTGTCCACCAGTGTGGCCATCGCCTCCGGGACGCCATGTCCGGTGCTCGCCGTGGTGACGGTGCCGAGCAGCCGCGAGCGCTGCGGCAGCTCGATGTCGCGCTTGATCGCTGCCCCGATGTCCAGCCGCACGCTCACCGCGACCGGCTGCCGGCCGGGGCCCGCGGCGGTCAGCGTGTAGATGCCGTCGGGCACCCCGGCCAGTCGATAGCGGCCGTCGGGCTCCGCGATAGCGGCGGCGGTGACATCGCCCTGTGCGTCGATCAGTGTGACGTTCGCGCCGCCCACTGAGCGGAGTCCGCCGGCGGGGTCCGGCGCCTGCACGACTCCGAACACGGAGCTGGCGCCGGTGAGCGAGACGTCGTGCCGGGACGGCCGGTCCGCCACGGCAACCAGTCGGGCATGGGGCTGGTAGGTGCCCGTCGCCACGACGACGAGGTACATGCCCCCGGTAGGCAGGACGACGCGGTAGCTGCCGTCGGCGGCGGTGCTGGTGCGGGCCTCCTGGCGACCGGCCGGGTCGGTGACGGTCACGACGACCTGCCCGAGCCGGCCGCCGTCACCGCGGCTGACGATACCGAACAAGCCGGGACCGTCGCGGTGCGAAGTTGCGTCTACGCGCCCGGACATCGGTGCTGTAACAATCGAACCGCGCCCTGCGTCCTTGCCGGCACCGGTGCCGGCAAGCACAAGGACCGGGGCGGGACCGGTGGTCTGGCCGAGGTGAGCGGGGACGACGCCCTCCATCGTCCCGGCCGCCTCCGGAGCGCTGCCGCGCAGCGGCACCTCGCGGATGACCAGCGCCGCGAGCACAGCGACGAGTCCCACGATTCCGGCCCACATGAACGCGGTGGTGGTGCCGCTGGCGACTGCCGCCTGGTAGGCGTCGCGGACTGCGGCGGGCAGGCCGCCGAGCATCGCCGGAGTGATCTGCCCGCCCGTGATCTGCTCGCCGCCCGCTGTGCCGAGCCGGTCGGACAACGTTCCGGTGAGCCTGGTGGTGTAGAACACGCCCAGCAGCGACACGCCGA
The DNA here is from genome assembly GCA_025465235.1 of Pseudonocardia sp. Lineage (GTDB taxonomy): Bacteria > Actinomycetota > Actinomycetes > Mycobacteriales > Pseudonocardiaceae > Pseudonocardia. The sequence goes on from JAODNO010000538.1 coordinate 5,320, forward strand.
GCGAGCCGCCGACCGTGCGGAAGAGGGTCGATGCGCCGCTGGATGCGCCGATGTCGCGCTGCGCCACGCTGTTCTGCATCACCAGCATCGTGGTCTGCATCAGCAATCCCATGCCGACACCGAGCACCACCATGAACAGCGACGTCGTCAGCTGCGTGGTGGCCAGGCCCATCAGGGACAGCAGCCCGAGGCCCGCAGCCATCAACAGCGAGCCCGTGATGATCACGACCTTGTAGCGGCCGGTCCGGGAGACGAGCTGCCCGCTCAACAGCGAGGTCACCAGCATGCCGCCCATCAGCGGGAGCAGCAGCAGCCCACTGCTGGTCGCCGACGCGCCCTGGACGATCTGCTGGTACTGCGGCAGGTACGTCACCGCGCCGAACATCGCGAAACCGGTGAGGAAGCTGACGACCGTGGCGGCGGAGAAGTTGCGGTTGCGGAACAGCTCCAACGACAGGATCGGTTCGCTGACCCGCCGCTCGATGCGCACGAACAGCGCCGTCCCGACGACGGTGAGCACGCCCAAGCCGACGATCTGCCACGAACCCCACGGGTACTGGCTGCCGCCCCAGCTGGTGAGCAGTGTCAACGCCGAGATCGCGACGGCGAGCGTGCCCGCGCCCAGCCAGTCGATCTTCGCCTCGCGGCGGACCCGCGGCAGGTGCATGGTGAACCACACGACGATCAGTGCAACGACGCCCAGGGGCAGGTTGATGTAGAACGCCCAGCGCCAGCTGAGGTTGTCGGTGAGGAACCCGCCGAGCAGCGGGCCGCCGATGAACGCCAGCGGCATCACCGCGGCCATCAGGCCCTGGTAGCGGCCCCGATCGCGCGGCGGGACCAGGTCGCCGACGATGGCCGTCGCGCCGACCATGAGACCGCCGGCACCGATGCCCTGGATGGCCCGGAACACGATGAGCTCCATCATGTTCTGGGAGAGGCCCGAGAGCGCCGAGCCGACCAGGAAGACCACGATCGAGGCCATGAAGATGCCCTTGCGCCCGTACAGGTCGCCGAGCTTGGCCCATACCGGCGTCGAGACCGCGGTGGTCAACGCGTAGGCGGTCACGACCCAGGACAGGTGTTCCAGCCCTCCAAGATCACCGACGATCGTCGGCATCGCGGTGCCGACGATCAGGTTGTCCAGCATCGCCAGCAGCATCGCGATCATGAGGCCACTCATGACCGCGTATATCTCGCGCTTGCTCCGCACGGGCGGCTCTTGCCTCATGTCAACGTCGGGGACGGTCTGGCCCATCTCGCTCTCCCACTCCACGGTCTGCCGTGTCGGACGGCACCAAACTGACTAGTCGACAGGCTAGCACTCGAAACTAGCCCGTCGACAAGTAAGATGTGTGACATGGGCAGCAGCAGCACCGATGAGCGGCGGACCAACACCCGCGAGCAGATCCGGGCAGTCGCGCTGGAGTTGTTCTCCGAGCGCGGCTACGACAAGACGTCGCTGCGTGAGATCGCTGAGCGGCTCGGCGTCACGAAGGCGGCGGTCTACTACCACTACCGCACAAAGGAGGAGATCCTCTCCAGCCTGTTCGACGAGCATCTGGCCGGCATGGACGCCATCGTCGAATGGGGACAGGCCCAGCCGCCCGGCCCCGACCGGCGCCGGGAGATCCTGCAGCGCTACAGCGCGCTGCTGGCCGGTCCGACCGACGAGGCACCACAGCTGACCCGCTTCCTGCAGGAGAGCCAGACCTCGATCAAAGAGCTCGCCACGGGCGCCGGTATGCGGGAACGGTTCCAGCAGCTCAGCGCGCTCCTCGTGGAGCCGGACGCCGAGCTGGTCGAGCAGTTGCGTGGCCGGCTCGCCCTCGTCGCCCTGCACTACGGCGCGTTCGCGCTCGACGAGATCCCTGGCACCCGCCTGGAACGGCGCGACGCGGCGTTGCAGGTGGCACTCGAGCTCGGCCTGCACTGAATGCCGTCGGCGTGGCGGACGAGGGCGTACGTGCAGGCGTTCGCTGTGTGGAGGTCGGCGAGCAACGCGAGCGCCGCCGTGAAACCTGCCGTGACCACGACGTCAGCGCCGGATCAGCGCAGCAGCCGCACCGTGACGCCCGCGTCGACGGTCTTCCACGCCCTGTCGGCGGTGAGCGCGTCCGCGGCGAGTCGATGCGCGAGGGCGAGGCACGCCCGATCGCCGAGGGACAGGCCCGTCTCGCGTCCGCCTTCCCACAGCTCCGCGGCTCGCCGTGCGTCGACCAGCGTGAAGGGCTCTATCCGCAGGCCGAGCTCCAGCAGTGCAGCCACCGTGGCCGACGCGGGGCGGACGCCTCGCTGCGCGAGCTTCTGCAGCACCTCGGACCAGTTGACCGCCGACACGACGGCACCGTCCAGCACCTCCTCCACCGCATCGGCCCCTGGCTCCCGGTACAGCAGAGCAAGGAGTGCCGACGCGTCGAGTACGGCGTTCACGGCTACGACTCGCCCGCCTCATGGTGGGCGGCGACGCGCCGCTCGGCGATCAGCTCATCCACAGCGCTACCGGTCGCTCCCGCCATCTCGGCCTTGCGGGCGACGTCGTCCTGGATGCGCGCCAGCAGGTGGCGCCGCTCCTCGAGCACCAGCCGTCCGTCCTCGACGTACGCCACGAGCCGCGATCCCGGCGCCAGTCCGAGCTCTTGGCGTATCTGCGCCGGAATCGTCACACGACCCTGATCGTTGACCGAGACTTCGGACTGTGTCACGTGCAGATCGTATGTGACAGCAGTTCCTCACACCGTGCGGATAGTCGCCATCATCGCCATGTCCTCGTGCTCCAGGTTGTGGCAGTGCACCACGAACCGGCCGGCGTAGTGCTCGAACCGCACCGCGATATCGACGACCTCCGCGGGCCGGATGTCCACTGTGTCCTTCCAGCCGATGTCGTAGGGCCCGGGGCCCTCGCTGCCCCGCCGCAACACCTGGAACGCGTCGAGGTGCACGTGCACGGGATGGTGGACGTCGCTGACGAACCGCCACACCTCGGTCTCCCCGAGGGTGATGTCGGCCAGTGAGCGGGCCGGGTCGAAGGACCCCCCGTTGATCGTCCAGCCGCGGTGGTCGCCGACCGAGCCGCGGGTGAACCGGAACGTCCGCTGCGGCGCGCCCGCGGGCGGGACGAGGGGCTCCACGTCCGCGAGCCGCTCGGGAACCCGGCTGTCGTCGGGAGCGGTCCGGACCACCCTGAACCGCATCACGTCCTGCGTCCGGCCCGTGCCCAGCGGGTTGATCATCGTGACCTCGGTGCCGGCCGGCAGTGCCGTGAAGTCGACGATCACGTCGAACCGTTCGCCCGCGGCGATCTCCAGGGCCTGATGCGTCAGCGGAGCGGCGAGGAGCCCGTTGTCGGAGCCGATCTGGACGAACGGCAGGTCCGGCACCCCCGGCACGCGCAGCACCAGCCGGTACCGGCGGGCGTTCGAGGTGTTCAGCAGCCGCAGCCGGTAGCGCGCCGCGTCGACCTCGTGCACCGGCCACGGTGCCCCGTTGACCAGCACGACGTCGCCGAGGACGCCCTCCATCCAGTCGTCCTCGACGCCCGGCAACGAGCGCATCCCCTGGTCCAGTCCCGGATAGGCGAAAGAACCGTCGGCGGCGAACGCGCGGTCGCAGATCATCAGCGGCAGCTCGCGCTCGCCGCGGGGCAGGGGCAGCGCGTCCTCGATGTCGTCGCGCACGAGGTGGAAGCCGGCGAGCCCGCGGTAGACGGACGGACCGGTGAAGTCCATGCGGTGGTCGTGGTACCAGAGCGTTGCCGCGCGCTGGTCCGTCGGGTACCGGTACTCGCGCTCGCCCGCGGCCACGTCGCCGAGCATCCCGTGGTGCGGTGTCCAGCCCGCCGCGTTCCCAGCGGGAAGCACCAGATCCAGCGGCCAACCGTCGCTCTCGGCCGGAGTGTGCCCGCCGTGCAGGTGCACCACCGTGGGCACCGGCAACTCGTTGCGGTGCTGCACCACGACGGGGCGACCCCGGCGGGTCTCGAACGTCGGTCCCGGAAAGATCCCGTCGTACCCGAGCACGGGGGTGCGCAGTCCGGGAAGGATCTCCACGTTGGCGACGCGCTGCGTCACGCGGTAGAGATCCGCCCCCGTCGGATCCGTACCCACCGGGCGTGCCACGGGCGGCACGGGCAGCGGAACGCGGAACGCCTCGGGCAGCGGCAGGGCACTCGTGAGCTGCTCCCCCGTCTGACCGGGCGCCGCACCCAGCCCGCAGCCGGCCAGCGCGGCCCCGGCTCCAGCCGCCCCGAGCAGCCCGAGGAAGCCACGTCGCGAGAGCCGGGTCATCGCCGGGTCCGCGGCAGTGCCGCCGACGGGCTCCACACCCAGATCGCCAGCAGCACCGAGGTGACGACGATCGCGACGCCGAGCGGGATGTGCAGCTCCAGCTGCCGCGTGTACCCCGCAGCGATCTGGAACCCCTCGGCGAGGAACAGCAGCACCGCCACCGGCAGCACCCAGAGCCGTCCCCGGCCGCCGAGCACGTAGGCCAGAGCCGCACCGATGACGACGAGCCCGACCAGCGCCAGGAGCGTCCCGACGAGGCCGTGCACGCCGATCGCGTCGACGTCGCCGGTGAGGTACAGCCCGGCCAGTACCGGCTGGGCGAGGACGGCAAGGAGGTGCACGGTGATCAGCGATCTGAGCAACCACAGGGAGATCCGGGGCCCGCGAGCGACGGGCGCCGTAGGCGCGAGAGTGTCCACGCCGAGGATGGTATGAGTAGATCATCTACATATACATCAGGGATTCCCCTGAACCACGACCTGATGTGCCCCCGGAACGGGTAGGTAGAATCCCTACTCGTGCGACCTGACGCCGTTCGCGGTCATCTCGACGGGTTGATCCTCGCCGTACTCGAGGACGGGCCCCGGCACGGGTACGCGATCATCGAGGCGCTGCAGACGCGCAGCGGCGGCGCCCTGGAACTGCCGACCGGCACGGTCTATCCGGCGCTTCGCCGCCTCGAGCGCGCGGCCCTGCTCTCGGGCACGTGGAGCACCGTCGGCGGCCGCGAGCGGCGCACGTACACGCTCACGCGCGCCGGGCGGCACGCGTTGGCGAACCAGCGGGCCGACTGGAGCGAGTTCAGCGCGGTGGTGGACGCGGTGCTGCGGCCGGCCGCCGGGCGTCCTGCGGCAGGCATGCCGTGACCGTCACGGACCCGGTCGACCGGCACCTGGCCGAGCTCGAGCGGAGGCTGAGCGGACCCTCCCGCACCCGGCGGAGCATGCTGAGGGAGGCGCGCGACGGGCTGGTCGACGCCGTCGCCGCGCATCGCAGGTGTGGCCTCGACGCGCACGAGGCAGCGGCGAAGGCGGTGCGCGACTTCGGCTCCGTCCGCGAGATCGCACCGCTGTACCAGGACGAGCTCGTGGCTCGTCAGGGCCGGTCGGCCGCGCTGCTGCTCCTGGTCGTCTTCCCGGGGTTGACTCTCGGCTGGGGCATGCTGTGGCGCCTCGGCGCGAGGTGGGACTCGGAGCCGGCCTCGGATCTCGTCGTGGCGCTGGCCCGCCTGCAGGACACAGCGAGCGCGGTGGTGGCAGTGGTGGCCCTCGTCCTGCTCGCGGTCACGTTTCGCCGGGCGGCGCCCGCACGGCAGGTCGCCGTCCTGGTGAGTCTCACCGGGGTGGTCGGAGCTGTGGTCTGCGGCGGCACCGGCCTGGTGATGAACCTGGCCAACGGTTCCGCAGGGCGCGAGCTGGTCGAGGCGAACCCGTACGCCCTGCCGGCGTTCGGCTGCAGCGCGCTCTTGTGTGCGTTGGTGCTCCGGTCGGCGGTGCGGACGCTACTGGTGGCTGGTAGCCCTGTACCGACGGCGCCCGAGCGCTGAGATCCCGGTCCACCTCGCTACCCAGACAGGAGATGGCAAGGATTCCTGTCACCGTTGGGTCATGACCGCACAGAACAACCCACTCACCGACCGCGTGGCGCTCGTCGCGGGCGCGACACGAGGTGCCGGCCGGGGCATCGCGGTGGAGCTCGGCGCGGCGGGGGCAACCGTGTACGTGACCGGCCGGTCGGTGCGGGGCAAGCGCAGCGAGTACAACCGCCCCGAGACGATCGAGGAGACCGCCGAGCTGGTCACCGCCGCCGGTGGCAGCGGGATCGCGGTGCCCACCGACCATCTGGTGCCCGCGCAGGTCAAGGCGCTCGTCGCGCGGATCGACGCCGAGCAGGGCCGCCTCGACGTGCTCGTGAACGACATCTTCGGCGGCGACTTCCTGGCGGCGTGGGACATGCCCGTGTGGGAGCACTCCCTCGACGACGGGCTGCGGCTGCTCCGGCTCGCGATCGAGACCCACATCGTCACCGCACACCACGCGTTCCCGCTGCTGATCCGCAACCCGGGCGGGCTGGTCGTCGAGGTCACCGACGGCACCGCGGAGTACAACGAGGAGAACTACCGCCTCAACGTGTTCTACGACCTCGCGAAGATCACGCCGATCCGGCTGGCCCGCAGCTGGGCACACGAGCTGGGCCAGCACGGTGCCACAGCGGTGGCGCTGACGCCGGGCTGGCTGCGCTCGGAGCTCATGCTCGACATCTACGGCGTCACCGAGGAGAACTGGCGCGACGCCTGCGCGAAGCAACCCCACTTCGTCATCTCCGAGACACCGCACTTCGTCGGGCGCGCGGTGGCTGCGCTTGCCGCCGACCCGCAGCGCGATCGCTGGCAGGGTGCCTCGCTCTCGTCCGGCGGCCTGGCGCGCGAATACGGGTTCACCGACCTCGACGGCTCGGCCCCTGACGCCTGGCGCTACGTGGTGGAGGTGCAGGACGCGGGCAAGCCCGCGGACGCCACCGGCTATCGCTGACGCCTCCCGTTCAGTTCAGGACGACAGGGTCACCCTCCCGCACGACCCCGCCGTCGAGCACCTCGGCGTAGACACCGGCGCACGGCAGTACGCCGAAGCCGGGGACATCGACCCGGTTGTCCGCCAGCAGATCGCGCACGGCGTGCGCGGCCCGCGGCAGGTCACCGTGCTCGAGGGTCGGCACCGAGCAGCGCGGGGTGGGCAGCGTGCCGCGCAGCCGCACCCCGCCGATCGTGATCTCCCGGCCGACCCATCCGTTCTCCGCGAAGGGCACCCCCTGCGGGGTCGCGACGACGACGTTGGGCCGGTAGCGCACGGCCTCGGCACCGATCCGGTCGAGCGTGGCGGTGGTGATCAGGTGCACCGGGGCGTAGTCGACGAACGTCGCCCCGGTGGTGCCCTGCGCGATCTCCAGCGTCTCGTACGGCACCTCGGCCTCGACGCCGTGGGCCAGCACGTCCTCGGGAGCGGGCCGCTCGACCGTGGCATCGACAGGTCGCGTGTCCGACAGCACGACCGCGCGTCCGAGCACCTCGGACAGCAGCTCGTCGAGGCCCTCGTCGTCGGCCCCGACCGAGCGCCCGTCGGGCAGCGTGATGCGCACCGCGGCGCCCTCGTGGGCCGCCGTGAACCGGAGCAACGCCCGCCACAGCCGGGGTTGCTTGGCGGTGGCCACCCGGCCGGTGGACGCGTCGAGCAGGGCGAGGACGCGGTCGCCTTCGACCCCGCCCGTGACGAGCACGGCCTCGGTGAGCGCCTCGCCGAGCATCGACTTGATCGGGTACCGGCGCAGCGCCGAGACGACCCCGACGACAGCCTGGTCTGCGGTCGCGGCGCCCGCCGGGGCGGTCACCCCAGGCCGTTCTGGGTCAGCCAGTTCTTCGCGACGGTCTCGGCGCTCGGCTTCGTGTCGCTCGCGGCTTCGGCGTTGAGGGCGGTCAGACCCTGGGTGGTGAGCTTGGCCGAGATGTCGTTGAGCACCTGCGTGACGGTGGGGTTCACCTTGGCCTTGTTGATCAGAGGCACGACGTTCTGCGCGGCGAAGTTGTTCTTGGGGTCGGCGAGCACCACGAAGTCGTCGGCCGGGATGGACGCGTCCGTGGTGAAGATGTCGGCGGCCTGTACGTCGCCGTTCTTCAACGCCGAGATCGTCAGCGGGCCCCCCGCGTCGAGGGAGCGGTACTCCTTGAACGTGCACCCGTAGGTCTTGGCGATGCCGGGGATGCCGTCGGGGCGGGTCTGGAACTCCGGGGGCCCGCCGAAGACCAGCTGCCCGCAGTTCGGGGCGAGGTCGGCGATGCTCGTCGCGTGCAGCCGGGTGGCGGTCTCCCTGGTGACGACCACCGCGTCCTTGTCCTCGGCGGCGGACTTCTGGAGCACCGTCAGCTTGCCCGGTAGCGCCGACTGGAGCGCCGTGTACACCGCGTCCGGCTCGGTCTGGGTAGCCTGCTTGTTCAGGAACTGCAGCAGCACACCGCTGTACTCCGGGATCAGGTCGATCGAGCCGTCCTGCAGCCCGGGGTAGTACGTCTCCCGGCTGCCGATGCTCATCTTCGTCTCCACCGGCACGCCCTTGGCCTGCAGCGCCTGCGCGTAGATCTCGGCGAGGATCTGGCTCTCGGTGAAGTTCGCAGATCCCACGATGATCTTGTCGGATGGTGCTGCCGAGCTGCCGCCGGACTGGAGGGGGTCGGATCCGCCGCCGCACGCCGTGAGGGCGAAGACGGTGGTGGCCGCGACGGCAGCCGTACGGGCGATCAGGGAGCGTCTCATCGGTGGTCCTCCGGAAGTGAGGGGGATCAGGCCGCCTGCGCGGCGGGTCGGGGATCGGGTACGGCCCGCAGCCTGCGGCCCCGGGTGGGAGCCACTTGGAGGCCGGGTGAGACGAGCACCTTCTGCAACGCGGCGAGCAAGAGGTCGGAGGCGATGGCGAGCGCGGCGACCAATATCGAGCCGCCGATCATCTGTGGGAAGTCGCGCACGGCGAGACCGTCGACGATGAACCGGCCGAGGCCGCCGAGGGCAACGTAGGCGGCGATCGTGGCCGTCGAGATCACCTGCAGCAGCGAGCTGCGGATGCCGCCGACGACGAGCGGCAGCGCGTTGGGCAGCTCGACCCGGAACAGGACGTCACGCCCCCGCATACCCATGCCGCGCGCTGCGTCGACCACCGCGTTGTCGACGTTGCGGACACCGGCGTAGGTGCCCGCGAGGATGGGCGGGACGGCCAGGATGACGAGCGCGACCAGCGGCCCGATCAGGCCGATCCCGAGCGCGCCGACCAGCAGCACGAGTAGGCCCAGGGTGGGCAGCGCACGGAGTCCGTTGGCCAGCCCGACGACGAGGAAGCCGCCGCGGCCGGTGTGCCCGATCCAGGCCCCGAGCGGTACCGCCAGCACCAGCGCGATGATCATCGTGAGCGCCGTGTAGCCGACGTGCTGCAGGAGACGTTCGGGCACCCCGCCCTGGCCCGACCAGTTGGCCGGGTCGAACAGCCATCCGAGGTAGTTCATGCGGCTCTCCCCACGGTGGTCATGACCCGGCTCCACGGGGTGAGCAGGCGACCGATGATCACCAGCGCGCCGTCCACCACCAGCGCCATCAGCAGGACCAGCACGATGCCGGCGACGATCTCCTGGGGGATGTCGCGCTGGAATCCGTCGGTGAACATCTTGCCCAGACCGCCGAACCCGATCACGGAGCCGACGGTGACCAGGCTGATCGACGACACCGCCGCAACCCTGACACCCGCGACCACCACGGGGACCGACAGGGGCAGCTCTACCGCGACGAAGCGACGCAGCGGCCGGTACCCCATCGCCGTGGCCGCGTTCACCACCATGGAGGGCACCGCCGAGAGCGCGTCGGCCACCGTGCGGACCAGCAGGGCGACGGTGTACACCGTGAGCGCCACGATCACGTTGACCGGATCGAGGATCTGGGTGCCGAGCAGGGGCGGGAGGATCACGAACAGCGCGAGCGACGGCACGGTGTAGAGCAGCCCGGCCACGTTGATCGTGATGCTGCGGCCGACACCCGTGCGGTTGGCCAGCCAGCCCAGCGGAAGAGCGAGGACGATTCCGAGCACCACCGGGACGAGGGCGAACACCAGGTGCTCGAGGGTCAGGCCCCAGATCATCTCGAGGTTGCCCAGCACCCACGTCATGCGAGCGCCCCTCTCACGCCGCCGCCGACTGGCGACGGGCGTGCTCGAGCACGCGCAGCACGTCGTCGGCGCTCACCGAGCCGGCCACGCTCCCGTCGGCGGCCACCGCGACACCCTGGCCGGACGGCGAGGACAGCGCGGCGTCGAGCGCGCTGCGCAGCGAGCCGGACTCCACCTCGTAGAGCGAACCCCCCGGCAGCAGGTGATCCTGCTCGACCGTGGCCGCGCCGTTGCGCGCGCCGCCGTGCAACCAGCCCAGCGGCTGCCGGCTGTCGTCGACGACCAGCACCCAGCCGTCGCGCTCGGGGGCGGGGGCGCCCAGCGCCACCGTGGGTAGCTCGCCCAGCGACAGGGCGTCCGACGACAGGAAACCCAGCCCGCGGTAGCCACGGTCGCGACCGACGAAGGCGTCGACGAAGTCGTCGGCCGGGCGGGCGAGCAGCCGCCCGGGCTCGTCGTACTGGGCGAGCAGGCCACCGGTGCGGAACACCGCGACCTTGTCGCCGAGCTTGACGGCCTCGTCGATGTCGTGGGTGACGAAGAGGATGGTCTTGCCCAGATCCTCCTGGAGGCGCAGCAGCTCGTCCTGCAGGCTCTCCCGCACCACCGGATCGACCGCGCTGAACGGCTCGTCCATGAGCAGGATCGGCGGGTCGGCCGCGAGTGCCCTGGCCACGCCGACGCGTTGCTGCTGCCCACCGGACAGCTGCGAGGGGTAGCGCTGCGCCATCTCCGGGACCAGCCCGACGATCTCCATCAGCTCGGCGGCACGCTGCCGGGCCCTCGCCTTGGGCCACCCGAGGAGCAGCGGCACGGTGGCGATGTTGTCGAGGATCGTGCGGTGCGGGAAGAGCCCGGCCTGCTGGATGACGTAGCCGATGCCCCGACGCAGCTCCGCCGCGTCGGTGGACATGATGTCGCGTCCGCCGATCGTGATCGTGCCCTCGGTGGCCTCGATCATGCGGTTGACCATGCGCAGCGAGGTGGTCTTCCCGCAGCCGGAGGGGCCGACGAAGACCGTGATCTTCCCGGCGTCCAGCGCGAGGTCGAGGTTGTCGACAGCCACGGTGCCGTCTGGGAAGCGCTTGGTCACGCCCCGGAACTCGATCATCCGGGAGACCTCCGTGTTCACCGACGACCCCTTGCCGGTCGCCGCGTCGTTCGAGGCTATCCCGAGCGACCGACAGTCGCGACGTTTGTGATCGGACCGGGACCGCGGCTAGGAGGGTGCCGGCGCCGAAGCCGGCGTCGGGAGCCTGCCCCGGGAGAGTACGTCACGGAGCCGCAGGGCGGGCAGCGGACGGGAGAACAGCCATCCCTGGTAGGCGTCCACACCGATGCCGCGCAGCACGTGGAACTGGTCCGCGGTCTCGACACCCTCGGCCACGGTGGTGCGGCCCATCGCCCTGGCCATGTCCACCACCGCGCGGGCCACCGCGAAGTCCGCGGGGTCGTCCGCGATGCCCGTGACGAACGCCCGGTCGACCTTGACGGTCTGCGCCGGCAGCTCCTTCAGCCGGGCGAGCGAGGAGTATCCGGTGCCGAAGTCGTCGACGGCGAACCGCAGGCCGCGCTCCACGAGCTCGGCCATCGCGGCGAGCGCATGTGGCGGTAGCGCGACGAGGCTGGTCTCCACCAACTCCAGCACCAGCCGGTCCCAGGCAAGGCCGGTCTCGGCCACCGTGTCGCTCACCGCGGACAGGAAGTCGGCGTCGCCCGGCAGCAGTCCGGCGAGGTTGACGGCGATGGCAGGCTTGCGGCCGCGGTACTCGGGCCAGCCGGCGGCCTCCCGCGCCGCGGTCCGCAGCACCCACAGATCCAGTTCGCGCAGCAGGCCGCTGCGCTGGGCGACGGGCAGGAAGTCGGCGGGCGAGATGAGCCCTCGGTCCGGGTGCGGCCAGCGGACCAGCGCCTCGGCCGAGAGCACCGTGCCGTCCGGGCCGACCACCGGCTGGTACTCGAGCACCAGCGCGTCCCCCGCAATCGCCGCCCGGAGCTCGGCCTCGAGCTCCAAGGCCTGCGTCGCCGAGCTCACGATCCCGTCGGTGGCCATCCCGATCCCTCCTCGGCTCTGGCGTCGCTTCGCGTCGTGCATCGCCGCCTCGGCGAACCGGAGCAGGTCGGCTGCGCGTACATCGCCCGTCGGAACGGAGGTGGCCAGCCCGACCGACGCCGTCAGCTGCACCGGTCGGCCGTGCACGGTGATCGTGGTGCGCAGCAGGTCGGCGACCACGCGTGCAAGGAGGTCGGGGCCCCCGACCTCGGTGTGGTCGGCGCAGATCACGACGAACTCGTCGCCGGAGAGCCTGCCCGCGGTGCACCCCACCGGCAGCTCCCGCTGCAGCCGCGCCGCGAGCGTCACCAGCAGGTCGTCGCCCGCCTCGTGGCCGAGCGAGGAGTTCACCCTGGCGAAGTCGTCGAGATCGCCGCACACGACCGCCACCCGGTACCGGGACGCGCCCGCGAGCAGCCGATCCACCAGCTCCAGGCAGGCCGCGCGGTTGGGCAACCGGGTCAGCTCGTCGACCGTCCCCGCGCTGCGCAGCACCTCGGCGGCTCTGCGGCGGTCCGAGATGTCGGTGCAGGCGACCAGCCAGAACCAGCCGTCGTCATCGGCGGAGGTGACCGATACGGACACCTCGCACCACACTGTGGTGTCATCGCCGCGGCGCAGAGGCACGGCGCCCACCCGATAGGCGTGCCGGGCGCCGGGCGGAACCGGCCGCAGCCAGCCGGGGAGCATCGCCCCGTCGCCCGGGCAGGTCGCCTCGAGAGGCCGCGCGTCCGGGTCGAGCAGCTCGTCGACCGACAGCGACGTCGACGGGGCACCGCGCAGCCGCTCCAGCGACGTATCCAGCAGCCGGCACAGACCTGTGTTGGCATCGACGATGCGGCCCGTGGAGTCCACGAGCGCGACGCCGGCCGGCACGATCGCCATCAGGTCCGAGAAGCGCTGTCCCGAGAGCTCCACCCTGCGGCGCGCCACCCGCTCCGCGCTGACGTCGTGCACGACCCCGACCAGCCGCACCGGCGTGCCGTCCTGGGCACACTCCACCTCGGCCCAGCAACTGAGCATCCGGTTGCCGGGCAGCTGCAGATCGAAATGGTGGTCACCGGCGCGCGCCCCGGAGCGCAGGCCGCCGCACAGCAGCGCCACCTGCTCGCCCTCGACCGGCGCCGAGCCCGCCCCGTCGGGGTCGATGCCGAGCGAGCGGTACAGCTCCTCCAGGGTCTCGCTCCGGTGCAGCGTCGACGTGGCCAGCTCGAAGGTCCACGTCCCCACCCGCGCCAACCTCTCGAGCTCCGCGGTCCAGCGTGGGTCCACGACCCGGGCGTCGAGGTCGGGGCAGCAGTTCAGCTCGATCAGCACGACGGCCGACAGCTCGGAGCCCGGCAGCTCCCAGCGGACCACCCGGACGCGCACCAGGCTCCCGTCCGGCCGCACCAGCCGGGCGTCGACATCCGGGCCGACGACGAGCTGGGGCAGCTTCTTACCGAACAGGCCGCCGCCCTGCCCGTTGACGCTCCGGGCTGTGTCGAAGGGCCATGAGCCGTCCGTTCCGCGGCCGGCCAACTGCAGCAGCGCGGCGTTGACCCGAAGGATGCGCTGGGAACGGTCGCAGACGAGCGCAGGCGCCGACGGCAACGGGACGATCTCCGGCCCCGGACCTGCCGGCGGCACGGGGCCGCTGCCGAATACGGCGTCCCGCAGCGCGGGCGGGACCCGTGGTCCGCTCGAGTCGGTGCCGCGCTCGTCGAGCTCGGCGACCTGGATGGCGCACGGGTCGGTGGCGGGCTCCGCCCCGTCGTCCCCCGGCCCGTCGTCCGCCGGGCCGCCCACGCCCGGCCCACCTACGGCCCGTTCGCCCTCGGCCTGAGGCGGCGCGTCCGCCACCGCCCGGGCCAACCGGGAGAGGTACAGCGCCGTCTGGGGCTGCACCTCGCGGCCGAAGACGGCCTGCCGGGAGCGCAACAGATCCCCCTGCGCCACGGCGTCGGTGATCAACCCATCGGTCTCGTTCGCCTCGGCAACCTGCTCACCGGCCGAACCCTCACCAGAATGGTGTCCGAGCTCTTCCACGTGGCCCCCAGCGGTCATGGCGTCTATCTCACCGGGTCAACGACGCCGATTCCCGCGCGATCTGGACGACCGCCCAAACGGCCTACACCACGTTGAGGACAGGAACCCGCTGGTCAGCACGCTGCGTCACCGGTGCAGCCATTAGGGGATGGGGTATGAAGGAAGGGTCACCTACTCGTCACAGCTCGTAGAATTCGTACCGGATGCCGTCGCCACCGCCGATGGGACACGCGGGTGGAACGGGCTCGGCACGATCCGGGCGGCCACGAGATCTTCGATCGCGACGGAGTGGATCGCGTCGGCGGCCGCGAGCTTCATCGATTCGGTGATCCGCCGCGCCCCGGCACCGAGCGCGCCGCGGAAGACACCGGGGAACGCGAGCACGTTGTTGATCTGGTTGGGGAAGTCGCTGCGCGCCGTGGCCATGATGGCGGCGTGCCGCGCCGCCACAGCCGGGTGAATCTCGGGATCCGGGTTGGAGAGGGCGCACTCGATCGCGCCGGGCGCCATCCGGCCCAGCAGCTTCTCGGGCAGCAGCGCGCTCGAGAGCCCCACGAGGACGTCCGCCCCGGCGAGCGCCTCGGCGGTGCCGCCGCTCGTGCCGCGCGGGATGGACACCTCGGCGAGCCGGGCCTTCTCGCCCGCGCCTCACGGTGCCGGACGGCCTCTCGCCCAACGGCCGCGGGATGACGCGGTCCGGACCGGCGAGGTTCGGCTGTCGGATACGCGGAGGACTCTTAGTGCCGCTCCCCGCACGGGGATCACTCGACGGGGCCCTGCAGCCGCCCCGGCCGCGGCCACAGCCGCCACCCCACCACCGCGAGCACGTCGGCGGTCCCCAGCGTGCGGGAGTCGGTGGAGCCGTAGGGGTTGTCGCCGAGCACCCACCATCCGGTGCCTGAGGGGCGCGCCGCCCGCTTCACCGACAGCTGCCCCGGACGCGAGGCCCAGCGGACCAGCACGACGTCGCCGGAACGGACAGCGCACCCGAACCGGGCGAGCACCACGTCGGCGTCCCGGAGCGTCGGCGACATCGACGGACCGCGGACGGACACCCTCCGCCAGCGCACACATACCCCCTCGCCGCCCTGCTGCGATCTGGCTCCCAGAGTAGTGTCGGAAACGCCAGAACGATCACCAACTAGGGAGGACCCATGCGGATGCTGTCCCGCATTCTCCGCCCGCGGCTGGAGGCCACCGCGCACTGCGACCTCCCCTGCGGCGTGTACGACCCGGCTCAGGCACGGATCGAGGCCGAGTCGGTCAAGGCCATCCAGGAGAAGTACCAGGGCAACCAGGACCCGGAGTTCCGCACGCGGGCGATCCAGATCAAGGAACAGCGCGCGGACCTCGTCAAGCACCACCTGTGGGTGCTGTGGACCGACTATTTCAAGCCGCCGCACTTCGAGAAGTACCCGGAGCTGCACGAGCTGTTCAACAAGGCCACCAAGAAGGCCGGCGGCGGGGCCGACGGCGCGAAGTCCTCGATGGACCCGGCCACCGGCCAGGAGCTGCTCGACCTCATCGCCCAGATCGACAAGATCTTCTGGGAGACCAAGTCTGCCGCCTGACCCGGGCGCTGAGAGTGGCGCTGACCAGCGATTTTTGACTTGTCGTTGGTCAGCGCCGCTTGTCGTAGTTGGGCGTGTCTGCGCGACCGAACCTCAGATGTGGGACACACAGCCCCCACGGGGCCGCTTCGAGCACCTACCGCCGTCAGCCCTGCCGGCTGCCAATCGCATCGAGAAGATCCCGTGCGAGGACGGCGACCGACGCCGCGAGGGTCGCCGGATCGCCGACCCCTTCCTCGGCGTCGCATAGCGTCCGCAGCGTCGCGGCCAGGACGTTCGTGCGGGTGGCGACCAGCAGACGGAAGAGGTCGTGTGCGTCCTTGTCGACCAGCCGTCCAGACGTTGCCTGCCGCTCGCCCAGCTTGGCCACCAGAAGCGCGGCAGGCCCCGCGACGTGGCGGTGCAGACGCGGTCGTCCCCCTCGGCCAGCGCGCCTCTTCGGCGAGACCAGCGACAAGAAGTCCATTCGCCCCCTCAATACCCGGACCGTCGGGGACAGGCTGGTCTACCTCACCTACGAGATCGTCCGAGACGCCTGACAACCGCACCGCGATCGACCGGAAATGCCACCAGGAGGAACGCGTCTGCGATGATGTCCGATAGCCGGGCAGGTCCTGGCGACCCCAAGCGCGATGATCGTGGTCGGGATCCTCCGGCGGGACGCTCAGCACAGCTCGGTCAGTCGCTCGACGAGTTGAGGTGTGTCATGCGTGGCTTCCGACGACTCCCGCTCGCGCTGTGCGTGTGGTCGTGTCGGGGTAGCAGGAGCGGGGTTGTCAGGATCAGCAGGCCGGCCAACGCGATCGCGGCGCGGGGGCTGGTGATGCTGGCCAGCAGACCCCACAGGGCGGTCAGAGCCGCGATGGTCGCGCTGCTGCTGACCGACCACGCGGACAGAGTGCGGGCGACTCCATCGGTTGCGGTCTGCTCGAGCCGGTACGTGGCGAACACGGCGTTGAACACGCTGCAGCAGAGGATCAGCCCCAGCTCGACGGCCATCACGAGCACGAGCCCAGCGACGCCAGGGCGGATGAAGGCCAACCCGAGCAGCCAGCACGCGCGCAGTGTCCCGGAGGTGAGCATGACCTTGTGCTGACCGAACCGCGCGACGATCCGACGGGCCAGCCGTGAGCCGATCAGGCCACCGACGCAGGGTGCCGCAAACGCCAGGCCGTACTGCCAGGGCGCGAATCCGAGACGGCCGAGCATGAGGATGGCGAGCAGCGGCTCGGTCGCCATGATCAAGCCGTTGACCAGGAGCGTGTTGAAAAACAGCGGGCGCAGCGTCAGGTGGTTCAGGATGTAGCGCCACCCGTCGAGCAGGTCACCGACGCGCAGCCGGGGCGCATCGATTCCTGCGGGGTCCGGCTCACTGCCGCCGATTGCGCGGACCCCTAGCGCGGAGAGCAGGTAGCTGACCGCATCGGCCAGCACGGTCGTCACTGGACCGAACAATCCGATCGCGGCGCCGCCGAGCGGCGGGCCGAGCGCGGTGGCGGTCCAGGTCGTGGACTCGAATCGACCGTTCGCCACGAGGAGGTCTCCCGGGCGCACAAGCGTCTTCAGGTATGCGCCGCTGGCCGCGTTGAAGGCGATCTTGGCGGCGGCGACGATGACCGACACGACCAGCAGCTGGGTGAAGCTGAGCCGGCCGAGCGCGAACGCGGCGGGGATGCTCATCAACGCCGCGAACCGGGTGAGATCCATCGCGATCATCACGGGCCGCTTGCGATGGAACTCCACCCACGGGCCGAGCGGCACCGCGAGAACCGCCCCGACCGCCAGCCCGGCAGAGGCCAGCACTGACACCTCGGTCGGCCCGGAGTGCAGCACGAGGATCGCGACGAAACCGAACGCTCCGAACCCGAGACCCGAGCCGTACGCGCTGACCGCGTACGCCGCCCAGAGCCACCCGAACTGCCGTCCCGGCGATCGCCTACCCACCACGCCAGCACCCTCTGCAGCCTCGCCCGACTCAACCCCACGTTGAGCAGCGCCAGCAAAGCGCGCAGTGCACGAGCGGATCAAACAACCACCGTGTCCGCGAGCCACAACGGATAGTTGTGCAACTAGGGTCGGCGGCGTGCGGCTGTTCACCCGCGCCGCCCGCGGAGCCCAGCTCACCATCGACGGGCGCGAACTCCTCCACCCCGAAGAACGGGCAGCCGACTCCGTGCGGCCCGGGCGCCGGGAGCCGCGCGTCGACGTGATCGGCCGGACGCTGGCACCAGCAGCAGCCCCGGAGCGTTATTCGGGCTGAGTCACGGCGGCGTTGTGGTGCGCGGGCGGGCGCGGACGTGCAGGCGTTCGCCTTGCGGGCCGAACAGGACGAGGAGTTCGACCGGGTGCTGGTCGGCGCTGCCGAACCAGTGTGGGGTGTGGGTGTCGAACTCGGCGACTTCCCCTGGGCGCATGATGATGTCCAGGTCGCCGAGGAGCAGGCGTAACTGGCCGTTGAGCACATACATCCACTCGTAGCCCTCGTGGATTTGCAGCTCGTGTTGCCGTCGGCCGGGCGCGATGATGATCTTGTAGGCCTGCACACCACCCGGGCGGCGCGTCAGCGGCAGCATGGTTCGACCGTTGCGAGTGATCGGTTCGGGCTGGACCCGGGGGTCGCTGGTGGGCCGTTCGGTGAGGAGCTCCTCGACCGGCATGCCGTGGGCGCGGGCCAGCCGCAGCAGCAGCTCCAGGGTGGGTTTACGACCGCCGGACTCGAGTCTGGACAGGGTGCTCACCGACACTCCGCTTGCCTGTGAGAGTTGCGCCAGGGTGGCCTCGCGTTGTTCGCGCACAGCCCGCAACCGCGGACCAACCGTGGCAAGCGTTTCCCCGATCTCGTCGCCCATGAGTCCATTTGCCGCTTCGGCAACGCTATTTGTCAAGTGACCTCCCCGGATGCACGCTGCAGTCATGGATGAGACCAATGACAGCTATGACGTCGTCGTGATCGGTGGGGGCGCCGCCGGGCTGGCCGGAGCTGTCGCATTGCTGCGATCGCGGCGCTCGGTGCTGCTGGTCGATGCCGGCGACCCGCGCAACGCGCCCGCCGGGCACGTCCACAACTTCCTCACCCAGGACGGCACGGCCCCCGACATCCTTTACGCAGCGGGGCGCACGGAGGTGCAGGCCTACGGTGGCCAGATCCTCCACGGCGACGTCGACACCCTCGAACGGGATGGTGACCTGTTCCGGATCCAGGTCCAGGGCCGGAGGGTGACGGCGCGCCGGGTCCTGGTCGCGACCGGGGCTCGCGACGAACTACCCGATGTCGCCGGACTGGCCGAGCGATGGGGCATCGACGTGCTGCACTGCCCGTACTGCCACGGCTGGGAAGTCCGCGACCAGCACATCGGGGTTCTCGCCACCGGGCCGCTGGCCGTCCACCAAGCGCAGATGTTTCGCCAACTTAGCGCCCAGGTCACCCTGCTTCAGCACACCGGGCCGCCACCGACACCCGAGCAGCAAGAACAACTCGCAGCCCTGGGCATCCCGGTCGCCACCGGAATCGTGACCCAGGTCGACTCCGCCGGCGGTGGGCTGAACGGTGTTCGGCTCGCAGATGGCAGCCACGTCAAGCTGGACGCACTCGTGGTGGCGCCGGTCTGCCGGGCCCGCGCCGAGCTGCTGGCACCTCTCGGTGTGTTGCCCCGTGAGGTGCGCCTGGACGGGCACCTGCTGGGCACTCAGGTCGAGTCCGACCCCACTGGCCTCACGACCGAGCCTGGTGTCTGGGTCGCGGGCAACGTGACCAACATGCAGGCTCAGGTCATCAGCTCCGCCGCTGCCGGCCTCGCCGCTGCGGCAGGGATCAACAACGACTTGATCACCGCTGACACAGAACACGCCGTCCAGACCTACCGGGATCGACGCGCGATCCAAGACCCATGGGATCAGCGCTACGCCAGCATGGAGCAAATGTGGAGCGGGCAGCCCAACACCTCGCTAGTCAGCGAGACGCGTGGACTTCGTCCGGGACGGGCCCTGGACGTCGGCTGCGGCGAGGGCGCCGACGCTCTGTGGCTGGCAGAACACGGCTGGGACGTCACTGCGTTGGACGTGTCGCGGGTGGCACTCGATCGCGCCGCTGATCATGCCGAGCGCGTCGGAGTGCAGGTGCGCTGGCTGCACGCCGGACTCGTCGAGGCGGCGCTGCCACCGGAAACCTTCGACCTGGTATCCGCCCAGTACCCCGCGCTGCTGCGGACCGACGATAACGTTGCCGAGCTCGCACTGCTCGCAGCAGTCGCGCCCGGCGGCGTGCTCCTCGTCGTGCACCACCCAACAGCCGGCAAGGAGCAGGCAAACGCCCACGGCTTCGATCCCGAGGACTACGTAAGCCCCTCCGACGTCGCCGCACTGCTGGATGACAGCTGGCGGATCGAGGTCGACGAGACCCGGCCCCGCAACGTAACCACCGGCGCCGGATCACACCACACCCAGGACATCGTCATGCGAGCGAGACGCTTGACCTGACGTGGCCACCGCCGGAGCCTGCGGTCACCGCGATCATCCACGCCGGCTTTCCCGTAACTGGACCCGACGCACGGCCGGGCGATCGCTGCTCAGCCCAGCGGCACCGAGGTCGCCCTGGCCGCCTACGAACAGGCGCTCCTCCCCCGCAGCGAGGCATCCGCCACTGAGTCCGCCGCCAACTTGGAGCTGATGTTCGGCGACAACGCCCTCCAAGGCTTGCTCGCCCAGTTCGCCTCCCATCACCAGAGCGCCTACTAACCCCCCATAGCGCCCCGGGATCTCGTCCCGGACCGTGGCCGGCCAGGTGTCCGCCGTCGCCCGCCCCGCCTGCCCACGGCCGTGGAACAGGTTCAGCACGCAACTCGACGAACACGTTTCGGCGTGCGTCTCAGCTCCATATTTCCCTTGCCGATTCGGGAAACACACGCGTTGACCGGCGGGAGGACCCCGGCTGGTCAGCGCCGTTTCTCGTTTCGCAGTGGTACTCGGCGGGCGCGGGCCCCCGCTCAGTTGTGCTCGGGCGCGCCGGTCACGATGTGGTCCGCCGCCTCCAGGGCCTCCGTCAGCAGTCTGCGCACGTGACCCCCGCGGGCGCGGTAGAGGATGCGTCTGCCGTCCCGCCGGGTGGCCACCAGCCCGGTCATCCGCAGCTTCGCGAGGTGCTGCGACACCGCCGGCCGGGCGGCACCACTCGCCACGGTCAGCGCCGACACGTCGTGCTCACCAGCGCAGAGCAGCCACAGCAACCGCAGCCGTGTCGGGTCGGCGAGCATCCGGAACGAGTTCACGGCCGCGTCGACGTGGTCGCCGGGCGGCAGCCGTTGCCACTGCGCGGCACTTGCACTGTCGTCGCGTGCGTACATGAGCACGTATGGTGCCCGCCATGGACAGCGCGCCGCAACATGGCCACGGGCACACCCACGCCGACCCGGCCCGGCGGGTGTGGAGCGCTGCCCGCCACGTCGTCGTCCCACACAGCCATGATCCGGCTGACCGCGTCGACCCGGCGATGGAGACCTCCCGCGCCGGGATGCGCGCCCTGCGGGTCTCGCTCGCCGTGCTCAGCGCGACGGCCGCGCTCCAGGCCGTGGTGGTGGTGGCGTCGGGATCGGCGGCACTGCTGGCCGACACCCTGCACAACGTCGCCGACGCACTGACCGCCGTGCCGGTGGGGATCGCCTTCCTCCTCGCCAGGCGCCCGGCGACGCACCGGTTCACATACGGCTACGGGCGCGCGGAGGACGTGGCCGGCATCGTCGTGGTGCTGGTGATCCTCGGCTCGGCCGCACTGGCCGGCTACGAGTCGCTGCGCAGGCTGGCGGACCCCGCCGACGTCCGGTTCCTCGGCGCGGTCGCCGCCGCCGGTCTGGTGGGCGCCGCCGGCAACGAGATCGCCGCGCAGGTGCGCATCCGCACCGGGCGGCGGATCGGGTCGGCCGCGCTCGTCGCCGACGGCCTGCACGCCCGCACCGACGCGCTGACCTCGCTCGCGGTGCTGCTGTCCGCCGGCGGGGCGGCGCTGGGCTGGAGGTGGGCCGACCCCGTGGTGGGCCTGGCCATCGCCGCGGCGATCGCCACCGTCAGCTGGAGCGCGGCCCGGCATGTGCTCGCCCGCCTGATGGACG
>JAODNO010000547.1 GCA_025465235.1 Pseudonocardia sp.
TGGGCGGTCGGTTGCGGCGCGCCGTCGGTGTTGCGGATGGTTGCTGTCCAGCCGTCCTGCTGGGGTTCGAGCGTGATGAAGCCGTGCTCGGCGGTGAGGGTGGCGGCGGTGAGGGTGGCGTCGTCGACGGTCATGCCGACGACGTTCTCGCCGATCTCAGGTAGGAGCAGAGTGCCGCCGATGCCGGCGATCATCTGCGGGGGGCGGGCTCCGCTGAAGTCGAGGACCTCGGCCAGGTGGACGTGTCCGGTGAGGACCAGTTGCACCCCGGCGGGGAGCGTGTCCCGGGCAGCCTGTTCGAGGGTGGCGTTGACGACGCTGAGCTTCATCGCGCCGGATGGGTCGGGGATCAGGCCCCAGAGCGGGCGGTGGCTGAGCAGCCAGGCGTTTTCGCCGGCGTCGGAGCCGAGCGCGCGGAATTGCTCAGCGTAGGTCTGGACGGCGGTCGGGTCGGGGGTGGTGTCGTTCGCGTTGACGGTGTCCATCATCAGCAGCCGCAGTGAGCCGACTGGGATCGTGTAGGGGGCAGTCATGTCGGTGCACGCGGTCATCGGCCGCGGTTCGAGGAAGCGGAACCAGCCGTCGCCGGCTCGCGCGCAGCTCTCGTGGTCCCCGCGCACGAACACCCAGGGGGCCGCGGTCAGGGCGGGCGCCGCGGGGGCGAAGAAGTCCGCGTTCCAGGTGTCCCAGTTCTGGCCCCAGGGACTGCCGGCGCAGCCGGTGTTCCCGGTCGGGCACGCTTCCTCCCGGTAGAGGTAGTCACCGACGTCGATAATGAGATCCGGTTGGTAGCGGGCCACGCTCTGGGCGATCCGGGCGAACGGCCACTGCTGGGGGTCGTTGCAGGCCTGGAAGCCGTCGACCTTCTTCAGCCGGCAGCCGGTGTCGCCCAGGACCGCGATCCGCTGCGGAGGTCCGGCGGGATTCGGGATCTCCTGCCCGGCGACGGTTACTCGGCGCACCTGCGGTGCGACGACCGCTTCGCAGGTGCGGACGCCGTAGGCGGGGCCCGGCGCGGCCCGTTCGGTGAGGGTCAGGGCGGCGTCGTCGACTCGGGCGGCCGGACAGGTCGAGGCGGTGGTGATGGCCCGGGCGAGCCGGGTGCCGTCCGGTCCGAGCTGCAACCACACCGCGGCGGCCGGGGGCGACGATCGCGGCTCGGACGGCGAGCAGGCGAGCCCGACACTCGCCAGCAGCATCACTGCAAGGAGCGGTGCTCGTCTGCCCAACCTGCCCATGTGACCTCCGAGCCGTTGGATCCGGTGGTACCCGAGCGCCAGGTTGTCGCTGGGTGGGCGGGCGTTAACCCTCGCTGCCACCCACAGCCGGTGACGCCGCTCGCGACCAGGCGAGACAGAGGGCGCGGGTGAATCGCCCGGGGCGCGACTGACGGATCCGACCGCCCCGGCCGCGCGCCGGGCCCCCAACACACCGCCCACGCTCCCGACGCCGCGCGGGCCCGGGAACACCCATCGCCGCGAGCGCCGCGACGAGTGCACCGCCGCCCCGTGGGATCCACTTACCGTCAGGTCCTCTGGGCTGGTACGGATCCCCCACTCGACGACATCCCCCTGGAACTCGTGCCCATGCCACACGGCCGACAGCGGCCGAATCCTAGGGTGGCCGTTGTCCGAAATGGGGCGCTCGGGACATCTTCATGCATTCGGGCGCAGTGCCTTCGATCGTGCGTGCACATCAGCCAAGGCACTGCACGTCCGGGCTGGCTCGCGCGGTACGCGGCGCACCGGTCACGTTTGAGTGAAGCTCTTGTGCGTGGCTCGGCCGTCCCATCCGTGGGACAGTCTCCCTCCCAGCGGATGCGTCCGCCGCCGACGTCTGCGTCTCGGGCGTGGTGTCATTCGTGGTGCGAAGCGGAGCTTGCGAGGGTGGCCAGTGGCCTGGGATCACGCGCGCAACTGCTGGTGCAGATAGAGGCTCAATGAGGCGGAACGCCGTCACCTCATGATCCGTAAGGCCGTGGTTCGAGCCCTGGTCTCGTCGTATCTTTTGTTTGCGGCTCGAGTCGCGCGGGTGGCTGTGTCTGCGCTCACTGGCCAGCCTGTAGGTGTCCGCGGGTCCGGTAGGACGTCGTCGATGTGTCTGAGGTGCCACCGGTCATCGCCTGTTTGCGCCTGACGTCCGACGTCCTCCTTGAGAATCGCGGGCCCGATGGCAGCTCGGGTCGTGCAGATCGTCGACAGGGCTGTGCGCGGTGAGCGCCATCAGTGAGCGAACGAGTGCCTCGACCCGGGACCTGGGGCGGATCGGTGGAGTTCCCGGTGTCGAGGGGGGTCTGTTGACAGGCAGCGAGCACGTGCAGCCGGGCGGTCTCGACCCGTTGCAGGATGGGCAGGTCGTAGCCGGGATCGACTGGGCGCGTGATGATCATGCGGTCGCGGTGGTCGACGACCGTGCCCGGGTGGTGTAGCGGTTCACCGTCGCGCACTCGGCTGGGGTTGCGGGAGTTGCTGCGCCGGCTGCGTGGTCATCAGGCCGGTGAAGTGGCGATCGAGCGCCCGGATGGGCAGGCGGGGAACAAGGACGACCGGTTCGACGCGTTCGTGCTGGCCGACACGCTGCGCCCCGACCGGGCCCGGTTGTGGCCGTTGACCCCGGACACCCCGGAGACGGTGACGTTGCGCGCGGCGTTGCGCGCCCGCAAGGACCTGGTCGTGCACTGGGTCGCGCTGGCCAATCAGCTGCGGGCGCACCTGCGTGCGTTCCACCCGGCACCGGTGGGGTTGTTCCACGAGCTCGACGGGCAGATGAGCGTGAAGTTCCTGGCCCGGTTCGACTGCCAGGACCGGGTGGACTGGCTCAGCGAGAAGCGGCTCGCGGCGTTCCTGGCCGGCATCCGCTATAGCGGCAGCACAACCGCCGAGGCCATGCATGCCCGCATCCTCGCCGCGCCGAGAGGAGCGACCGGCGCGTCCGGGGCGGCGGCGGTGCAGGTCACCCGCGCGTTGCTGGGGGCGTTGCGGGCACAGCTCAGCCGGTGGCGGGCGGGCGCTTACAGGCGATGAGGAATGCCTGCGGGATGCTCGCCGCGGGACCGGCCGGGATTGGGGCACGGACGAGCTGGGCGATGAGGTCGAACCCGGCGTCGTCGAGGAGGGCCGAGACAGTGTCGGGTTGGAGCCGACGGAAGTCCAGCGAGACCTGGTGGCCGAAGGCCTCGTCGAAGTGCAGGACGTCGTCGCCGATCTGGAAGGCCAGCAGCAGGTGGCCCCCGTCGGTGAGCACGCGGTGGAACTCGGTGAACACCGCGGGCAGATGCGCCGGGGGCACGTGGATGATCGAGTACCAGGCGACGAGGCCGGTCAGGCTCGCGTCGGACGCGTCGAGCGCGCCCATCTCGCCGACGTCAAAGGTGATCTCGGGGTGCTCTCGTCGGGCGAGGTCGACCATCGCAGAGGAGAGGTCGATCCCGCGGATCGATATCCCCAGACCACGCAGGTGTGCGGCCACATGGCCAGGTCCGCTGCCGACCTCTATGAGCTGGCCGTCCGGGTGTCGGTTGGCAACGAGTTCGGCGAATCCGGTGAGCATGGCGCGGTCGAGCGGGCTGTCGTCGAGCGCGGAGCGGAACGTCTCCGCGTATGGTCCCGCGACCGCGTCGTAGCCGCTACGGGTTTCGCTGAGATATGCCGACTCGATCACGGGCGCAGCCTACGAGACTGGTCGCGAGCGACCCGGTCCACATCGGCATGGTCCATTCGGCTCAGGCCTGCTAACCGTGGCGCAGCTTCATTGCGGACGGACACCAAGCGGCCGCGTTGGAAGGTGCGTGGGCCGCGATTCGGGCCAGGCACCCCGAGGTGCCCGCAGCGGTGATCGTGCTCGGTGCCGGGTCGATCGGCACGGCTGGCGGGCTGCGGCTGGGGCACCTTGCCGCGATG
>JAODNO010000548.1 GCA_025465235.1 Pseudonocardia sp.
GCTCGCGCAGCTGGCCGAGGGCCGCGAACCCGGCCCCGAGGCGTCGATCGCCAAGCTGTTTTGGAGCGAGTACGAGCGCCGTGTCGGCGAGATCGCCATGGAGCTGCTCGGACCCGACGCGCTCGTCCGGCCCGACGGCGAGGGCTACCAGCTCTCCCGCTGGCAGGAGGTCTTCCTCGCAGGCCGGGCCGGGACCATCTACTCCGGCACGAGCGAGATCCAGCGCAACATCATCGCCGAGCGCGCACTCGGGCTCCCGCGGGAGCCGCGCCCGGCCGAGCCGAAGGGGGCGAGGTCATGAACGCTGCCATGGCGGGGCTGGAGGGACGGGTCGCGGTCGTCACCGGGGCGGGGCGAGGCATCGGCGCCGGTGTCGCCCGCTTGCTCGCCGCCCGGGGCGCGGCGGTGGTCGTCAACGACCTGGGTGTGGAGCTGGACGGGTCGGGGGCCGACAAGGGCCCGGCGGCCCAGGTCGTTCAGGAGATCACGGAGGCGGGCGGCACCGCGGTCGCGGACGGCGGTGACGTCTCCGACCCGGACCAGGCCGAGGGCCTGGTGCGGACGGCGATCGAGGAGTTCGGGAAGCTCGACGTCCTCGTGAACGTGGCCGGCATCCTGCGCGACCGGATGATCTTCAACCTCAGCGAGAAGGAGTGGGACGACGTCATCCGGGTGCACCTCAAGGGCCACTTCAACACGACGAAGCCCGCGACAGCGTACTGGCGCGACCAGCGCAACCCCGACGGGCACTACCGCCTCATCAACTTCACCTCGGTCTCCGGCCTGCACGGAGCCCCCGGGCAGCCGAACTACGCCGCGGCGAAGATGGGCATCGTCGGCCTGACCTACTCCTGTGCCAACGCGCTCGGCCGCTACGGCGTCACCGCCAACGCGATCTCACCGGGCGCTGCCACCCGCATGACCGCCACCATCCCGACCGAGCGGCAGCCCGGCACGCTCCGCGACGACGACGAGTGGGCGCCTGACAACATCGCGCCGATCGTGGGCTACCTGGCAAGCGAGGCGTCGGACTGGCTCACCGGCCAGGTGATCGGCGCCCGCGGCTACGAGGTCCACCTCTACAACAAGCCCGCGCCCGTCCGGCACATCGTGTCGTCGGGCCCCTGGGAGCCCGAGCGGCTTGCCGAGCTCGTCGAGCGCACGTTCAAGCCCGCCGTCACCGGGAACGGGCGGTAGCGGCCGTGGATCTGGTGTTCAGCCCCGAGCAGGAAGAGCTGCGGGCGTCCCTGCGGCGCTTCCTCTCCGAGAAGTCCCCGATGTCTGCGGTGCGCGCGCTGATGGACGGTCCGGTCGGCTACGACCCGGCGGTCTGGCGGCAGATGGCCCAGCAGCTCGGGCTGCAGGGCCTCGCCCTCCCGGAGAAGTACGGGGGCAGCGGGTACGGGTTCGTCGAGCTGGCCGTCGTGCAGGAGGAGCTGGGCCGGGCGCTGCTGCCCGGGCCGTTCACCAGCACGGTCGTGCTGGCCGCGCACGCCGTCCTGGACGCCGCCGACCCGGCGGCGGCCGAGGAGCTGCTGCCCGGCATCGCGGACGGGTCGACGATCGCCACGCTCGCCGCCGCGGGAGCCGACGGCCGGTGGGATCCCGGCGCACCGGCGCTCTCGGCCGAACCGGTTTCGGCAGGCTGGGTGCTGCGCGGCACCGTGGGCCAGGTGCCGGACGGACACCTGGCCGGGCTGGTTCTCGCGTCGGCGCGGACCACTGCGGGCCCGTCGCTCTTCGCCGTCGACGGATCAGCGGCGAACCTCACCCGGACGCCGCGGGCCACCCTCGACCAGACATCACGGCTGGCCCGGCTGGAGTTCGACGGCGTGGCCGCGCGGCTGGTCGGCGCGGACGGGGCCGCGGGCTCCACACTGCGGCGGACACTCGACCGGGCCGCCGTCGCGCTCGCCCTCGAGCAGGTCGGCGGGGCGCAGCGCGCGCTGGAGATGGCCGTGGAGTACGCGAAGGTCCGCCAGCAGTTCGACCGCCCGATCGGCAGCTTCCAGGCACTCAAGCACAAGGCGGCCGACGTGCTGGTGCAGGTCGAGTCGGCACGGGCCGCGGCCTACTACGCCACGTGGGCCGTCGCGCGGGACTCCGAGGAGCTGCCGGCGGTGGCGAGCCTCGCCAAGGCCTACTGCTCCGACGCATTCTTCGCGGCAGCGGCAGAGAACATCCAGATCCACGGCGGGATCGGGTTCACCTGGGAGCACGACGCCCACCTGTACTTCAAGCGGGCCGCGGCCACGAAGCTGTTCCTCGGCGACCCGGCGTTCCACCGGGAGCGGCTGGCGGTGTCGATCGGCCTGTGAACGGTTCGAGGGGGGCCGGCGTCGACACCTCCGGCGAAACCGAGGAGACCGAGGACCGGGCGCGCACGCGCTACGCGTGGCGCCTGCTGTCGGTGGTCTGTCTCGCCTCGCTGATGAGCGGGCTGAACAACAGCTCGCTCACCATCGCGCTCCCCGCGATCGTGGCGGGCTTCCACGCCACCGTGTTCGAGGCCAGCTGGATCCTGCTCGCCTACCAGCTCACCAACGTCTGCCTGATGATCTTCTTCGGGCGCCTCGCCGACGTGCTGGGCAGGCGTCCAATGTACCTCGCCGGCGTCGCCCTGTTCACCACCGCGAGCCTGCTCTCCGGGTTCGCCCCGACCGTCGGGCTGCTGATCGCCTGCCGGGTGGCGCAGGCGACCGGCTCCGCCATGCTCATCACGAACAGCGCCGCACTGGTCACCAGGGCGTTCCCCCGAAGGTTGCTGGGGCAGGGACTCGGCATCTACATGGCCTCCTTCTCACTGGCCGCGCTGCTCGGGCCGACGCTCGGTGGTTTCCTGGCCACCGAGTTCGGCTGGCGGTGGACGTTCTGGTCGAACGTGCCGGTCGGCGTGGTGTGCCTGCTGTGGGGCCTGCGGGTGATGGCCCGCATCCCGCACCGCCGCGAGCCGCTACGGCTCGACCCGGCGGGAAACGTGCTCGTACTGCTCGGGCTCGGCGGGTTGCTTCTTGCTCTGTCCAAGGTCGGGACGTCGGGCTGGAACGATCCGCTCGTCCTCGGGTGCCTCGCGGTCTTCGCACTCGCCGTGCCGGCGTTCCTGCTCGTCGAGCGCGCGGTCGCCCACCCCGTGGTGGACCTGCGGACCTTCCGCGACCCGGTGGTGGGGATCGGCACGCTCGCCGGGTTCCTCGCGACGGTGTCGCGCTTCGCCGTCGTGCTGCTGATGGGCCTGTACTTCCAGGCCGTGCGCGGGGACACCCCGGCAGACGCCGGGCTGAAGGTGCTGCCGCTCGCGGTGGCGTCGATCATCGCCGCGCCGCTGGCGGGGGCACTGCTGCGCCGCGTGGCCCCGCGGACCGTGGCGGTGGTCGCGTGCGGGATCTCGCTGGTCGGCGTCACCATGCTGCTGCTCACCATCTCCGTCGACACCCCGTACCCGGCGCTGATCGGCGCCGTCGTGCTGCTCGGGATCGGCTCGGGCGCGTTCATCCCGGCGAACAGCACCGCGATGCTGCAGGACGTGCCGCCCGACCGGCTCGGGATCACCAACGCCGTGCGGCTGATGGCGCAGAGCTCCGGGGTGGTGATCT
>JAODNO010000569.1 GCA_025465235.1 Pseudonocardia sp.
GATCGCGCTCAGCCGAGGCGGCATCGCGCTGACCCTCCGGGTCGGCCAACTGCTGCTCATTCCGGGACTCGCGCTCTTTGCGGGCGGGATGTGGTTGCCGAGCCTGACGACGTTCATCGTCGGCGGCGTGGTCACCGGCGCCGGCGGCGGCTTGGTCTTCCGTGGCGCGCTCGCCGCCGCCGTTTCGACCGCCCCGCCAGAGTCACGGGCCGAGGTGCTCGCCGGCTTCTTCCTCGGCGCGTACGTCGGCCTGTCGGTTCCCGTCGTGGGCCTGGGCATTGCGACGCAGTATGTGTCGGCACGCGCGGTGATGCTGGTGTTCGTGGTGCTTGTGGCCGTCGCCGTGGTGCTGTGCACCCGCGCACTCCGCGCCGAGCACACCATGCACACGTGAACCGCGGTCGCGAGCGAATCGATCGCGAACTGCGTCACTTCGTCTGCTTTATCTGATCTTCGTGCGGCTTGAGAAGAGTCCGCCGTGCTCGGACTGATGCTGATCGCGGTGGGCACGGTGCTGGCGGCCGTCGCGGTGTGGCGCACCACGGTGCTCGCGCGCTGGGCCGCCGCGCCGCTCGCCGTGGCGTTCGTACTGTTCCTGCCGCAGTACTACGCGGCGACGTGGCTGCGCATCGCCCACGGCGTGCTGGTGGCCGTCGGGTGCAGCGGTGCAGCGGTGCCGCACGGGCGCGGTGAGTCCTCACGTCGACCCGGATGCCGGGGCGGGACGACCCCCGCCCCGGCAGATCTGAGCGATGGGGTGGCGGCGTCAGCAGCGTGGGGTGGGCGCGAGGACGCAGCGCGTGTGGTCGCCCAGCCCGAGGTCCATGGCCTCGCGCAGGTCGTCGGCGGTGTCGACGTCGCGGCGTATGCCGGGCCAGTCGCCCGCCAGCGGGTGCGCACCCGACTCGCGGTGCCGCAGCGCCGAACCGACCCCGAACAACGGATCGAGCGCGACGGCGGGCGCGGCGAGCAGGAAGGTGGTGCCGGTGCCGTCGGCGTCGGCGCAGAAGGCGCGCCCGGCCCGGCCCGAGCCGAACAGCGCGGCGGCGGCGGCGACGGCGTCGTCCAGCTCCCCGGGACGCAGGGCGGGCAGGTCGGCCTGTAGCGCGCCCACCGCGGCGGCGGGGTCGCGCTCGCGCAGCAGTGCCGCGCCGCTCGCGTAGGCCATGTTCAGCCCCGGCACGGGGCCGTCCGGCACGACCTCGACGCCGACGGCGCCGAGCTCGGCGGCCACCACCGGGTCGGAGCTGATCACGAGCAGGTGCCGTACCCGGGTGGCCGCCCGGACCGCCGCGACCGTGTCGTGCGCCAGCGCCAGCGCTAGTCGCGCATGGGCGCCGGCATCGCCGATCCCTTGGTCGGCGGCGCCACGCAGCCGGGACTTGGCCGCGTTCAGCTGCTTGACCGGCACCACCAGGTCCACGGTCGACATCTTCGAGCCCACCCCTCCATCGTGCACCGAACACCGGAAGTGGACCTCGGGCGCCCGGCCCGGAAGACTCTGGATGTGAAGCCGGGATCGGGAGGTTCGTGGGTGAGGCGTGAGAAGGGTGGGTTCTGGATCGCGTTCTGCGCTGTGTTCTTCTACCCGACCGCCTGGTTGGTGGGCCGTTCCCGGTTCGAGGGCAAGGAGCACATACCGCCGACGGGTGGCGCGCTCATGGTCGCCAACCACATCTCGCACCTCGACCCGATCTTCAGCGGGTTGGTGGTGCACCGCGCGCGGCGCGTGCCGCGGTTCCTGGCCAAGCACAGTCTGTGGGGGGCGCCGGTGCTCGGCTCGGCACTGCGGGGCAGCGGCCAGATCCCGGTCTACCGAGCGTCGGCCGATGCGCAGCGGAGCCTGAGCGAGGCAACGCGGGCGTTGCAGGAGGGCAAGGTCGTGGTGATTTACCCGGAGGGCACGATCACCCGCGACCCGGAGGGGTGGCCGATGCTCTCCCGCACGGGCGTGGCCCGGCTCGCGCTGTCGGCCGATGTCCCCGTCGTCCCCTTCGTGCACTGGGGCACGCGCGAGGTGTTCGACGGCTACAAGAAGAAGTTCCGGCCACTGCCCCGCAAACCGATCACGGTCCGGTGTGGCGAGCCGGTCGACCTCTCGGGCTACCGCGGGCGGCCGATCGAGGCCGTGCTCCTGCGCGAGGTCACCGACCTGATCATGGCGAAGGTTCGCGAGCTGCTCGCCGAGGTGCGCGAGGAGAATCCCCCGGTGCAGTTCTTCCGCGGCGGAGCGGAGTCGTGACCGCTGCTCGGGAGGTCCGCACGGTCGCCGTCCTCGGGGCCGGCTCGTGGGGCACGGCATTCGCGAAGGTCATGGCCGACGCGGGACGCGATGTGCGGCTGTGGGCGCGGCGCCCCGAGGTGGCCGCCGCCGTCAACGAGCGGCACGCCAACCCCGACTACCTACCGGGCATCACCCTGCCCGCGCTGCTCACGGCCACCACCGACGCCGCCGCCGCGCTCGACGGCGTCGACGCGGTGGTGCTCGCGGTGCCGTCGCAGACCCTGCGCGCCAACCTGGCGGCCTGGCGCGACCTGCTGCCGCCGGACCGCACGCTCGTGAGCCTCGCCAAGGGCGTGGAGCTGGGCACGTTGCAGCGGATGAGCCAGGTGATCACCGACGTCACCGGGGTGGCCGCCGACCAGGTGGCCGTCGTCTCCGGGCCCAACCTGGCCCGTGAGATCGCGGCAGAGGAGCCCACGGCCACGGTGATCGCGTGCTCCGACCACGACCGGGCGGTCGCGCTGCAGCACGCATGCACCACGGGGTACTTCCGCTCCTACACCAACGTCGACGTGGTCGGCTGCGAGCTGGGTGGGGCCGGCAAGAACGTCATCGCGCTGGCCTGCGGAATCGCTGCGGGGATGGGCTTCGGCGACAACACGATGGCCTCGCTGATCACGCGCGGGCTCGCCGAGACCGCACGGCTGGGCGTGGCGCTGGGTGCCGACCCGTTGACATTCGCGGGCCTGGCCGGCCTCGGTGACCTGGTGGCCACGTGCTCGTCGCCACTGTCGCGCAACCGCACGTTCGGCGAGCGGCTGGGCCGTGGCGAGTCGATCGGCCAGGCCGAGGCGGCCACCCACGGGCAGGTGGCCGAGGGCGTGAAGTCATGTCTCTCGATCTGCGAGCTCGCGGGCTGGCACGGGGTGGAGGTCCCGATCGCCGACGCGGTGCGGCGCGTCTGCCACGAGGGGCTCTCCGCTGCCGAGATGGGCAAGGAACTGATCAGCCGGACCCCGCGCCCCGAGTAGCCCCGCGGGTCGCGACGCACGATTGCGCTTCTGGCCTTTGACCAATCGCTGCGGTTCGATGATCTGGCCTCAACGCCTTGGCTGTGAACCAGTCACGCCGAGGCGTCAAAGCAGAAGGTTTGGGACCTACGGCAGAGCGGGAATACGCCGGAGACGAATCACTTCGATCGAGTGATCCGCGCCCCCAGGGAGGTGCAGCGGTGAACACCACCGTCCTCGTTCTGATCATTATCGTCGCTTTGTTGCTCATCGCGGTCGCCGCACTCGGGGTCGTCCTGTCGCGGCGCAAGCGCTCCGATCGCCTGCAGGAGCAGTTCGGTCCGGAGTACGAACGCAGCGTCTCCGAGACGGGCGACCGCAAAGCTGCCGAGACCGAACTCCAGGAACGCCAGCAACGGCACAGCAAGCTGGAGATCCGCGACCTCCGCCCAGAGGAGCGCGACCAGTTGAAGGAGTCCTGGGACTCGGTCCAACGGAGCTTCGTCGACGATCCGGTGCGGGCGTTACAGGACGCCGACATGCTGGTCGTCGAGGTCATGCGCGTCCGTGGTTACCCTGTCGAGGACTTCGACCGGCGCGCCGAGGACATCTCCGTCGACCACCCCGACGTCGTGCGCCACTACCGCGAGGCGCACACCGTCCGCGATGCCTCGGCCGGTGGCTCGGTGGACACCGAACAGCAACGCCACGCCCTCACGTCCTACCACTCGCTGGTCGACGCGCTGCTCGGCTCGACCGCAACGCAGCGGTCCGAGGGCGCCCCGACAGACGGCAAGGACACCGACCACCGATCCGACGGCGCCCGGTCCACAGAGGAGCACACGCGATGACCACACCCGACCAGCACACCGACCTCGACACGGCACCCACCGACACCAGCGACCGCGACCCTGGCCGCACCGACACCGGCGACCAGGAGAGCCGCCCCACCGGGACCTTCACCGACCCCGACCGGGCCGACCGCGACACCGCCCCTGACACCCCCGCCGCGCCGACCGATGGGACCAATCAGCCCGGCGGCGATGGAGCACGCGAGCCCCTCGTCCCGCGGCAGCGGGCCGAGGAGTACAGCGGGCGCTGGGACGCGGTGAAGGGCGGCTTCGTCGACGAGCCGAGGCAGGCCGTTGCCGCGGCCGACCAGCTGGTGAGCGAACTGCTCGACGAGCTGCAGGAGATGTTCCGCAGCCAGCGCCACGACATCGAGCAGGGCCTGGACGCTGACCAGACGTCCACCGAGGACTTTCGGCTCGCTCTGCGCCGCTACCGCAGCTTCTTCGAGCGACTGCTCTCGGTCTGAGCCACCGACTTCCGGTACTGATAGTTCGTAGGTCTGCCGGCGGGTCATGCCGGCTCTTCGAACTTGGCCGGCGTGTGCAGCCACGGGCATGCACAACGAAACGACCCGGCTACTGGGCCTGACCGGCCTGGCCGTCGTCCGGGTCGACGACGCACCACACGACAGGCCGGTGGTGCACCTGATCACCGCTGACGAGCAGGCCCGTACCTGCCCCGGATGCGCGGTGGCAGCTACCCGGATGAAGGAGTGGGTCACGACACGACCACGAGATCTACCCGTGGCCGGCAGACGGGTCGAGCTGCGGTGGCGCAAACGCCGCTGGCACTGCGACCAGCAGGAATGTGACAGAAAGACCTTCACCGAGCCGTGGATGAGGTTCCGGCACGAACTCGGCTGACCGACCGGCTACGGCAGGCGGCCGGCGCGGGAGTCGCCGATGTTGGGCGCACGATCGTGCCGCACCAGCACCGTTGTGAAGGACTGGATGGAGCAGCGCGACGAGGACTGGCGCCGGGGCGTCCGGTTCGTGGCGATCGATATGTGCACGATTTTGAAGTCCGCGATCCGTGATGCGTTACCGCGGGCCAGCCTGGTCGTGGACCATTTCCATCTGGTGCAGTTGGCCAACCAGGCCCTGACCGAGGTCCGTCGCCGGGTGAGCGTCCAGGTCCGGGGTAGACAAGGCCGCACAGGCAACCGGGAGTGGGAACTGCGCAATCGGCTGACCCGCTCGGCTGCCCGGATGCACGAGAAACACCTGGACCCGATGGTCGATGACCTGACGAATCGAGGTTAAGGAGGGGCGTGCCGCGTGCTGCAATTGAGGGCTGATATGAAAAGGTCGACGCCGATGGTCATTCGCGCGACAAACTCTTCTCGAGTGGTCGCTTCGTGCTTGATGACGCCGGCAGTGCTCAGCAACGTCCGGGCCATGTCCTCCGCTATACCTACGCGCCCAGGAGG
>JAODNO010000623.1 GCA_025465235.1 Pseudonocardia sp.
GAGGACGTTGCGCGAGGCCGGCCTGGTCGAGGTCGCGGCGGCGGGCAGTTTCCCGGTCGGCGGGGCGGGCTGCGACCGCCTGGAGATCGCGACGATGCGTCAGGTCCGCGCCGAGCTGGTCGCCGCCCGGCTGGCCGAGGTAGCCGAGATCGACGCGCACGTCGCGGCCGTCGGCGCCGGCGAGCTCGATCTCACCCTCGCACCATTGATCTCGGCATGGGGACGTCGCCCCGACCAAGGTGATCTTGGCGCGGGTTGAGGTGTACGGGAAAAGGGTTTCCGGGACAGACCGTCACCGGTCGTCTGTCGCCGCCGTTTCCGGTGGCCGACCGGCCGCGTCACCGTCGACCAGCTCGACATCGCCCGGGCCCGGCTGGCCCGCAGCGAGTCGGTGAGCGCTATCACCGCATTGTGGGTGCCCGAAACTCGGCTCACGTCATGCGACCTGCTGATATTCGTGAAGGAGACCGCCGAGCCGATCGTGTCGGCGGACGCGGATGGCGTCCTCTGGTTGGTGTCGTGGCAGCGCGCGCATGGGAGCGGCCTGACCGAGCGCGCGGTGGGGGCGGTGCCGGTTGAAGTGGTTTTGATAGTCGGCCAGGGCCGATACGGCGTGGGTTTGGTTGATGATGAGGATGCGGTCGAGGAGTTCACGTCGGATGCTGCCGACGAATCGCTCGGCGATCGCGTTCGCCCGTGGTGCTCGAACTGGGGTCTTGATCACCTCAGTCCCAGCGCAGGCGAAGACAGCGTCGAACGTAGCGGGAACTTGGCGTCGCGATCGCGGATGAGGAACCGGAAGCTCTTGGCGGCGTCGTCGAGGTCCATGGTGAGGTTGCGAGCCAGTTGGGTCAGCCAGGCTCCGGTCGGGTGGGCGGTGACTCCGAGGATGTGGACCTGGCGGGTGGCGTGTTCGACGACGAAGAACGCATAGAGCCGGGTCGTGGTGATGGTGTCGAGGTGGAACAGGTCGCAGGCCAGGATCGCTGCAGCCTGGGTGCGGAGGAACTGTGGCCAGGTCGGTCCGGATCGTTGTGGTGAGGGGTCGATGCCGGGGGCGGTGAGGATCTTCCAGATGGTGGAGGCGCCGATCTGGTAGCCGAGGCCGGCGAGTTCGCCGTGTACGCGGCGGTATCCCCAGGTCGGGTTCTCGGTGGCCCGGCGCATTGCCAACGTCCGAAGGCCGGCTGGGATGGCGGGTCGGCCGGGTTGGCTGTGGGTGGTGGTCCAGTGGCGGGCGACGGGTCGTCGGTGCCAGCGCATGATCGTCGCGGGTGTCACGAGCATGCCGACCCGACGGTGGCCGCGTAGTCGGCGGACGAGCGCGGCGATCAGTGCTCGGTCGGCCCAGGACATTCGAGGCCGCGGGTTCTGGCGGTGGAGCACCGCGAGTTGGTGGCGCAGCACGAGGATCTCGACGTCCTTGGCCGTATCGGAGCGGGCGAGTAGCACCATCCAGCCCGCGAGCTGTCGGACCGCGAGGTACATCAGTCGGAGCGCCACCCGTGGATCATGCACTCTCATGGCTCGTCTCGAACCTGCAGGTCAGGCTGCGGGCTGAGTTTCGGGCACCCACAGGGTGGTCCAGCGGTGTGCGACGAGTCGTTGGTGCCAGCGCAGGATCGTGGCGGGGGTGACAAGCAGCCCGATCCGGCGGTGGCGGGGAAGTCGGCGGACCAGGGCTGCGGTGAACGCCCGGTCCGCTCAGGACAGTTGAGGCCGCGGACCGTTGCGGTGGAGCACCGCGAGCTGTTGGCGCAGCACGAGGATCTCGACGTCCTTGGCCGCACCGGGGCGCGTGAGCAGCACCATCCAGCTCAACAGGTTGGAGACCACGAGGTAGGTCAATCGGAGCGCCACATCCGGATCACGCCATGAGTTGGCTTGGAGTGAACCCGCAGGTCACGGCGGTAGGCCGAGTATCGGGCACCCACAGTGGCGCCGGGCCGGCTATACCCCTGGATGATCTCGGCGGTGCGGTCCAGCATCACGATTAGGTCATAAGTCTCGTCCCCGTCGGCGAACAGCACCTCGCTGGCAGCCACCTCGCGCTCGGTGCCGTACCTGCGCAGGACCTCGAGCTGGTCCGCGTCCAGGGCCGGGGACCGGCCCGGCGCAGAAACAGGGAATCACGCTGCCATCACCGGCCCGGCCATGAGCAGCAGTGCGGCTCACGGCACTGGGCCCGTCTGTACCCCTCGCCCACGGCAGGCCGCCTCCATTCCACGAGGGGCGCTTGTCCGTCCAGTCCTGCTCCGCCTGATGCCTCGGCAGCGACGATCTGCGCAGTGTCCCCTGAAGTCCACCCCGTCAGTGGGTGTCATCCCCGACCTCACCGTGGAGCTCACCGGGGCAAGAAGTCCAGGAGCGCGGCGTTGACCTCGTCGGGATGGGTCCAGCCGATGTTGTGCGGACCGTCGGGGATCTCGATCACCGAGAGGTCCGCTATCAAATTCTCGTCGCGGAGTCGGCCAGCGGTCGCCTCGAACGGGAGGATCCGGTCAGCCGTTCCGTGCACAATCAGCGTTGGGACGTCGATCTTCGGCAGATCGTCCCGGAAGTCGGTCAGCCAGGTGTCGACACACGCGTAGCTCGCATATGGAGAGACGCCCGCGGCAACCTGGAAGCTCGCGCGAAGCGCGGCATCGCTGATCCGATCTGGCGCCAGGGCATCGGTGTTGTAGAAGTTCGCGAAGAAGTCGTCGAAGTACGCATAGCGGTCCGCGACGATGGCCTCCTTGATCCCCTCGAAGACGTTGGCCGGAACACCCTTGGGGTTGTCATCGGTCTGTAGCAGGAACGGGGGGATGACGCCGAGCATCGCAACCTTGCTCACTCCCGCGGACCCATACGTACCGAGGAACCGCGTCACCTCGCCGGTTCCCATCGAGAATCCGATCAGCACGACGTCTTGATCCAGAGCGAGGTGGTCGAGCAGTGCTTTCAGGTCACCGGCGAACGTGTCGTAATCATAGCCCGTCGTCGGCTGGCTCGACCGTCCAAAGCCGCGACGGTCGTAGCTGATGCAGCGATAGCCCTCCGCAAGCAGCACCCGTTCTTGACGCTCCCACGAGTTGCCGTTCAGGGGATAGCCGTGGATCAAGACGATCGGCCGGCCCGCGCCATGGTCGTTGTAGTGGATCTCGATGTCGGCGCTGTTCTCCGTGCCGACTTTGACGAATGGCATTTCGGTTTCCTCCTGTCAGTGGTTTGCCGGCGTGACTGTCATCCGAGGAAGGCGCCAGCTACGAATCCTGATCGCTTCGTCGGCAAGTCGCGCCGGTCGGAGACCCTGGTCGGCCCCTTGGTCACGGGCCGAGGAACGAGATCCTGCCACCACGACGGCGCTCCAGTTCGACCCGTCGGCGAAGGCGCCGTGGATGAGAACGACATTCGGATGCTCGGTCATCGTCAACTCCCTGGTTGGGCAGCTTCCTGACGTGCGAGCTCGATCACGGCGTCGGCGAAAGCCGTCGGGGCCTCTTGGGGCACGTTGTGACCGATGCCGTCGAGGATTCGGTGGTCGTAGGGGCCGGTGAACCTGTCGGCATAGGCCTTGCCGTCCGCGTTGGGGTCGTCGAAGTCGCTGGCGATCGTGATCGTCGGCACCCCGATCGTGGGGCGCTGGGCGAGCGTCTGCTCGAACCCGAGGTACCGCTCGTCGCCCTGGGCGAGGCCCAACCGCCAGCGGTAGTTGTGGATCACGATGTCGACGTGGTCCGGGTTGTCGAACGACGCCGCGGTGCGATCGAAGGTGGCATCGTCGAAGTCCCACTTCGGCGAGGCGAGCTGCCAGATCAGCTTGTTGAAGTCGTGCGTGTACTGGCTGTAGCCGAGCCTGCCTCGTTCGGTCGAGAAGTAGTACTGGTACCACCACCCCAGCTCGGCCTTCGGTGGCAGCGGCTTCTGATTGATCTCGATGCTCCCGATCAGGTAGCCGCTCACGGCCACCAGCGCCGAGCAGCGCTCGGGCCAGAGCACGGCCATGATGGCGGCGGTCCGTGATCCCCAGTCGAACCCGGCGACGGTGGCCCGCTCGATCTCCAGGGCGTCCATCAGCGCCGTAGCGTCGACGGCCAGCGCGACCTGCTCGCCGTTGCGGGGGGTCTCATCGGAGAGGAAGCGCGTCGTGCCGTAGCCGCGCAGGTAGGGGACGATCACGCGATACCCCTCCGCGACGAGCATCGGCGTCACCTCGTCGTAGGCGTGGATGTCGTAGGGCCAGCCATGCAGGAGGAGGACGGCGGCGGGGGCATCCTCCGGGCCGGTATCGACGTAGCCGACGTTGAGGTCTCCTGCGTCTATCTGCTTGACGTCCATCCGATCTCCTGGCTAGCCGAAGGTGAACACGTAGGCCCGGGTGCCGGTGTCGAGGAAGGTGATCTCGAAGGTGCGCTCGATGATCGGACCGGGCTGGCGGATCAGCTGGTAGAGCCGCTCCTCGGAGACGGTTCCGGTGCCCCGCTCGTCGAGGTCGAGCCCGGGGGCGCGGTTCGGCGGCTGCCCGTCGATGAGCACCCGGAAGCGGGTCGGCCCGCCGTCGGCCCGGGTGCCCAGCACGAGGTTGAGGTCTCGCCCGTGGAAGCGGTGCACGATCCGGCCGCCGGGCTCGTTCAGGGTCGTGATCTGCGTCCCCGCCGTCCAGTCGCCGGTGAGAGCCCAGTGGTTGAGCTCGAGGTGCGAGGGCTCGACGTAGACCCGGCTGCGGTCGGGTTCGAGGCCCCCTGGTGACGCAAAGCCGGTGGCCCGGGCGTAGCCGACGTAGGTCTCCGGCGATCTCAGCGTGTTCCAGTCGGCGGCGAGGTAGACGCCGTCCGCCTGGGTCGACACCAGGTCCTCGTCGACATCATGGCTTCCCGCCTCGGCGAGTAGCTGTTGGATGACCCTTTCCGACCGCTCGTAATCCTCCTCGCCGAAGTGGTGATGTCGGATCCGTCCCTCTGCGTCGGCGAAGTAGAGGGCGGGCCAGTACGCGTTGTCGAAGGCACGCCAGACCGCGAAGTCGTTGTCGACCGCGATCGGATGGTCGACGCCCATCCCCTCGAGGGCAGGCCGGATCTTCTCCAGGTCGTGCTCGAACGGGAACTCCGGCGAGTGGGCGCCGATCACGACCAACCCGTCATCGCGGTACTTCTGGGCCCATGCCTTCACGTAGGGCAGCGTGCGCAGCCAGTTGATGCAGGAGAAGGTGCAGAACTGGACCACGACGACCTTGCCGCGGAGGCCGGCCGGCGTCAGCGGTTCGGAGTTGAGCCAGGCGGTCGCGCCGCCGAGCTCCGGGAGCGCGCCCTCGATGGGCAACTCGGCCGTCGAGGTCAACGCAGTGACCTGAAGGTCGCCCGGATCTCTTCCGAGAGGGTCTGCGGCTGCTCCCAGGCGGCGAAGTGGCCGCCTTCGTCGACCCTGTTGAAGTGGACGAGCTTGGGATACGCCCTCTCCGCCCAGCTCTGCGGGGCTGGATACAGCTCGTCCGGGAAGACGGTCACGCCGACCGGGATCTCGACGCCCTTGGCGTCGAAGAAGGCCAGCTTGCTCTCCCAGTAGAGACGCGCAGAGGAGATCGCCGTGTTCGTCAGCCAGTAGTGGGT
>JAODNO010000671.1 GCA_025465235.1 Pseudonocardia sp.
CTCCCCCATCGAGCTCAGAACGGCACGTGGACGTCCAGCAACCCCGCGCCGCGAGGCCTACCGGCCCCGTGCGCGGATACGAGGGCTCCAGCACTCGTATCCGCGCCCGAGGGTGACCGGCGGGAGACGATGCGACAGAACTCCACGGCGTCGAGCTCCAGCTCGGGCCCGCCGGTCCCGAAGGACCAGCGGCCGCCGGCAGGACCGGTGAGCGTGAGGGTGCAGGGGGACCCGTGGCGCGTGGCCCACTCCGCGACGACGTCGCCGACGAGCACCCCGTCGTGGTCGGCCGTGAGCACCAGGTCGCGGCGGGTGGCCCGGGCGATGTCGATGCGGTGCATCCAGGTGTCGCGGGTGAGGATCGTGTCGACGAGGAAGCCGAAGGTCCACCGTTCCTGGCTCCCGCCGACGGGCTGCGTGCCCGGCATCGCCGTCCGGCGCACGATCCCGGGCGTACGACGCCGTCCGCGCGCCGCCAACGGGCCGACCTCCGCGTACCGCTCGACGAGCGCGGCCGGGGTCATCCCGCGGCGCTCCTCGACCTGCAGCCCGGTGAGCGCGTGGATGAACACCCCGCCGCGGCGGCGGGCCGCCGCATTCTGCCGGAGGTTCTCGCGCATCGAGGCCGCCATCTCGGCCATTCCGAGGTTGTGCGCAGCCAGCTCGCGGACGTCCCACTCGGTGCAGTCCGTCCGGAGCGACCAGTCGTCGGGCCCGAGGTCAGCGAGCAGGTCGAGCAGGCGCCCGTACTCGGTCGCCGCCAGCTGCATCGCCACATCTCGAGGAAGGACCGAGCGGCGGGGCTCCACCCGTCGGCGTGTGTCGGATGTCGTCATCGTTCCTCCTGATCCGTGGCGGACTCGTCGCTGCTGGAAATGTCACTGCGGGGCAGATGGAGTGCGTCGGCGTACATGTCGACGGCGCGGTCGATGAGCCGGGCCCAGCGGGTGCCCCCTGGGTCGTTCGCCCACTGGTGGTCGATCAGGCCGCCGACCAACGCGACGAACAGGTCGATGTCGGCGCCGTCGGTGATGCCGATCGCCGCGAGCCGGACATGGAGCGCGTCGAGCACGCGTACGGCGGGGGCGTAGCTCCCGGCGCTCGGGGTGAAGTCGGGGATCGTGCGCACGTTCATCAGCTGGTGGCGGGCCAGGTCGGCGACGGAGAAGTCGAAGAACCTCCAGGCGAGGTACCGCAGAGCGGCCCGCGGCTCGGCGGGGACCGTGGCGTCGCTCTCCCGGGCCAGCTCCTCGTACTCGCTCCAGGCCTGCTCGAACATCGCGTCGTAGATCGCGTGTTTGGAGTCGAAATGCGAGTACAGCGACGGTGCACGCATCCCGACCCGCGCCGCGACCTCGCGCAGCGTCAGCGCGGCGAGCCCATGCTGGCGCGCCACCGCCCAGGCAGCCGAGAGAATCTCCTGACGCGTCCCCTCACGCCGTTTGGCCTGCCAACTCGTGGTAGCTT
The DNA here is from genome assembly GCA_025465235.1 of Pseudonocardia sp. Lineage (GTDB taxonomy): Bacteria > Actinomycetota > Actinomycetes > Mycobacteriales > Pseudonocardiaceae > Pseudonocardia. The sequence continues at coordinate 1,468 of JAODNO010000671.1, forward strand.
CTCCTAACACGATTAGGAATCGTCCTCGTGACCACGACCGCTGTCAACGGGCAGCCGGGTCCCGGGGGAAGATGGCTGCATGAGCACTGCTGCAGGCGAAGGCGCCGAGGCCCCCGCTCCCGGTGTCGTCTTCCGCGTGTCCCCGCTCGTCGTGCTCGTGGGGCTCGTCCTCGCCGTCTGTGTCACGCCGGTGGCGTTCGGAGCGCCGTACCTCTGGCTGATCTACCTCGTGCCGATCGCCGTGATCGTCCGGACGCTGCGGTTGCGCACCGTGGTCGACCCCGAGGCCCTGACCGTGCGCCGGATCGTCGGCGGTCGGCGCGTACCGTGGTCACAGATCAGCTCGCTGCGGCTTGGCCACAGGGGTCGGCACGACCGCACCCGGGTCAGCGCGATGCTGACCGACGGTGCCGAGCTACCGCTCCCGGCCGTCCACGTCCGTGACCTGCCCCAGCTCGCCGCCGCCAGTGGCGGCAGGCTGCCCGACCCGGCTGGAGAGTGAGCCCGTTGCCGGCTCTGCGTTCCCGCGTCACCACCCACGGCCGCAACGCCGCCGGAGCACGTTCGCTCTGGCGCGCCACCGGCATGACCGACGACGACTTCGGCAAGCCGATCGTCGCCATCGCCAACTCCTACACGCAGTTCGTGCCGGGGCACGTGCACCTCAAGAACCTGGGCGACCTCGTCGCGGAGGCGATCCGCGAGGCGGGCGGCGTACCGCGGGAGTTCCACACCATCGCCGTCGACGACGGCATCGCGATGGGCCACGGCGGGATGCTCTACTCACTCCCCAGCCGCGAGGTGATCGCCGACGCCGTCGAGTACATGGTCAACGGGCACGCCGCCGACGCGCTGGTCTGCATCTCCAACTGCGACAAGATCACCCCCGGCATGCTGAACGCCGCGATGCGCCTCAACATCCCCACCGTCTTCGTCTCCGGTGGGCCCATGGAGGCGGGCAAGGCGGTCGTGGTCGACGGCGTCGCCCAGGCGCCCATGGACCTGATCACCGCCATCTCGGCCTCCGCGTCGAGCGTGGTGGACGACGAAGGACTCGCGCTCGTGGAGCGTTCCGCCTGCCCGACCTGCGGCTCGTGCTCGGGCATGTTCACGGCGAACTCGATGAACTGCCTCACCGAGGCGCTCGGGCTCGCGCTGCCCGGCAACGGCTCCACCCTGGCCACGCACGCCGCACGCCGCGAGCTGTTCCTGGAGGCAGGCCGCACGGTGATGGCGCTCGCGAAGCGCTGGTACGCCGAGGACGACGCCTCCGCGCTGCCCCGCTCGATCGCCACCCGCAAGGCGTTCGAGAACGCGATGGCGCTCGACGTCTCCATGGGCGGCTCGACGAACACCGTGCTGCACATCCTCGCCGCCGCACAGGAAGGCGAGATCGACTTCGACCTGGAGGCGATCGACGCGGTGTCGCGACGGGTGCCGTGCCTCGCCAAGGTGGCGCCCAACTCCGACTACCACATGGAGGACGTGCACCGGGCCGGCGGCATCCCGGCCATCCTCGGTGAGCTGTGGCGGGCCGGGCTGCTCAACGAGGACGTCCACACGGTGCACTCCCCGTCGATGCGGCAGTGGCTCTCGGAGTGGGACGTCCGCGCCGAGGCGCCGTCGGAGAAGGCGGTGGAGCTGTACCACGCCGCCCCGGGCGGAGTGCGCACCACGGAGGCGTTCTCCACGGAGAACCGCTGGTCCTCGCTCGACACCGACGCCGCGGGCGGCTGCATCCGCGACGCCGCGCACGCCTACACCGCCGACGGCGGGCTGGCCGTGCTGCGCGGCAACATCGCCCCCGACGGCGCCGTCATCAAGACCGCCGGCATCCCCGAGGACATCTGGCGCTTCTCCGGCCCCGCCCGCGTGGTGGAGAGCCAGGAGGAGGCCGTGTCGGTCATCCTCACCAAGCAGATCCAGCCCGGTGACGTGCTCGTGGTGCGCTACGAGGGCCCTGCGGGCGGGCCGGGTATGCAGGAGATGCTGCACCCCACCGCGTTCATCAAGGGTGCCGGTCTCGGCGCCAAGTGCGCGCTGATCACCGACGGCCGGTTCTCCGGTGGGTCGAGCGGCATCTCGGTCGGGCACATCTCGCCCGAGGCCGCTGCGGGCGGGGTGATCGGCCTGATCGAGGACGGCGACACCGTGCTGATCGACGTCCGGACCCGGACGCTCGAGGTGCAGGTCGCCGACGAGGTCCTGGCCGAGCGACGGGCCAAGATGGACGCCTCCGAGCGCCCCTGGCAGCCGAAGGACCGCGACCGCGCCGTCTCGAAGGCGTTGCGGGCCTACGCAGCGCTCGCCACCAGCGCGCACACGGGAGCGGTCCGCCGGGTTCCCTAAGGCCCGTGCGCGGATACGAGTGCTCCGGCACCCGTATCCGCGCACGACCTCTCAGCGTGTGGTGGCCGACTTCAGCGCCGGGCCCAGGCGGTCCATGGCGTTCGCTGCGGTCTCGATCATCTCGGCCACCCGCGTCTGGCCCAGGTGGTCGGCGGCGAACCCGAGGTACTGGACGTGGACGTGCGCCTGCGCCCACCATCGCTCGACCTCGTGCAGCTCCGGGGGCGTCGACCCCGCACCCACCGCCGCGCGGTACGCCTGCGTCGGCTCCGCCCCCTGTGCTGCCATGGTTGCGAGGTCGAGCCCGGCGGGCGCCACCCGCGCATTGCCCCAGTCGATGAGCACGCCGCCGTCCGCTGCGATCAGGACGTTGCCCCGGTGCGCGTCCCCGTGGGTGAGAGTCCGCGGCAGTACCGCGAGCGCGGCGCGCAGCCGCGGCTCGACGGACCACCGCTCCAGCAGCGCCTCGACCTCGTCGAACAGCACGTTGCCCGTACGCTCCCGGGCGCGACGCACGGCAGGCAGTGTGCGCCCGGTGACCATCGTCGCCCACCACGCGGCGTCGACCACCGGGACGCCCCGCGGCCGCCTGCGGCACCAGTGCGCGTGCACGCGGCCCAGCGCCGTCCACACCTCGCCCGGGACGTCGTCGTCCGGGCCCAGTGCCGGGCCGTCGTAGAACGGAAGGACGAGCCAGCCCGGGCCCGCGGCAAGCAGGCGGGGTCGATCGACCCCGGGCACCACCACGACGGCCCGCATCGCCCCCACCTCGACGGGCGACGCCTGCTTCAGCACCACGGGCACCGGGCACCCGTCGACGTCGAGGTCGACCCGCTCGACCCCGTGCGAGACGTACCCGCCTGCCAGCGCGGACCGGCCCACCACGCGCGGGGAGCCACACAGCGCGCGACCGACCGCCGGCAGCCACGCGGCGTCCGCGACCGCTGCGAGCGGGATCAGGGTGTACCGGACACGGGCGTGGAGCGCAGCATCACGTACACCAGCACGGCCGCCGCCACCCCGACCACCAGGGCGAGTGCGCCCCACGAGGCGGGTCGCCGATGCCAGGCGCGGCCGTTGTCCAGTGCGATATGCCCCGGCCCCGTGAAGATGATCGCGGCGGCCGCGAGCCCGAGCACGACGTCGAGCTCGACAGCGTTCGCGCCGGCCACAGAGGCGATGAAGAACCCGTTGACCATCTTGAGCAGCACCGTATTGATCTTGATGGCGAGCAGTGCCGCCGCCGCGAGCGGCGTGAGCACTCCCAGCACGACGAACGCACCCGCCACCAGCTCCGTGATCCCGGTGACCCACGACAGGGTGGTGCTCTGCTGGTACCCGTACCGGTCGAGCGTGCGGGCGAACTCCGCAACGCCCGGCCCGCCCCACATCCCGAACACCTTCTGCATCCCGTGGGCGAAGAACGTGCCACCCACGGCGAACCGCAGGATCAGCAGCCCGATGTCCGTGCCGCCGTTCCACACCAGCGGCCGCAGAGTGGGCCGCGTGCTGCTCGACTCCTGTGCACCGAAGCCACTACTGCCGGAGCCCGGGAGGATCGACGTCGGCTGGTCAGTCATGCCCCGGGAGGGTAGACCCGACGGACGATCAGCGCTGCTGGCTTGACCGATCTGGGTTAGTACCCGTCCTCCACCAGGTTCGGCGGACGCTCTCCGCGGGCGAGCGCGCCGAGCTGCTCGGCCACCACCTCGTAGGCGCGCGGCAGCCAACGGGGGACGCTGCCTCCGACGTGTGGCGTGATCAGCAGGCCGGGGGCGGTCCACAGCGGGTGGTCAGCGGGCAGCGGCTCGGGCTCGGTGACGTCGAGCACGCCGCGCAGCCGCCCGCTCGTCAGCTCTGCGGTGAGCGCATCGGTGTCGGCGACGGGTCCGCGCGCGGCGTTGACGAGCACCGCCCCGTCCGGCATCGCGGCGAGGAACTCGGCGTTCACGAGACCGCGGGTCTCGTCGGTCAGGGGTACGACCACCACGCATACGTCGTGGTGGGGCAGTAGGTCGAGCACCTCGTCGATGCCGTGCACCCGGTTGCGGGCGCGGCGACCGACCAGCGTGACCTCGACGTCGAACGGCGCGAGGCGGTGCTCCGTGTTCTCGGCGACGTCCCCCGCCCCCACGATGAGCACCCGCTTGCCGGCCAGCTCATCGGTGCTGTGGTAGTCCCAGCGCGCCTCGTCCTGCGCCCGGACGAAGCGTGGGAGGTGCCGGAACACGGCGAGGAGACCCGCGACGATCCACTCCGCCGTGGCACCCCCGTGGGCACCGCGGCAGTCCGAGAGCGCGACACCGTCGGGCAGCCTGCCGACCCAGTTCTCCGCCCCCGCCGTCAGCAGCTGCACGAGCCGCAGCTCCGGCAGCTTGCGCGTCAGGGCCACTGCTTCACGGCTCGCGAGGAACGGGGGTACCAGCACCTGTGCCGACTCGGCCGCCGCAGGAAGCTCACCGCCGGGGTCGTACGCGACCGCGGTGATACCAGGGACGTCAGCGAGCGCGGCCGTCCCCTCCTCGTTCGGAACCAGAACAACGATGTCGCCCATGAGGGTGACCCTACGACTCGTCCAGGCCCCGTTCTGCGACGCCGTAGGAATGCGGGGACCCACTACTCACCGGCCACTCACCCCGTCCCCCTTAGCCTGGGTCCGTGGGAGGACGGGTTCGGCGCGCGGCGGCCGCCGTGCTGCTCGGCCTGCTGCTGGCGGGCTGCGCGACGTTCCCCGAGCAGGGCCCGCGGGATTGGCGGGAGCAGGTGAAGGGCACCGGCGAGCTCGGCGGCCCACCGGTCGTTCCCGAGCCGAGTGCCCCGCCTTCCGCGCCGCCGGGTGGGGCCGCAGGCCAGCCAGGGCAGCGCCAGCCACCGTCGGGCTGCGTCGATCCCGACCCGCAGGTCGTCGCGACCTGCCTGGAGCCGATCGGCGCCATCGCGGTGCTGCCCGACGGGCGGTCGGCGCTCGTGGCCGAGCGCGCCACCGGGCGGGTGCTGCGTGTGCAGCGTGGTTCGCAGCCGGTCCTGATCAGCACCGTGCCGGTGGACGCGGCTGGTGGCGGCGGCCTGACCGGGCTCGTGCTCTCTCCGTCGTTCAAGGAGGACCAGCTCGTCTACGCCTACGTCACCACCCGCCAGGACAACCGCGTGGTGCGGATCGCTCCCGGCGAGCCCCCCAAACCCGTGCTCACCGGTATCCCTCGGGGGCCTCGGAACAACGGCGGCGCGCTCGGTGTCGACGTCGACGGATCGTTGCTGGTGGCCACGGGTGACGCCGGGGGTGATCCGACGCTGCCCGGTTCGCTCGCGGGCAAGCTGTTGCGGATCGACACCCTCGGCCGCCCCAGCAAGGGCAACCCGGACCCCGCCTCCCGGGTGCTCAGCTCCGGGCTGCGCGCGCCAGCGGGCATCTGCATCGACCCCGTCACGACGATGACCTGGGTGACCGACCGGGCCGGCATCCAGGACGTGCTGCACCTCGTCGTCCCGGGGCCGCTTCCCGCGCCCGCCTGGACCTGGCCCGACCGCCCCGGCGTCGCCGGCTGCATGGCCCAGCCGGGGATGGTGGCGATCGCGCTGAGCGGCGGGGCCGCCCTGTTCGTGCTGCACCCCGGGGACAACGCCGCGTTCACCGGCGCCCCCGAGAAGCTGCTCATCAACACCTACGGCCGGCTGTCGGCGGCGGCCCTCGCCCCGGATGGGCTCCTCTGGCTGGGCACCGTCAACAAGACGGGCAAAGCTCCGGTGCAGAGCGACGACCGCGTGATCCGGATCCAGCCGCCTGCGGGAGGCGGGCAGAGCCGCGCCTGACGGCGCCCGTGCGTGGATACGAGTGCTGGAGCACTCGTATCCACGCACGAGAGCTCACCCGCGTGCCGGCCAGTCGCCCCGGCCTGCGCAGCGCGGACATCCGACCCCAGCGCCGTCCCACCCGCGCCGCCGGAGTACCGCTGCGACCTCGCGTGCGGCGCCGCACACGTCGTCGGAGATGTCGTGCCAGCCGTAGGACAGGCGCGACCGGCCGGCCAGCTCGGCGGCGTTGTCACGCCGGCGATCCCGGAACGCCACGCTGTTCAGCAGGTGCGTCCGCCCGTCCAGCCGGACTGTGAGGTCGGCACCGAACTCGTCGTACATCACATCCTCGTAGAGGGTGACGCCGTCCACGACGACCGCTCCCTGCCTGCGCCCGGACGGGAGGCCGTGCGCCTGCTCCAGGTCGACCGCGTAGCACTCCTCGAGCACGGACTGGACCCCGTTGCGGACTAGCAGGACGGTGGCCGTCAACGGCCGCCGGTAGCGGGGCGGCGGGCGTTCCAGCAGCCTGCGCTCCACCGTGAGGGGCCTGACCCGCCCGGTGACCAGGAGCCCGGCGAGCGTGCGCTGCGCGCTCCGGACGTCGGGCTCGGCCGCGGCCATGTCGATCGCCGTGTCCGCACGGCTGGTGACCGGTGGGTCGAGCGCGACCGTGATGTACGCAAAGGCCCGGGACCGGTGCACGATCACGAACGGTGGGTGCGAGATCGCCGACGTGCCGTACGGGACGGTGATGTGCACGGGCCCGTCTGCGACCGGGACGAGGCCCCACTGCTCGGCCGCCGTGCGATGGCTGAGGACCGCTGCTGCGCCCCCGTACCGGAGCGCGGCGACGAGCCGCGCCGGGCGTGGGATGGGTCCGGTGAAGGTGGCGTACGTCCGGGGTAGCACCCACTGCCACCGGCCCGCCTCGATCTGGGCGACGATCATGTCGCGCGTGACGCCGAGATCGACGAGCTGGCGGACGTCGGTGATCCCGTGCTGGCGCGTCTCGATCGCCGCCCAGCGTGCAGCGATGAGCACCGCGGCTGTCTCGGAGGACATGCGGTGAGCGTCCCGGACGGATCACCGCCGCGGGCCCGGATGCTCCAGCCTGTGGACAGCGTGACGACGACGTGGACGGCTCGATGCTCGTGCGCGGATACGAGTGCCGGAGCACTCGTATCCGCGCACGGGCATCATCGGTCGCTTCCCAGCCAGGGAGCGACGTATTCGTCGTCGAGCTTGCTCTGGTCATCCATGTTCTTGACCATCACGCGCACTGTTTCCGAGACGTCCTTGGTCAGCGCGAAGCACTGGCTGACCGAGGTGCAGGCGGTCGGCGCGAGGTCCTGTGCGAATTGCACGATCCGCCCACGCTGATCGGCGACGTCACCGATGTCTTCGGCCACGGTGTCGCGTGGAACACCGTTGCGTTCACACAAAGCTCCGATATCGGCGAGTTGCTCGAGCGCCCAGCGCCACGGGTCCTCTTTCAGCGCTGGGTCCCACACCCGGTCGCAGGGCTCGATTCCGTTGAAGGTCGGGTGGTAGTGGGCGGCCGAGAACGTGCCCGCGGGCTGGTCGAGGCGGTCGAACAGATCGGCTCGCCACATCGGGCGGTCGAGGACGAATCGTTGAGCTGCCGACTCGGTTCCGCGCCGCACTTCGGGCTCGAGCAGCCGGAGTTCGAGCCGTGCGCCGTGCTCCATGGCGCCGTCGTTCAGGCCGATCTCGAACCAGTGTCGTACGACGACCGCGACACGGCTGAAAAGGAACGCCTGCAGCATTGTCCAGTGCCTCCTTGATCGTGACGCAAGCCGATGACCAAGATCCTCCCCCGTTGCTTCTCATCCTCGTGCGCGGATACGAGTGCCGGAGCACTCGTATCCGCGCACGGGGGGTGTCAGGTGCAGCGCTCCAACACCAGCTCCCGGACGCGCTTGGCGTCGGCCTGGCCCTTCGTCGCCTTCATGACAGCCCCGACGATGGCGCCCGCGGCCTGCACCTTGCCGCCGCGGATCTTCTCCGCGACGTCCGGCTGCGCGGCCAGCGCCTCGTCCACTGCCGTCACCAGCGCACCCTCGTCGGAGACGACCGCGAGCCCGCGGGCTGCGACGACGTCGTCGGGGGAACCCTCGTCGGCCAGCACGCCGTCGACCACCTGGCGGGCGAGCTTGTTGTTCAGCGACCCGGACGCCACGAGCTCGATCACCCGGGCCACCTGCGCCGGCGTGATCGGCAGCCCGGGCAGCTCGACACCGCGCGCGTTCGCCTGCTGGGTCAGGTAGGCCACCCACCACGAGCGCGCCTCGCCCGCGGGGGCACCTGCCGCGACCGTGGCCTCGATGAGGTCCAAAGCACCGGCGTTGACGAGGTCGCGCAGCTCCTCATCGGTGAGCGACCAGTCGGTCTGCAGCCGGCGGCGCCGCTCCCACGGCAGCTCCGGCAGCGTGCCGCGCAGCTCCTCGACC
>JAODNO010000680.1 GCA_025465235.1 Pseudonocardia sp.
GACGGCGATCTCGATCGTCTTCCCGTCCGGCGGGGGCGCCTCGGGCTCCACGGTCAGCGCGAGCACCGCCTGCCGGACGGCGACGAGGTCGGTGTGCGGTGCGAGGATGAGCAATACCGTCCGCGCCGCTGGGACGACGTCGAGCACGCCGCTGGGCGGAGTCGCCCGCACTGCGTCGGCGAGCGCGAGCACCTCGGGCAGCCCGTCGACCTCGACGAGCAGGCCGGCGTCCCCGTAGGGCAGCACCTTCACCCGGCCTGCTCCCTCGCAAAGGGCGCCACCTCGACGCCGGCGTGGTCCAGGCCCGCTCGAACCGCCGCCGCCATGGCCACAGCTCCGGGCGAGTCGCCGTGCACGCACGCCGACTCCGCGCTCACCCGCACATCGCTGCCATCGACCGCCTTCACCACACCGTCGTTGATCATCCGCAGCAGTCGGGCCGTCACCTCGTCCGGGTCGTGCAGCAGCGCCCCCGGCTCGGAGCGGGGGACGAGCGTGGCGTCGGGGGTGTAGCCGCGGTCGACGAAGAACTCCTGCACCGTCCGCAGTCCGGCGGCGTCGGCGGCCCGCAGCAGTGCCGATCCCGGCAGGCCGAGTACGGGCAGCGAGGGGTCGTACGCCAGTACCGCCGCCACCACCGCTTCGGCCTGAGCCTCGTGGTGCACCACCGCGTTGTACAGAGCTCCGTGGGGCTTGACGTAGCGCACTGCTGTGCCGCTCGCCCGGCACATGCCGTCGAGGGCGCCGATCTGGTAGATGACGTCGTCGGCGAGCTGCCCGGGTTCCACGTCGATGAACCGGCGGCCGAACCCGGCCAGGTCGCGGTAGCCGACCTGAGCCCCGACCACCACCCCGCAGGTGGCGGCCACAGCACAGGTGCGGCGCAGGGTCGACGGGTCGCCGGCGTGGAAGCCGCAAGCCACGTTCGCCGAGGTGACGAGATCGAGCATCGCGTCGTCGTCGCCCAGCACCCACCGGCCGAACGACTCGCCGAGATCGGAGTTGAGGTCCACTCTCACAGGTTGTCCAATCCGCCGGGCTACGGGTGGGAGCCGAGCTACGAGATCGCCCGATCAGGGCCTTCTGAGCGTAAGTATTGTTGAACAATCCGGCAAGGTCGGAGCGACCGCAAGCACACGAGTGGGGCTCGGCGTGCAGGATCGGTGTCATGACCGAGGACTGTCCTGCCGCGGTGGTCACCGGCGGCGGTAGCGGTATCGGCCTGGCGACCGTGCGCAGGCTGGTGCTCGACGGATGGCGGGTGTTGCTCGCCGATCTCAACGCCGACAACGGGGCTGCCGCAGCCGCCGAGCTCGGTGCAGCCGTGCGGTTCGTCCGCACCGACGTGGCGCAGGAGCCGGACGTCCAGGGGGCGGTTGCGACCTGTGTGGACGCGTTCGGGCGGATCGACTGCGTGGTGAACAACGCCGGTGTGGGCGGCGCGTTCGGCAGGTTGACCGATATCGAGGTCGCCGACTGGGACTACACCTTCGCCGTGCTCGTGCGCGGCGTGTTCCTCGGGATCAAGCACGGTGCCGCCGCGATGCAGGCGGCGGGACACGGTGGCTCGATCGTCAACGTCGCGTCGATCGCGGGGTTCACGGCGGGAGCGGGGCCGCAGGCCTACTCGGCCGCCAAGGCCGCCGTGATCAACCTCGGCAGGGTGGCCGCCACTGAGCTCGGGCCGGACCGGATACGGGTCAACACCGTGTGTCCCGGCCTGGTCCTGACGCCGCTGGTCGGAGGGGGCGGGGCGGACACGGCCACGGTCATGGCGGGGGCGCAGCCGTGGCCGGACCTGGGACGTCCGGAGGACGTCGCTGCAGTCATCGCTTTCCTCGCGGGTGACGCCGCACCCTTCCTCACGGGCGAGGACATCACCGTGGACGGGGGGCTGCGGGCCTCCGGGCCCCGGGTGCAGGCCGCGTACGGCGGTGACGCAGGCGCCCGTGGTCTCGTGGGCGTGAACCGCGGCACGACGGGCGAGGCCCCCACGATCCGGCGGCGCCCCTAAAAGGCGCCGGATGGCGGATTTCGCCGAGGCATCCGGTCGCTGTACACGGTGCGGGCGAGAGCGGACACTCAGAGCTACCGGGCGTGCGGTCGCTCGTGCGTGCCTGCACAGAGCCGTTCGCGCGGTCCCGGGTCGTCGGCCCGTGCCCCCTCCACGGGCCGGCGGCCCCTTCTCGTCGGGGCGACCGGGCTCAGCCGGTGTTGCGCAGTCCGGCCGCGATGCCGTTGATCGTCAGCAGCAGCGCGCGATGCAGGTCGGGGTCCGGTTCCTCGCTCTTGCGCCGCTGGCCCAGTAGCTCGACCTGCAGATGGTGCAGCGGCTCGAGGTAGGCCGCACGCACCGCGAGGGTGTTGCGCAGCACCGGGTGCCGGGCCAGCAGGGTGCTGCTCCCGGTGAGGTGCAGCACCTCCTGGAGGGTGCGCTCGTGCTCGGCGACGATCTCGTCGAAGATGGGGTGCAGCTCCGGTTCCACCAGCTCGGCGACGTAGAACCCGGCGATCCGCAGGTCGGTCTTCGTCAGCGTCATCTCCACGTTGCCCAAGAGGTTCGTGAAGAACGGCCACTCCCGCATCTCGTCGAGCACGGCGCCGTACCCGGCTTTGCGGGCGGCGCGCAGTCCGGTGCCCAGCCCGTACCAGCCGGGCACGACCATCCGGGTCTGCGTCCAGCCGAACACCCACGGGATGGCGCGGAGGTCGTCGAGGGTGGGCGCACCGCGGCCGGGCCGCCGCGACGGCCGGGAGCCCACGTTGAGCCGCCCCAGCTCGTCCACGGGTGTGGCCGCTGCGAAGAACTCGGGCAGGCCCGGTCGCTCCACGAGCCCGCGGTAGGCCTGCCGTGCAGCGTCGCTGACGACGTCCATGGCCTCGTCCCAGCGGTCCAGCGTGGCGCCGCCCCAGCGGGCTGACTGGTGCAGCAGCGTCGCCTCCAGTACCGCGGCCAGCATGATCTCCAGGTTGTCGTGCGCGAGCGCGGGCAGCGAGTACTTGTCGGAGATGACCTCGCCCTGCTCGGTGACCTTCATCGTGGCGTCCACGGACCCGAACGGCGCCGACGCGACCGCCTCCGCGGACGGCCCGCCGCCCCGTCCGACCGAGCCACCCCGGCCGTGGAACAGCCGCAGCCGGACCCCGTGCTTGGCGCCGATGTCACGGAGCTGGCGCTGCGCCCGTTGGATCTCCCACTGGGACGTGGTGATGCCGGCGCCCTTGTTCGAGTCCGAGTACCCCAGCATCACCTCCTGCAGGTCGCCGCGGTTGCGCACGTGCTGCCGGTAGCCCGGCACAGACAGCAGGCTGTCGAGCAGCTCGCCCGCCTGGCAGAGCTCCTCGACGGTCTCGAACAGCGGCACCAGGTCGATCGACGAGCGCGGGTCACGGTGCAGCTCCACCATGAACGCCTCGCGGGCGAGGACGGCAACGGCCAGCACGTCGTCGACGCCCTGGCACATCGAGACGATGTAGGTGCGTGCCACCTCCTGGCCGTACTCGTGCTGGACGTCGTGGAGCATGTCGAACGTCGCCAGCACGTCCACTGCCTCGGCGGGGAGGCCGTAGTGGCGGCGCACCAGCGGGCGCCCGCTGTCGAGCTCGCGGGCGAGGAGCTCGGTGCGCTCGGCGCGCGTCAGCTCGGCGTAGGGCTTGTCCAGCTCGCCTAGCGCGTCGTAGACCGCGCCGATGGCCTGGTGGTGGCGCTCGCTGTGCTCCCGGACGTCGAGCTCGGCGAGGTGCAGCCCGAGCGCCCGCGCGGTGCGCAGGGCGCGGGCCAGGGTGCCGTCGGCGATGCGCCCACCGAGGTGGGCGCGCAGGGAGCGGTCGATCACCGCGAGGTCCTCGACGTACGCCTGCGGACCGAGGTAGTCGAGCCCCGGCCGGTGCTCGCCGTGCTCCTTGATCCGCGTGCGCGTGTTCGCCAGTCGCGCCTGCATGTAGGAGAGCTTGAGTCGGTACGGCTCGTGGGCGTTGAGCCGGATGAACCGGTCGTGGATCTCGGGCAGCGCACGGCGGTCGCGGGCGAGCGAGCCGCGCAGCTCCTCGGAGACCCCGATCACCCGGGTGGAGACACTCAGCTCGCCGACCAGCTCCTCCACCAGGCCCTCGTGGATGCGGATGGCCCGGTCGGAGTACAGCTCGAGGACCTCTCGCGTGACCGCCGGGGTGACGTTCGGGTTGCCGTCGCGGTCGCCGCCGACCCAGCACCCCAGGGCGAGCGGCCGGACGCCGTCAGGCATGGTGAAGCCGGCGGCGCGCACCTCGCGTTCGAACTCGCCGAGCAGTTCGGGCACGGCGGTGCGGCCGAGCTGCTCCATGTACCAGCCGATCGCGCGTGCCTCGTCGGCGACGGTCGGCTTGCCGGGACGCAGCTCGTCGGTCTGCCACAGCATGTCGACGAGCGCCGCGAGCGACTCGTCGGATGCGCCGCGGTCCAGTCCGTTCGCCACCCGGCGCAGGATCGCGAGCACCGACTGGCGCGACGACTCGGTGGGGTGTGCCGTGAACACCGGTCGCAGCTCGGTGCGGGCCAGCACGGCCTGCACCTCGTCGCGGTGGGGCCCGCCGTCGTCGGCGGCGACGGCGAGTCGCTCCATGAGCAGGCGCAGCGGCCCGCGGCCGTCGGGGTGGGTGGCGGCGAGCTCCCTGGCGCGGTGGCGCTGCTCGGCGATGTTGGCGAGCTGGAAGTACTGCGAGAAGGCCCGTGCGAGCGACACCGCGGTGCCCGCGTCCAGCCCGGAGAGCAGCCGCGTGATCTCCGCGTCCCCGGTGGCAGCGCTGTCGCCAGCGGTGATGGCCGACCGCGAGAGCCGCCTGACCTGCTCGACCAGTTCGAGCAGCTCGGGGCCGCCGTGGTGGGAGAGGGTCTGGCCGAGCATCGTCGACAGGCGCCGGATGTCGGCACGCAGGGCTTCGTGGCCGGACTCGGAGATCACGCCGGAGTGCGCGGCGACGTCGCGGGACGGGCCGGCGGAGCGTGCGCCTCCGGGACCGGGGACCGGCAGTTCCGGTGCCTCGGTGTAGAACGTCGAGCTCGCAAGATCGCTCACTGGCGTCTCCGGTTCGGCCGTCGGGGGGCCGCTCGCGCCGGTGGGAACGACATGACCAGAGGACATCGTCTCCTGTCCTAGGCCCGGCGCGCCAGTCCGTGCCCGGCCGGGCAGTCAGACCGGCAGATCCATGAGCCCCGCGAGCGCCATCCGCCTCAGCAGCGCCGCCACCTCCGGTGGCCGCCCCTCGCTGTGTCCCGGCGCGCTGTGCGGGGTGGAGTTGAGCAGCCCGAACGCGCCGTGCGCCGCGATCCGCGCCGACTCGGCGGAGAGCCCTGGGTGCACCTGCTGCAGCGTGTCCACCCAGATCTCGACGTAGGCGCGCTGCAGCCGGCGCACCCGCCTTCGCGCGTCGGTCGGCAGGTTCGCCAGGTCACGGTCCTGCACCACGATCAGCTCCGGCTCGCGCAACGCGAAGTCGACCTGGAACGCGACGAGCGCCGTCAGCACCTCGCGCGGGTCGTCCGTCGCGGCGGCCCGTGACTGCCCGCCGGCGAGCAGGTGCTCGCTGATTCCGATGAGCATCTCGGCGAGCAGCGCCTCCTTGACCGGGAAGTGCCGGTACAGCGCGGGCCCACTGACACCGACCGCCGCGCCCAGGTCGGCGATGCTCACGCCGTGGAAGCCGTGCTTGGCGAACAGCTGCGCCGCGACCGCGAGGATCTGGTCGCGTCTGCTGCCGCCTGTACCCACCGTCGGGGACGCCGCCATCCCCGCAGAGTAGCCCGAGGTTAACGACTGCTAACGGCGGTCGCGGTCGCCCTCAGCCGGGTCACAGCGCCGGGTCGTTACCCTCCCCTGGTGGCCGGACTGCGGACGTCGCTCCGCGCGCGTATTGGCGTGCGCGCCGCGTCGGCGCTGTCGGCCGCAGCGGTGGTGGCGATTGCGCTGGTCGTCGCGGGTGCGGCGCTGGTCCTGCTGGTCGGCCACTCGCTGCGCGCGACGGTGCAGGTCGCCGCCGAGCAGCGGACGCAGCAGATCGTCGACCGGGTCAAGGGCAACTACAAGGGCCAGGCCAACGAGAACGTCCGGGACGCGATCGACGTCCTGGCCGGCCCGGACGACCTGGTCCAGGCACTCGTCTTCTACAACTCGGACACGGGCCAGGACGACCTCCCCGTGATCGAGGGTGGCAGTAAGACCGTCGGACGCAAGGTGGCGATGACGTCGCTGCGACCCGGGCACGGTGCCACGGTGGTGGTGCCCAAGACCGAGGTGAAGTACGCCGACGGCACCCCGACCGCGGCCGTGCTCGTGGCGGCGAGCACCGAGTCCGCGGGGAGCCATGTCGTCGTGCTCGTGGCGATGCCGCTGACGAGCGTCGACGCCGCCACCGGCGCCCTGCTGTTCTACCTGCTCTTCGGTGTGCCCATCCTGATCCTGGTCACCGGCGTCGCCACGTACTACTTCGCGGGCCGCGCGCTGCGGCCGGTCGAGGCCATCCGTGCCCGCGTGGCCGCGATGAGTGAGAAGGACCTGGCCCAGCGCGTCCCCGTCCCCGCCGCACGCGACGAGGTCGCCCGCCTGGCCGCGACGATGAACGGGATGATCGCCCGGTTGCAGGACGCCCAGGGCGTCCAGCGCCGCTTCGTCGCCGACGCCAGCCACGAGCTGCGCAGCCCGCTGGCCACCATCGCCACGGGCCTCGAGCTCATGCAGCGTGGCCCCACCGACCCGGGCACCGTCACGGCCCTGCGCGGCGAGACCGAGCGGCTCAACAGGCTGGTCGACGCGCTGTTGCTGCTGGCCAGGGCCGACGAGCGCGGCCTGCAGCCACGCCGCGAGGAGGTGGACCTCGACGAGGTCGCCGAGAGCGAGCGCGGCCGGCCCGCCGACAGTGCGGTGGTGGCCGAGGTGCACGCCCAGCCGGTGCGGGTGATCGGCGACCGCGGACAGCTGGCCAGGGTGGTGCGCAACCTCGTCGACAACGCGCGCCGACATGCCCGTTCCCGGGTGCTCGTCATGGTCACGCGGGAGGCCGACACTGCGGTGATCGAGGTGTCGGACGACGGGCCGGGGGTGCCCGTCGCCGACCGGGGCAGGGTGTTCGAGCGGTTCGTGCGGCTCGACGACGCCCGCGCCCGGTCCGACGGCGGCTCCGGGCTGGGCCTGGCGATCGTTGCGGAGGTCGTGACCGCGCACGGCGGCACCGTGGAGGTGGACGACGCTCCGGGCGGCGGGGCGCTCTTCCGGGTGCGGCTGTCGGCGCAGCCCTACGGGCCGGTCGCCGACCTCGATCCGGCTGTCGCGAAGACGGTCCGGCCGGTGCCGTACCCGAGGGCGAAACCCGTTGCGGCCCTTGCGCGGCCGGTGCGTGACGAGGACGCGAAGCGCGATCCTGAGACCTCGCCGTGGGGCCTCCCGGCCGTCGGGCTCGTGAGCGATCCGCGCGGACTGCCGGCGCAGCTGCCCCGGCAGTGGTCCATGCGGTCGAGCGGGGCGGCCGATCAGCCCGGCTCGGTCATCCTGTAGCCCACCCCGCGCACCGTCTCGATGGTGCTCGTGCCGAACGGTGCGTCGATCTTGC
>JAODNO010000692.1 GCA_025465235.1 Pseudonocardia sp.
GACGTCGATGGTGTCGCTGACCATGATGGCGCGGCTTCTGGAGGCCGTCCGGCCACAGGCGCGGTTGGTGCTGGTCGGCGACCCCGACCAGCTCGCGTCCGTCGAAGCCGGCGCTGTGCTGGGCGACCTCGCGCGCGCGCCCGGCCGTCCCGAACCCGCCCTCGACGCAGCGTTGGGTGCGCTGCGCCTGGCCGGCGGCGTGGTCAACGGTGTCGTCACGCTGGAGCACGTCTGGCGCTTCGGTGGAACGATCGCCGAGTTCGCCATGGCGGTACAGGCCGGGGACGCCGACGCGGCGGTCGGCCTGCTGCGCAGCGGTCAGCCGGACCTCGCCTTCGAGTCGGCACCCGACTCGGTGCGCGGCGACGTCGTGCGGGCCGGGCGCGAGCTGGCCGAGGCCGCGGCCGCAGGTGAGGTCGAGGCCGCGCTGGCTGCGCTCGAACGGCACAGGGTGCTGTGCGCGCACCGCCAAGGCCCCTACGGGGTGGCCCGATGGACCGTGGAGATCGAGCGATGGCTGGGCACGCCGCAAATCGGGCGCACGGTCCCCGTTCCGGGCGTGGCCCCGGCCGGGGCCTGGTACCCCGGACGCCCGGTGCTCGTCACGGCCAACGACTACGACATCGGCCTGTTCAACGGCGACACGGGCGTCGTCGTGGCGCGGCCGGAAGGTCTGCGGGTCGCCTTCGCGCGGGGCGGCCCGCCCACGCTGCACCCGCCGTCGCGACTGTCGGATGTGGCCACGGTGCACGCCATGACCGTCCACCGCGGCCAAGGCAGCCAGTTCCGCCGGGTCACGGTGGTGCTGCCGCCCGCCGAGTCGCCGCTGCTCACCCGCGAACTGCTGTACACCGCTGTCACGAGGGCGCGCGAGTTCGTGCGGGTCGTCGGCACGGAGGAAGCCGTCCGCGCCGCGGTGGAGCGCCCGGTGAGCCGGGCGAGCGGCCTGCGCCAGCGCCTGGCCGGTTGAGTCCGACCCGGTAGGAGGGGGCGAGGTCGCCGCGCGTCCGCCCCAGTACTGACGCGACCGCTCTGCTGATCACCGGAAGGGGCCTGCGCGCTCCGATCACCGCTCCCCAAGATCGCCTCACCTGCACGATCCGCGCTCGGAAGGATCACCCGTCTCCGCTGCATCAGGAGGGTGTACGGATGCGCCGGTTCGGGCAGTGGCTGGTGAACAACGCGGACGGAATGCTGGCCCTGACGATCACCATCACGATCGGGTGCTCGGGTCCTCGATGTTCTCGGCGGCGAGGAGGTGAACGCGGCAAATCTGCTTACCCTGGCATTGCTCGCCGCGACTCTGCTGCGGGACCGCAAAATTGCGGCCAACACCCTCACCCAGTCTGCCGCGGTCCGGCTCGTCCATGGAGCCGAGGTCGATCGCATGAACAACGAAGCTCACCGTGAAGCAAGCCAGTGGATCTTCAAGGGCGGCACCGGTTCTCACCCGCGAGCGGTCACGCTCCGCGCGTGCGTCGAGTCGGCTCGCGAGGCCAATCGCCCGATGCGCATGAAAATCGAGATCATCGATCCGACCGACGAACAGCTGTGCCGCCGGTACGCGGAGTACCGCGCATCGCTACGTTCCGGCTCGGAGAGAGACCACGGGGAGGCCGCCCCAAGACCACCTCTCGCAACGCCTTCGCGACCGTTCTCGCGATCTGCTGATACCGGCAACGTTCTGAACAGCGCCTGTCGGACGAGCCGACGCCTGAAGAGGTACGGAGGCTGTTCAGTTTGCTGAGGCCCGAACTCCCCGTCTCGATGACCGATAACAACGTTGTCGACATCATTCGCCGCGCCAGCCTGCCGGCAGGGCGCCAGGGGCGGTTCAGGCGGTGAGCAGCAACGCGAGCACACCCACGCCGACTGCGACGACCCCCAGCCCGAACCCGTGCACGGCGAACCCGCGTGCGCTGATGCGCAGCCCGTAGGCGCGACAGGACTCCAGACACAGCAGCGTCGCCAGCGACGCCCACGGCGTGATGATCGGACCAGCGTTGGTCCCGATCAGCAATGCGAGCAGCTGGTTGTGGTTGTCGAGGGGAACTGCTGTTTCCCCCGCCGCATAGGCCGGCAGGTTGTTGACGAGGTTCGACAGTCCAGCACCTGCCGCTGCGGCCCGAAATGCACCCTCCGCTCCCGGGTCTGTTCCGATCAGTGCGGTCACCAGATCGGTGAGTCCGTGAATCGAGAGCGTCGGTACAACGAGGAACAGGCCTGTCACGAAAATCAGCAACTGCCACGGGATCAGGCTGAGACGCAGCGCACTGCGGTCGAGCAAGGCGAATGCGACCACCAGCACGGTCGCCGCGGCCGCCGCGGCGTAGCCGATCTGGTCGCCGACGACCGGGATCGCCGCGATGAACATCACGGAGGAGCCCCCGGCCACCCAGAACAACGTCCTCTGCCGGGAACCTTCGAGACGGACAGGAGGTGCCGGCTCGTACCGATCCACTCCGCGGCGACCGCGACGCCAATAGAGGACCCAGAGGAAGACCATGGTCGCGGCCAGGATGGCGAGCTGCGGGGCCCACATCCGGGCGGCGAATGCGGGCGCCGACAATGCGACCCTGTCGGCAGCCAGCAGGTTCGTGAGGTTCGAGACCGGCAACAGCATGCTGGCCGTGTTGGCCAGCCAGATGGTCGTCATCGCGAGCGGCAGAGCGGCGATCCTCGCCCGCTGGGCCAGTGCAAGGAACACCGGCGTCAGCAGCACCGCGGTGGTGTCGAGGTTCAGGGAGATCGTCGTCGCCGACGCGAAGGCCACGCAGAGCAGGAACAGCGCCAGGTAGCTCCCCCGGCCGACGATCGCCAGCCGCGCCGCGATGGCGTCGAAGACCTTCGCCTTCTTGGTGAGGGTGGCCAGCACGATCACGCTACCGAGGAACAACAGCAGCGGTGCGATCCGCCGTAGGCTCTGCTCGGCCTGGGCAGCAGGCAGCAGACCGGTGGAGACAGCGAGCAGTCCGGCGACCAGCAGGCCGATCCGGATCCAGTCCAACGCCGGGAGCCGGCGCCGGCGGGCCGCTCCCCTTCGCGGAGTCGTCACCTGGGTATCCTGCCGGACCCACTTGGCGCATCCGTTCAAGGTCGGGTCGGCGACGGCGGGTCGAAGTCGGCCTTTCCGACTTCTCGACGAGCACCGCATCCGTGATACTCGACGTGCTCAGCTCGAGCCACGGGGAGTGACTGCATGGACACCGCAGGCGCCGTCGACTACTACATCAGCTACTCCCTGCAGACGATCGTTGGGCCACCTGGATCGGCTGGACGCTGACCGAGTCCGCTTTCCGCGTCCGGCTGCACGCTGGGACTTCATGCCGGGAGTAGTTGCGGGACAGGACGGCGGTGACGACGGAGGCGTTCCGGACACCTGAGTCCGTGAACTCCGTGAAGTCAGGGACATCCTCACCGCGTTCTGCCCGCACACCACGGAGCCACGCGCCGAGCCCGTGTACGAGGGCCCGAACCCGCCGCAGACACTGCGGGACGAGGCGGCGCGTCGGGGATGCGGCTGCGCAGCTTCACCGAGTTCCAGGGCCTGATCACCTGTCCGACTTCGTCGCCCGGCAGACGGCTGGGCTGCGCGCCGACCGGCGCTACCCTCCCTCGCTCTACGTTCCGCAGCGGTTCCGGGACCTCGACCAACCCGGCCGCGAGGTGCGCGACGACCTGGCCACGGAGCTCGTGGACCTGTTGGCGCCGACCGATCACGGGGCATTCGTGCTGTCCCGGCTACAACAACGACGGCACGCTGCTCGCCACGGGATGCGACGACGGGCTGGTCCGACCGTGGGATCCGGCGTCCGGCGCGCTGCTACAGACGCTGGCAGGGCACCAGGACCGGGTGTACGCGGTCGACCTCGCAGGCAGCGGCCTGCTGGCCAGCGGATCATGGGACGCGAACGTCCGAGTGTGAGACGTCGCCGCAGGGGCGACGCGGCACGTGCTCGATCAGCACGGGGGCCGGTTGTGGACCGTGGCTTTCGGTCCGGGTGCCATGGTGGCCACCGCTGGCGACGATCTCGCGATCCGGATCTGGCACCCGGAAACCACCTGGCCGAGGTCGCCCGGGTGCCGGTGGACGAATCTCTCGGCGAGCGGCCGTCATCCGAGGAACCCCGGTAGCCCGGAGGATGTGATCTTCGTGGGCGAGCTCTACGCTGCCGTCGCGACCGCGGCTCGTCGTAGCGCGCGGTAGAGCAGGTTCGGCTCCCCCAGCCTCCTGCGCAGCTCTCGCTCCAGGCCAGCGATCGGGTAGAGGTTCTGCGGCGCGCGGGAGTCCTTGTACTCGGTGGACGCGAACCGTCCCAGCGTCACCTGGCTGCGCATCGCGAGCGCCACGGCGTCGGCCGTCGGGAGCTCTGCGCTGCATTCCACCCGCACGATCCCGGCCCAGGGCGCTCCCTGCCGACACGGCAGCCGCAGGTACCAGGTGAAACGCTGCCACGAGCTGCCGAGACGGAACACCGGCGTCCGCTGCCCGCTCCGCAGCGCCGCCACGATCCCGCCGAGCTGCGGAGGCAGGTAGTCGCTGCGGTGGCTCTTGACGAACCCGATCACTCGTGGGAGATGCTGACGACCACGCAGGGGACCGTCGACGACGAGCAGGTCGTCCTCCGTCCCGTGACCGCTGCGGGCAACTGCCGCGGCACCCAGCTCGGTGTCGCCGAGCTCCCGCTGTACCGCGAGGCTCAGCACCTGGCCGGGCGCCACGTCAGGACGGGACGCGGTGCGGCTGATGCGGTACGTGCCGGCCAGGGTCGCGACGTCGGTGACGTCGGGCGCGGTGGTGAACAGCCCGCGCCTGACTTCAGCGGCCAGCAGGTGCGCGCCCCCGTCACGGCAGCAGCACACCACCCCGGCTGCGTAGGACGCGCACAGTGCCGGAGACGCGGCGCCATCCGGCTCGTCGACCCAGACCTGGGCGTCGATCCGGCGCACGCCGTCGACGAACAGCACCGCGCCGGGCGGTGTGACGCCGGGCTCGGGGTCGAGCGGCCGCCACTGCGGCCCCGGCAGCTCGACGTCGACCGCCACCTGGGCTGCCGACTCCCCCAGCTCCGCATCGAGACTCGCGCCGTAAGACGGGTCCCATGGGTCGACGGCGAACCTCACAAGTTCTCCCGCGTGACCGAGGACGTGCGCTGGTCGCGACTCACGGCGAATCGCACCGGTACCCGCTCCGCCAGCGCCGGGACGTGCGTGATCACACCGACCATGCGATCCCCCCTGGTGGCGAGGTTCTCCAACGTGCCCGCGACCACCTCGAGGTTGGCCTCGTCGAGCGTGCCGAAGCCCTCGTCGAGGAAGATCGACTCCAGCCGCGCGGCCCCCCGCGCGGCGAGCCCGGACATCTGTGCGGAGAGCGCCAGCGCGAGCGCGAGGCTCGCCTGGAACGTCTCGCCCCCCGACAGCGTCTTGACCGGGCGCCGCGCGTCGGCATCCGCATGGTCGATCACGAGGAACTCACCGCCCTCGTGCGTGAGCTCGAACTGACCGCCCGAGAGCTCCGCAAGGCTGCGGGACGCGTCGGCCACCAGCGCGTCGAGCGCCGACGCCACCAGCCATCGCGGGAACGCATCGGACCGCAGCAGGTTGCCGAGCAGCTTCGCGACCTGCTGGGCGGACTCCGCCTCGTCACGGTCGGCGCGGAGCTTCTCCGCCGCCGCCCGTCGCTCCGCGATGCGCTCAAGCGCCGACCGGGACCGGGCGAGCACGCCGGCGACGGCGGCGAGCGCGGTGCTTCCGAGCGGCGGCGCCGCTGCGACCTCGTGGGCGAGCAGGTCGTCACCGATCCGCCGTTCGACGGCGTCACGTGCCTCGCGGGCCGACTGCGCGGCCCGCGCCGCCTCGGTGAGCCGGTCGGCCCGGCCCGCGGCCTCGCGCCGCGCCCAGCCGGTGAGCGCCTCCCATCCTGCGAGCAGCTCGTCGCCGCCGATGGCGGGCGCGCCGAGCGGGACGAGCGGGTCTCGCGCATGGCGCAGCGCGTTCCACGCCGCGGCGACCTCCCGGCCGACCTCGGCGGCGCCGCGTTCCGCGGAACGTAGTGCGGTGCGGGCGCGGCGCAGCTCCTCGTCCGCCTCGCGGACCGCGACGTCGAGGGCGTCGAGGCGGTGCAGCTCGGCGGTGGCGTCGGCATCGGACGGCGCACCGGCGAGCGCGTCCTCGAGCTGCGCGCTCCGCCGTTCGATCGCCTCGACGGCGCCGCGGGCGTCCTGCTCGGTACGGGCGGCGGCGGTCTCGTCGCGGCGTCGCTCGGCCGCGGCCCGATCGGCCGTGCGCAACGCCTCCTCTGCGGCGTCCCGCTCGCGCTCGGCCAGCAATGCGGCCTCCTGCGCTGCCGGAAGCGCGGTCTGCCGTGACGCCGCCGCCTCACGGGCCCACTGGACGAGCGCGGTCCAGCCGCTCCGGACGTCGCCGTCGTCGACGGCCGGGGCTCCGAGCGGCACCAGCGGGTCGCGAGCGGCCCGCAGCCCC
>JAODNO010000697.1 GCA_025465235.1 Pseudonocardia sp.
GAGGACCCGCGGCTCGGCGTCGGCGTGCTCGACGAGCAGCCCCACGGCCTCAGCCACGGTGGTCGGTATGGCGTACCGGAACGGCGGGGGTTTCACGACGGTCTCCGAAGCACAACGGCCTCCTCGACGCAGTGGGGACAGGTGGGCGCGCAGCGGACTGTGAGCGTCGTCACGCGCTGACACCGATCCTGCGCGGGACCGCCCCGGCCAGCCATGTGTGCCACCCCAGGAACCGCACGGGAACGCTGGGTGCGCCCACAACACGCCGGGCCGGGAACTACCGGTTGTCCGGGTCGCCGAGCTGCACGATGTCCCGGACCGTGAGCGCAAGCTGCAGCTCCAGGCGGGTGTCGACGCCCCGCAGGCTGCGGCCGGTCAGCGCCTCGATGCGCCCGAGCCGGTACCCGACAGTGTTGGGGTGGACCGTGAGCGCCTCTGCGGTGGCCATGGTGGAGCAGCCGGAACCCAGCCACGCGCGCAGCGTGGCCACCAGGTCCCCGCCGCGCTGCGCGTCGTGCGCGGCGAGCGGCCGCAACAGCGTCTGCGCGAAGCGGCGCAGTGCGTCCGGCGCCCCGGTCTCCAGGAGCAGGGCCGACAGGCCGAGCTGCCGGACGTCCACCAGACCGCCGGGCCGGGTCGCCCTCCGCAGCTGCACCGCTCCGCGGGCCACCCCGTAGGCCGCGGCGAAGTCCTCCGGTGCGCACGCGGTCGGCCCGGCAGCGAGCGTGACCACGCAGCCGCTGCCCGCGGCGTGGGCGGTGTGCGCGTGCACCCTGCGGAGCACGTCGCCCGGATCTGGGTCGGCGGGCAGCAGCACCACCCAGTCGTCCTCGTAGGAGCCGACCAGTGGGCGGGCGTCCGGGCCGGCCGCGGCGCGGACCAGCTCGGGGAGCCGGACGGCCGGCGGTATCGGGCCGTCGAGGGTTAGCACCGCCACCACGTGCGGCCGGGCGAGGTCATGCCCGAGTGCCGCAGCGCGGTCCAGCACCGCTTGGGGGCGCACCGGGCCGTCCGGACGCAGCAGGTCGGCGACCAGGTCACCGGACAGCCGCCCCTCCGCCGCCACCAGATGCCGCGCCTTGAGCAGCTCCAGTGCCACGACCAGCGCGAACCGCTCGACCACGCGCAGCTGCACCGGCGCCGGAACCGCGGGCGGTGCGGTGACCCACAGCCTGCCCACCAGCTCCTGCCCGAGCACTACCGGCGCGACCCACGCCATCTCCCTCCGCGGCGGGGCGGGCGCTCCCCGGACGACCGGCCCCCCGGGTGCCAGTACGGGGATCTGCACGGCCTCGTAGCGGCGGGTCAGCGCCTCCAGCGCCTCCCTCGCGGGCGAACGCCTGCGGGCGGCGGCGGTCGGGGGCGGACGGTAGCCGTCGTCCGGCGCGCGGGCCAGCACCCGGCCGTCCGCGTCCTCCACCGTGACCGACGCCGCGAGCGTCCCGGCGAGGGAGGCGACGAGCCCGGCGAGCCCTACGTCGTCGAGCACCAGCTGCATCAGCTCGCGATGCTGCTGCTCGGCCCAGTCGAGCACCGCACGACCACGGCGCAGCTCGTCGTTGGCCCCGGAGAGCTCGCCGATGACGTCCTGCTGCGCAGTCCGGAGCCGGGAGGTCTCCAGGGCCAGCGCAGCCTGCCCGGCGAGCAGCTCTATCAGCTCGACCTCCGGGGGCTCGAACTCCCGCGCCGTCACCGAGTAGCCGACCAGCACGCCGGCGACGCCCGTTCCCCCTGCGACGCTCGTTGTCGGGTCGTCCTCCGACGCGGGTAGCGGTGCCGCCACCAGGCTGCGGTACCCCTGCGTGGGCGCGAGGTACTGCAGCCGGCCGTAGTCGCTGGCCGCCCGCACGTCCGGCACCGTGACAGTGCGACCCTCGCGGCACGCCCGTGCGGCCGGGGTGTCCAGCACCGGCCCCGAGGGGTGCACCTGCAGGGAGCCCTCTGCGCTCAGCTGCGCCAGATAGTCGGGGCTCAGTCCGCACCAGCCGGCGACCTGTAACCACTCACCGTCCGGATCGGTCAGCATCACCGCGCAGAACTCGAACCCGATCAACGCGCAGGCCTGCGCGGCCACCCGGGTGAGCACCTCCTGGAGCGGCTCAGCGGCGTTGACGGCGCGCGCGATCTCACTGACGGCCGACATCCACGACCGCAGCGAGGCCTGCACCTCCGTCGCGACCACCTGTGCACTGTCGCCATCCGAGGGGAGGCAGGCAAGACCCGTCGGGGTGCTCCCTCGGTGCGCGGAGCGTCGTAGTGTGCAGGGTCATGACCACCGGCGCGTCCCCGGTCCGCACCAGAACCGACCGGACGGCGACGGCCGAGCGCCGTGTCGCCGACCGGATGGCCGCTGCAGCGGCAGCGTGGCTCGAGGCGCTGGACACCGAGCAGCGCGCCCTCGCCCACTGGCCCGCCCCGGGCGCGGACGCGGAGACCGAGGCGGAGCGGTTGCAGTGGTACTACACACCCACCGACCACGGCGGCGTGCCGATCGGGGCAATGCACCCGCGCCAGCAGAGCCTCGCGATGCAGCTGGTGGCCGCCGGTCTGTCCACCCCCGGCTACGTCACTGTGGCCACGGTGATGGGCCTGGAGAACGTGCTGGACCACGTGGAGAACTGGGGCGTCGACTGGGGCCGGGAACGCGGCCGCGACCCAGGGCTGTACTACCTGCGGGTGTTCGGCGACCCGGGCGGGCACGCGCCGTGGGGATGGCGGTTCGGCGGGCACCACGTGTCGCTGAACAACCTCGTCGTCGCTCGCGCGGTGCGCTCGACGACGCCGTGCTTCCTGGGTGCCGACCCAGCGACGTCGGCACTGCTGGGCGGCACCTCATCGCGTCCCCTCGGTGCGGTCGAGGACCTCGCACGGGAACTGGTCCGGTCGCTGGCGCCTGAGCAGGCGGCGCGTGCGGTACTGCTCCCCCGGGCCCCGTCCGACATCATCGGGGGCAACCGGGCCAGGATCACGCACGGCGACGAGATGCTGCGCCTGCCCGACATCTGGCGCGGCCACTTCCGGGAACAGCGGCTGACCGACCGGCTGGCGGAGATGGACATCCGCGCGGAGAGCAGCTCCGGCTTCGACGCGACCGACCACAGCACGCTCGCGCTGACCGTGGCGCCCAAGGGACTGCCGGCAGCCGAGCTCGATGCCGACCGGCGCGCGCTGCTGCGGTGCCTGCTCGACGCCTACCTCGGTCGCGTGCCCGACGGCCTCGCCCCCGGCCCCCTCGACGACCCGGCGTTGGACGCCGTACACCTGGCCTGGGCAGGCGGCACCGAGCCCGGCGAGCCGCACTACTACCGGCTGCAGGGCCCCCGTTTCCTCGCCGAGTACGACAACACCCAGCGCCAGGTCAACCACGCGCACTCGGTCTGGCGCGACCCCGAGGCCGATTTCGGCGTCGACGCACTGGCTGCGCACCGGGCCACACATCACGACGGTTGAGGCGCCGCACAGTTCCGCGGGGCATGAACTGTGTTCGGGCACGTGTGATCGCGGTTACAGTGGTTGGACGATCCCGCCGCGATCGTCTCGTCAAGGGGGGCGACGGACGGTCCAACCTGACGCCCGGGGCTACCGGCTGCGGCGGGTCGAGCGGCTGCTCGGCATCGAGCTCGACGACCCGCAGACCCTTCTGCACGTGCAGCTGGCTCTCATGATCGAGAGCATCCTGGGTGACTGAGGACTCCCCTGCTCATACCGGCGACAGCGCTGCCAGGGTGCGGCGCACGCCGTCGATGTAGCTCTCCGTAGGCCGTACCGGGTGCGGCACCAGCGCGAGCGTCGCCGCTCCGGTGTCGTGCCACCCCTGCAGCCGGTCGCGGCACCGCGCCTGCGGTCCGACCACGCAGTACTCGTCCACGAGCCGGTCGGTGATCGTCTGCCCGCACAAGCTGCTCGCAGGGCCGGTCGTGCTGTCATCGGGCGGACCACGGCACCACGGCACATCCATCGCAGCATGGCGGACGAGAGCTGAGGCACGGATGCGGATCGGTCTGTTCCACTCCATCCAGTGGCCAGACGGCAGCGACCAGTCGGAGCGGTGCGAGCAGGCACTGACCCAGGCCTGTCACGCCGACGTGCTGGGCTTCGACTCGGTGTGGCTGACCGAGCACCACTTCAGCCCGCACGGAATCGTGTCCGACAGCCTCATGGTTCTCGCCCACCTCGCGGCGCTGTTCCGCGGCTTCGGCGTCGACATCGCCGAGAAGCACGAACGGTTGGGCAGGACCTCGCGGGCGAACGGGTCCAGCGAGGACATGATCTTCTCGTGCGGCAGCTCGCCCATGTGCATGAAGAGCATGACGCGGTCTATCCCCAGCTCGCGTACGTCGCACCGACGGACGAGCAGGCCTGGGCCGAGGCGGAGGGCCCGTACAAGGCCTTCCTCGGCTACGCCGACAAGCTACGGCGTGCCACGGCCGCCGGCGGCGAGGGCGGCCCCAGCCCGTTCGACCTCGACGCCGTCCGCCCCGAGCAGATCCGGGCGGCCGCAGCGCTCGTGCGCCAGGGCAAGGCCATCTCGATGGGCCTGCCGCTCGACCTCAAGGGCCCGCAGTCCGGCGGGTTCCGCGCCAACCCGCTCAACATGATGAC
>JAODNO010000708.1 GCA_025465235.1 Pseudonocardia sp.
GACGTCGACCTCGCGCAGCTCGCCAGCGTGAGCATCTGGTGCGAGCGGTTCGCGGTGTCGTTCGCGGCGGCCGCCCTCTCCTGAGCCGCACAGAGACCGTCGATAGGCTTCGCAGGTGACTGAACGCACCCTGGTCCTCGTCAAGCCCGATGGCGTCGAGCGCAAGCTGGTCGGCGAGGTCCTCGCCCGGATCGAGCGCAAGGGCCTCGAATTCGTCGCCGTCGAGCTGCGCACCGTCGACCGCGAGCTCGCCGAGCAGCACTACGCCGAGCACGACGGCAAGCCCTTCTTCGGCAGCCTGCTGGAGTTCATCACCTCCGGCCCCGTACTGGCCGCCATCGTCGAGGGCCCCCGGGCGATTGCCGCGTTCCGGCAGCTCGCGGGCGGGACCGACCCGGTGGAGAAGGCCACCCCCGGCACGATCCGTGGCGACTTCGCCCTGGAGACCCAGTTCAACCTCGTGCACGGATCCGACTCGCCCGAGAGCGCCGCACGGGAGATCAAGCTCTGGTTCCCCCACCTGTGACGGAGGAGCCCTTCGTCAGCGGCCCACACCTGGTGCACGAGGTGCATCCGGAAATGGGCACGGCGCTGGGCACGCTCTGGCTTGCTGTCACGCGGGCCGGTGGTGCGGTCGGGTTCCCCTCCGGCGCGGCGGAGCAGGACGTGCGAGCCGTCGCCGAGCAGGCGATCGAGGACGTGCGGGCGAAGCGGCAGTAGCTGATCGTGACCGGCGTCGACCACGCGCTCGCCGGCACGGTGTTCCTGCGCCGGGGCACGGGCGCGGTCGTCGCGCACCGCGCCGAGGTGCTCCGGCTCATGGTCCGCCCTGACCTGCAAAGTCACGCCTGGGGGACGAGGCTGCTGGACGCTGCCGTCGCCCACGCCACCGCGCTCGGGCTGGAGCAGCTGCAGCTCTCGGCCCGCGGGGGCACCGGCATCGCCACGTTCTACACGCGGCAGGGCTGGACCCAGGTGGGCGTCTTTCCCGCGTCGCTGCGGCTGGGTCCCGACGACATCCGCGACGAGCACTGGTTCCAGCTGCGGCTCAGCTGATCCCGCCGCCGACGCGCTGCGCGGCCCGCAGCTCCACCGGGTCGTGCGCGCTGAACACGGTGACCTCCTCCCCGTGCGAGCGCACGAGCTCACGCAGCCTCTCCTGGTTGGCGAGCCGCAGCCCGCGGGCGGTCTCCACCCGGCTCTGCATGAGCCGCAGGCCCGGCGTGCAGTAGGGCGCGCGGGGGTGCATCTCGCCGTGGAAGAAGTACGCGTCGCCGGCGTGCAGCAGCCAGCGATCGCTCTCGCGCACCGCCACGCCGGTGTGCCCGACTGTATGGCCGATCAGTGGCACCAGCAGGATCTCGGGCGGCAGCCCGGGGAGGTCGCGCACCGCCTGGAAGCCGAACCACTCCTCGCCCTGCGGGTCGTGCGGGGCCCACCGCGGCCCGTGGGTCCACTGGAGCTGTGGGTAGCGAGTGCGCTCCCAGCCCGTGCGCGCCGCGACCGCCGCCGCCAGCTCCGTGCGCAGCACGTGTACCTGGGCGTCGGGAAAGTCACGCAGGCCGCCCGCGTGGTCGAGGTCGAGGTGGGTCAGCACGACGTGGCGCACGTCGGACGCGCTGAAGCCCAGCCGCTCGACCTGGTGCAGCGCGGTCTCCGCAAGGTCCAGCACCGGGCGGGACATCCGCTGCCACCATCTGGTCAGGGTGGCGTCCGGGTCGGTGACGTCGCCCGTCCCGAGCCCGCTGTCGACCAGGACGAGGCCGTGGTCGGTCTCGACCAGCAGGCAGTGGCAGACCATCTCGGCGGTGGCGAGGAGGGATCCCGTGCCGCTCACCAGCCTGCCGCCGAAGGGGCGCATCGTGGCGCAGTTGAGGTGATGGACCTTCATTTCGAGCTCCGTCCGTAGTCCAGGAGGATCCGCAGGCGGGTGCCGACGGCGTGCAGGGGGGCGAGGTCATGCCGGGTGCGCGCGAGCAGCACGGCGCCCTCGATCGCGGCGAGCAGCACGGTGGCGAGCTCATCGGCGGAAGGGATGCCCGCAGCCCGCAGGTGGTCTGCCATGAGCGACTGCCACGAGTCGTATGCGCCGACGCAGGCCGTGCGGATGGGCTCGCTACCGGCTGCGGCGTCCAGTGCGACCGTCGCGACCGGGCAGCCGTCGCGGAAGCCCGACGCGACGAGGTGGTCGCCGAGCAGTGCGAGGACGTGCTCCAGTGCGCCGGCCGGGTCCGCCGTGCTCGCCAGCGCGGCCCTGATCGCGCTGCACAGCTCGGCGCCGGCCAGCTCGATCGACTCGGCGGCGAGCTGTTCCTTCCCCCCCGGAAAGTGGAAGTACAGCGAGCCCTTCGGGGCGCCGCTCTCGGCGAGCACCTGATTGAGACCTGTCGCGTGGTAGCCCTGCGCCCGGAACAGCGTTGCCGCGGTGCGCAGCATCCGGTCGCGGGCGTCGGTCCGAACCGCCATGTCCGAACTATATAGACCGGTCTAGTTGGTGCCAAGCCTGAAACGTCCACGCGCTATGTCGGGGCTCGCCGCTAGCGTGCTGTTCGTGGCGGATGGACTGGTTCAGGCCCGCGGGCTGCGCAAGCGTTTCGGCGACTTCGAGGCGGTCCGTGGGGTCGACGTCGATGTCGCACGCGGCGAGGTGTTCGGCTTCCTGGGGCCCAACGGCGCCGGCAAGTCGTCCACGATGCGGATGATCGCGTGCGTGTCGCCGCGCAGCGAGGGCGCACTGCAGGTGCTCGGGATGGATCCGGACGTCGACGGCCCGCGCATCCGTGCCCGCATCGGCGTCGTCCCGCAGCTGGACAACCTCGACACCGAGCTCACGGTGCGGCAGAACCTGCAGATCTACGGCCGCTACTTCGGGCTCTCCCGAGCGCACGTGCGGGCCAAGGCCACCGAGCTGCTGGAGTTCGCACAGCTCACCGAGCGCGCCGACGATCCGGTCGAGCCACTCTCCGGCGGGATGAAGCGCCGTCTCACGATCGCGCGCGCCCTGGTCAACGAGCCCGAGCTGCTGCTACTCGACGAGCCCACCACGGGGCTCGACCCGCAGGCCCGCCACCTGCTGTGGGAGCGGCTGTACCGGCTCAAACGCGAGGGCGTCACCCAGATCATCACCACCCACTACATGGACGAGGCCGAGCAGCTGTGCGACCGCCTCGTCGTGATGGACGGCGGCGTGATCGTGGCGGAGGGGTCGCCTGCCGAGCTGATCGAGCGGTACTCCACGCGAGAGGTGCTGGAGCTGCGGTTCGACCCCGCCCTCCGCCCCGCCCCCGATGCCCTCGCGCGGCTTGCGGAGCGCGTCGAGGAGCTGCCCGACCGGCTGCTGCTCTACACGGCCGACGGCGAGCACACCCATGCCGAGGTCGCACGCGCCGGCTTCGTGCCTCTCTCGGCGCTGGTGCGGCGCTCCTCGCTGGAGGACGTGTTCCTCCGGCTCACCGGCCGAACCCTGGTGGACTGATGGGGGAGCGGGCGAACGAATCATCAGCACTGAGTGAGCGTGCGAACGAATCATCAGCACTGAGTGAGCGTGCGAACGAATCATCAGCACCGAGTGAGCTCGCACGATCCACCGGTCGGGCGCCCGGGCGGTGGCGCGGGGTGCTGCTGGTGGTGGAGCACTTCTGGACCTGGTACCGGCGCAACTGGCGGGCCACCGCCGTTTCGTCGGTGCTGCAACCGCTCCTGTTCCTGCTCGCTTTCGGGGTCGGCTTCGGATCGCTGGTCGCCGGCACCGGCAGCGCCGCGGCGGCCACCGGCGGTGTCGACTACATCGTGTGGCTCGCGCCCGCGCTGCTGGCCGTGTCCACGGTGCAGAGCGCGGCGTTCGAGTCCACGTATCCGGTGCTGTCGGGATTCAAGTGGCAGCGCACCTACTTCGCCATGACGGCGGGCCCGATCTCCCCGGCGCAGGTCGCGCTCGGGCACCTGCTCTGGGTCGCCTGCAAGATGGCGGGTGCCGGCGCCATCTACATCGGCGTGATCGCCGTCTTCGGGGGCGTCGCCGGCCCCGGCATCGTGGTGTCGCTGCTCGTGGCCGTGCTCACCGGCGCTGCTGTGGCGGCCATGGTCACGGCGTTCTCCGCCACCGTGGAGAACGAGGGTGCGGCGTTCAACGCCCTCTTCCGCTTCGTCGTCATTCCGATGACGCTGTTCTCGGGCACGTTCTTCCCGGTCGACCGGTTGCCGGGGTGGGTGCAGCCGGTTGCGTTGATCTCCCCGCTGTGGCACGGCACCGAGCTGGCCCGCTCCGCGGCGCTCGGTGCCGTGTCGCAGCCGCTCGCCGCGCTGGGGCACCTGGCCTATCTGAGCGCCCTGCTCGTGCTCGGGGTCGCGCTCGCCACCCGTTTATTCGCCAGGAGGCTGGCCCAGTGACCGCGCAGGTACCCGCACCGCCCGCCCCTCCCGCGCTGCTGCGGCTGCTCCCGGCCGGAAGCTATGCCGGGCGTAGTCGCGCGTTGCTGCTCCGCTCAGCCACCGCGTCCCGGCGGGCCTGGCTCGCGTTCGTGTCGGGTTTCTTCGAGCCGGTCTTCTACCTGGTTGCGATGGGCCAGGGGCTCGGCTCGCTGGTCGGTGTGCTTCCCGGCCCCGACGGCGCACCCATCAGCTACGCCGCGTTCATCGCGCCAGGGCTGCTGGCCGCGTCGGCGATGAACGGGGCCGTGTTCGACTCCACCTTCAACGTCTTCTTCAAGCTCAAGTACGGCAGGCTCTACGAGGCGATGCTGTCCACGCCGCTCGGGCCGGTCGACATCGCGCTCGGGGAGATCGGCTGGGCGCTCATCCGCGGTGGCCTCTACGCGTTGGGGTTCCTGTCGGTGATGGCCGGCTTCGGCCTGCTCGTCTCGCCGTGGGCGCTGCTCGCGCTGCCCGCCGCGTTGGTCGTGGCGTTCGCGTTCGCCGCCGTCGGCATGGCCGCCACGTCCTACATGCGGTCGTGGCAGGACTTCGACCTGGTCACGCTCGCGATCCTGCCGATGTTCCTGTTCTCCACCACGTTCTACCCGCTCTCGGTGTACCCGCGGTGGTTGCAGCTCGTGGTGGAGTTCCTCCCGCTGTTCCACGCCGTGGAGCTGATGCGTGGCCTCACCACGGGTGCGGTGCACCTCGGGATGGTCGGCCACCTCGCGTACTTCCTCGTGATGATCGTGGTCGGTGTCACGGTGGCATCGCGACGGCTGGACGTGCTGCTGCTCCGTTGAGACAGGTCGATCTTCCGCTCACCCCGGCGTCCGGACCCGTCAGCGACTCGGCTGGCCGGGGGCCGTGAGCAGGCCGACAATGCAGGGCATGACGGTAACGTCCCAGCGACCGGTGCTCGCCGACCTCATCCGGAACGCCGTTGTGGTGCTGCTCGCAGTGCTGCAGCTCGTCATGTCCGGTCGCGGCGGGATCGGTTTCGCGGGCGATACGGTCGGGGCGGTGGCCCATGAGTACACCAGCCCCCTGCTGGCGGCGGGCTGGGCGTTCGCCATCTGGGCGCCGATCTACGTCGGTTTCCTCGCTTATGCCGTCTACCAGGTGCTGCCGGCTCAGCGGGGGCGCCAGATCCACCGCGAGACCGGATGGTGGCTCGCCGCGTCGGCCGTGTTCAACATCGCCTGGGTGCTGGCGTTCGAGGCAGGCTGGCTGCCCCTGGCCGAGCTGCTGATCCTCGCGCTGCTCGTCACGCTGGCGGTCGTGTTCGGCCGGCTCAGCCGGCAGCCGGCCGGCAGCGTCCTGGAGCGGGTCGTGCTGCGTGGCATGGTCGCGCTGTACACGGGATGGGTGTCGTTCGCCGTCGCCCTCTGTACCGCTGCCACCGGGGTGTGGGTCGGTTTGCCCGGCACCGGTGCACTGGCGGCGATTGCTGCAGTGGTCGTGCTGCTGGCGGTTTCGGTCATCGCGTCGTGGGTGGTGCTCTCCGGCACGGCCGTGGTCGGTTATGCCATCGCGGCCGTGTGGGCGGCCGCCGGCATCGCGCTGAACGACGCGCCCGCCGGAGTGGTCGTCGCAGGCGCGATCGCGATCGTCACGGTGATCGCTGCGACCACTCGCAGGCTCACCACTGCGGGCAACCCCGTACGCGCCGCCTGGGGGTAGGTGTCAGGGTCGGCGCGGTGGGTGCCGGGCGCCCGGTCCGCCGGGGTCGCGCGCGGTCGCGTAGCCCTCGGGCGGTGGGGCTACCCTGGATCAGCGTGACCGGCGACGTGCATTCTCCCAGCGGGACCGGCGGCATCATCACGGTTCCGTCGGTGTATCCCGACCTCGAACCGCTGCTGCCGCGCGTCTCCAAGCCCGTGCAGTACGTCGGTGGCGAGCTGAACGCGCAGCTCAAGGACTGGGAGTCGGCCGCTGTGCGGTGGGCGCTGATGTACCCGGATGCGTACGAGGTCGGGCTGCCCAACCAGGGCATCATGATCCTCTACGAGGTGCTCAACGAGCGCGCCGACGCCCTCGCGGAGCGCTGCTACGCGGTCTGGCCCGATCTCGAGGCGCTGATGCGCGAGCACGGTGTGCCGGCGTTCACCGTCGACGGGCACCGGCCGCTCGGGGCCTTCGACCTGCTCGGTGTCTCCTTCTCCACCGAGCTCGGCTACACCAACCTCCTCACCGCGCTCGACCTCGCCGGCATCCCGCTGCACGCGGTCGACCGCGGGATCGACCATCCGGTCGTGGTGGCGGGCGGCCACGCCGCGTTCAACCCGGAACCGATCGCCGATTTCGTCGACGTCGCCGCGATCGGCGACGGCGAGGAGGTCGTCGGGGAGATCACCGACGTCGTCAGGGAGTGGAAGGCGGCCGGCAGGCCAGGGGGCAGGCGCGAGCTGTTGCTGCGCCTCGCCGCCACCGACGGCTGCTACGTCCCGTCGCTCTATGCCGTGTCCTACGGCGACGGCGGCGAGATCGCGTCGGTAGCGCCGGTGGACGAGCGCGTGCCGCGCTCCGTCACCAAGCGCACCACCACCGACCTCGACGCATGGCCCTACCCCAAGAAGCCGCTGGTACCGATGGCCGAGACGGTGCACGAGCGGGCCAGCGTCGAGATCTTCCGCGGGTGCACCCGCGGCTGCCGTTTCTGCCAGGCCGGGATGATCACGCGTCCCGTGCGCGAGCGGTCGCTACAGGGCATCGGGGAGATGGTCGACTCGGCGGTGCGCGCGAGCGGGTTCGACGAGGTCGGGCTGCTGTCGCTGTCGAGCGCCGACCACTCGGAGATCGCGGAGATCACGAAGGGCCTTGCCGACCGGTACGAGGGCACGAACACGTCGTTGTCGCTGCCGAGTACGCGCGTCGATGCGTTCAACATCGACCTCGCCAACGAGATCTCCCGCAACGGCCGCCGCTCCGGGCTGACATTCGCCCCCGAGGGCGGGTCCGAGCGGATCCGGCGCGTGATCAACAAGATGGTGTCGGAAGAGGACCTGATCCGCACCGTCAGCCAGGCCTTCGCGCAGGGCTGGCGGCAGGTGAAGCTGTACTTCATGTGCGGGCTGCCCACCGAGGAGGACGAGGACGTCCTCGAGATCGCCGGGATGGCGCACCGCGTGATCCAGGCGGGCCGCGCGGCGTCCGGGCACAACGACGTCCGCTGCACCATCTCGATCGGCGGGTTCGTACCGAAGCCGCACACCCCGTTCCAGTGGGCCGCCCAGGCGCACCCCGAGGTCATCGACGAGCGGCTGCGCAAGCTGCGGGCGGCGGTCAACAGCAACCGGAAGCTGGGTCGCAACGTCGGCATGCGCTATCACGACGGGCAGCCCTCACTCATCGAAGGCCTGCTCGCGCGCGGTGACCGGCGCGTCGGTCGCGTGATCGAGCGGGTGTGGCGCGACGGTGGCC
This sequence comes from Pseudonocardia sp., assembly GCA_025465235.1. Classification (GTDB taxonomy): domain Bacteria; phylum Actinomycetota; class Actinomycetes; order Mycobacteriales; family Pseudonocardiaceae; genus Pseudonocardia. The sequence goes on from JAODNO010000708.1 coordinate 7,837, forward strand.
GGTTCGACGGCTGGAGCGAGCACTTCTCCTACGAGCGCTGGACGGGTGCTGCCGCCGCTGAGCTGGAGCCGCTGGGCGTCTCGATCGACTGGTTCACCACCCGTGAGCGCGGTCGCGACGAGGTGCTGCCGTGGGACCACCTCGACTCCGGCCTGGAGCGGGACTGGCTCTGGGACGACTGGCAGGACGCCCTCTCCGGCCGCGAGCAGGACGACTGCCGCTGGACGCCGTGCTTCGACTGCGGTGTCTGCCCTTCCACCGGCACGGACATCGAGGTCGGGCCTAGCGGCACCACCTTGCTCCCGCTGACCGTCGTGAACCCCGTGTCCGGGGGCCCGGGCACGAGTGGCTGATCGCGCCGGTTCCGGTCCGCAGGTCGGAATCCGTGTCGCCGACGAGCGCGACGTGGCCGCACTGGCGCGGCTGCGCCGCACCTGGCTCGAGGAGCGCACGGGGCGGCCCGTCGAGGACCCGGGCTTCGAGGCCGCGTTCGAACAGTGGTGGCGCGTCGAACTGCCGCGCCGGACGTTCTGGCTGGCCGAGGTCGGGTCGGCGCGCAGCGGCCTCACCGCGGTCGGCTCGATCAACGTGGTGGAGATCGTGCACATGCCTCGCCCGGGTGCGCGTAGCGGCCGGATCGGGCATGTGGGCAACGCCTTCGTGCTCGCGGCATTCGCCGACGAGGGACTGCCGGCCGCGCTGCTGGCGGCGGCGGTCGAGCATGCGCGCGTCCGCCGCTACCGACGGCTGCTCCTCGCGCCCACCGCAGGCAGTGCGGCCTTCTACCGCCGCGCAGGGTTCCGGTCTGCGGGCGAGCAGCTCCTGGTGCTCGACCCGACGGCGCTGCCGGCACCGGCCTCGTAGCCCGCAGTTCGTGTCCGGCACGACCGTGTCGTCCGCCCGAGGAACAGCGGGTCGGCGCAGGCTCGTAGGCTGGTGCAATGGCCCGCGTGCGCCCCGGGGAGGCGGCGAACCCTGCTCCGCCCACGGTTCAGCGCGTCCGGTTGCGTTTCGCGAAACGCGGCAGGCTGCGGTTTCTCTCCCACCGGGACGTGGCGCGCAGCTTCGAGCGCGCCGTGCGGCGGGCCGGGGTGCCGGTGGCTCACTCCCACGGGTTCAGCCCGCACCCGCGGCTGTCCTGGGTCGGCGCGGCTCCCACCGGCTCCGCCAGCGAGGCGGAGTACCTCGAGATCGGTCTGACCAGGGAGGTCGACCCGGCGGCGCTGGTCACCGCACTCGACGCGGCACTGCCCGACGGGCTCGACGTGCTCGACGCCGCGGTGGCAGGTGGCACCGCGCTGGCCGACCGGATCGACGGCAGCCACTGGCTGATCGAGCTGCCCGGCGTGGCGCCGGACGCCCTGCGTGCGGCGCTCGCGGCGCTGCTGGCCGAGGAGTCCGTCATCGTCGAACGCGTCACACCGTCCGGGCGACGCCAGATCGACGTCAGGGCGGCGCTCGTGCGCGCCGAGGTGCGCAGTGACGGGGTTCCGTCGGGTGGCTCACTCTCGACACCCCCCGATCAGGGGGCAGTATGTGCGACAATGGCGGCGGTTGTACGGCAGACGACACCCGCCGTTCGACCCGATGACGTGTTGGGTGCACTCGACGTTGTCGCAGGCCTCAGGCCGCCGGCGCCCGCGAAGGCGACCCGGATGGCGCAGGGCCTGCTCGACCATCGAGGCGACTTGGCCGACCCACTCGGTTCCGACCGGGTCACCACCCGCGCCTGAACGGGCGGGTCGGCTCCCGGCGCACCGGCGCCCCTGCCGGTCACGGCACGCCGTCGAGCAACGAGCCGCCCCCCGGGGCGGAGCGAGACCAGAGGATTGCTCGTCGCGCGCACCGCGCGGAGAGAAAGAACTGCACGTGTCCCTGCGCGGCCGCCTCCCTCCGGAGGCGCCCGGGGGCGGAGGAGCTGAATGTCGAATAACGATTCGCCCGCCGGTACCACCGGCGGGCCGGTCACCGTACCCGTCCTGGACGACCTGCCCGCGAAGATGCGGGTGCATGCGCTGGCCAAGGTGCTCGGGCGCACCAGCCGCGAGGTCCTCGCCGTGCTGGCCGACCTGGGCGAGGCGGGGCGCAGCGCGCAGTCCAGCATCGACCGCAAGGTGGCCGAGCAGGTCGTCACTGCGCTCGCGCCGGCCACCGCGGGTCGGTCGGCCGAGCCCGAGCCCGCGGCCGAGCCTGCCGAGGTAGCGGTCGAGGAGGCCGCCGTCGAGGAGGCCGCCCCGCTCGCTCCGGTGTTCGCACCCCCCACCCCGCTGTTCCAGCCGCCCACCCGGCCTGCGCGCACCCGCCGCCGCGGAGCCGAGCCGGAGGCCGCCCCCGTTGCGGATGAGATCGAGGTGTCTTCTCCTGCCAGTACGGCCGACGCCCCCGCAGAGGAGCGCGTCGCCGAGCCCGCCGCCGCCGACGGCGACGACTCCGACGACGACGGTGCCCGCAGGCGCAGGCGCCGTGGGCGCCGGGGCCGGGGTCGGGGGCGCGGCAGCGACGGTTTCGACGACGAGGGCGGCGACGACAGCGACGACTCCGACGACTCCGACGAAGCCGCCCGCGCCGACACCACCGTGGCCGGCTCCACCGAGACCGCCGGGGCCGAGTCGGGTGCCGACCAGGACGAGGACAGCGACCGCGAGAGCGACGACGAGGCCGGAGGCTCGCGCCGTCGCCGGCGTCGTCGCCGCCGTCGTGGATCGGCTGACGACAGCTCCGATACCGCCGACACTGCCGACGAGCCCGACCCGCCGAACACCGTCGTCCGGGTGCGTCAGCCCCGTGAGCAGCGGTCGGACGACAGCGCCGACGGGAGCGGCGACGGCGTGCAGAGCGTCCGCGGCTCCACCCGGCTCGAGGCCAAGCGCCAGCGCCGTCGCGATGGCCGGGACGCGGGCCGGCGTCGCGTCCCGATCCTGTCCGAGGCCGAGTTCCTGGCCCGTCGTGAGTCCGTCGACCGCTCGATGGTCGTGCGCGAGCGGGGCGACCGCGTCGAGATCGCCGTGCTCGAGGACGACGTACTCGTCGAGCACTTCGTCACCGACCACGGTGGCACCGGGCCGTCCATGGTCGGCAACATCTACCTCGGCCGCGTCCAGAATGTGCTGCCAAGCATGGAGGCCGCGTTCGTCGACATCGGCCGCGGCCGCAACGCCGTGCTGTACGCCGGCGAGGTCGACTGGGACGCCGCCGGTCTCGGCGGCAAGGCGCGTCGCATCGAGCAGGCGCTCTCCAGCGGCGACAGCGTGCTCGTGCAGGTCACCAAGGACCCCATCGGGCACAAGGGTGCCCGGCTCACCACGCAGATCAGCCTCGCAGGCCGCTTCCTCGTCTACGTGCCGTCCGGCGGCGCCGCCGGGATCAGCCGCAAGCTGCCCGACGTCGAGCGCAAGCGGCTCAAGGACATGCTCAAGGAGATCGTCCCCAGCGAGGCCGGAGTGATCATCCGCACGGCCTCGGAGGGCGTCAGTCACGAGGCGCTGGAGCGCGACGTCCGCCGCCTGCAGGCGCAGTGGGAGGTCGTCAAGACCAAGGCCGAGCAGACCGGCCCGAACAAGCCCAAGGCCCCGGTGCTGCTCTACGAGGAGCCCGACCTGCTCCTGAAGGTCGTCCGTGACCAGTTCAACGAGGACTTCTCCCGGCTCATCGTGGAGGGCGACGACGCCTGGGACACGTTGCAGAACTACGTCGGGCACGTCGCTCCTGAGCTCGCCGACCGGCTGCACCGCCACGTCGGCCCATCGGACGTCTTCGCCGAGTACCGGATCGACGAGCAGCTGCTCAAGGGGCTGGACCGCAAGGTCTGGCTGCCCTCCGGTGGCACGCTGGTGATCGACCGCACAGAGGCGATGACGGTCATCGACGTCAACACCGGCAAGTTCACCGGGTCGGGCGGCAACCTCGAGGAGACGGTCACCCGCAACAACCTGGAGGCGGCCGAGGAGATCGTCCGCCAGCTCCGGCTGCGCGACGTCGGCGGCATCATCGTGATCGACTTCATCGACATGGTCCTGGAGAGCAATCGCGAGCTGGTGCTGCGCCGGATGCTGGAATGCCTGGCCCGGGA
>JAODNO010000716.1 GCA_025465235.1 Pseudonocardia sp.
GCTCGTGGTGTACGCCCTGGTGTTCGTCGAGGGCATCGCGGTGCTCGGCCTGCTCACCTACCTGGCGCCCGCCGTGCAGGCGCTGGGGGCATCGGCGGCGCTCGCCGGGCTGGTGGCGGCGTCGTTCGGGGTCGGGGCGCTCGGGTGGTCGCGCATCGTGCGGTTGCTGGTCGGGAGGCTGCCCCCGGGCGGGCTCGCCGCCATCGGCGGCGCGTTACTGATCGCCGGCTGGGCCGTCCCGTCCGTCGTGGTCACCCTCCCGACGGTGGCTGTCGCCGGGCTGCTGCTTGGCGGGTCGTGGGCGTTCCTGCACACGACCCTGCAGAGCTGGGCGACGGAGGTGGTGCCGACGGAGCGGGCCACCGCGGTGGCGCTCTTCGCCGCGCTGCTGTTCCTGGGGAGCTCGGCGGGCGCGGCGGCGGCTGGGCCGCTGGCCGACGCGGGGGCGTTCGGAACGGTGTTCCGAGTGGCGCTGGGGCTGGCGTTGCCGCTCGCGCTGGCGGCGGCGTTCGCCCGCACGCGATACGGAGGGGCAGGCGGACCACCGAGCGCTGCACCCGGCGCCGAGTAGCCGCCGCTCTCGGTCGACCACGTGCTGCTCACGGTGTGGTGACCGCCCGGCAGAATCGCGGGCGTGCTGACCGCAGCGGACGAGCTCGACTCCGGTGCGGTCCGGCTGCGCCGGTGGCGCCGCGCCGATGCCGACGACCTGTACCGCGCGGTGAGCGAGTCGCTGGAGCATCTGGCCCCCTGGATGGCATGGGCGGCGCACGGCTTCTCGACCGCCGACGCCGTGGCCTACGTCGCTCGCACCGAGGAGCTGTGGGGCACCGACTACGACTACGCCATCGTCGCCCCCGGCCGGTCGCTGGTCGGCAGCTGCTCGATGATGAGCCGGATCGGCGCAGGCGGTTTCGAGCTCGGGTACTGGGTGCATCCAGCACACGTCCGGCGCGGGTATGCGACGGCCGCCGCTGCGGCGCTGGTCGCGGAGGCATTCCGCGTCGGTGCCGACCGCGTCGAGATCGTGCACGACCTCGCCAACATCGCCAGTGGGGGAATCCCGCGCAGGCTCGGCTTCCGTGAGGTGGATCGCCGGAGGCCGCAGGAGGAGCGCAGCACCGGGGAGGCGGGCGTCGACGTGGTGTGGCGCCTGGGCGCCACCGATTCAGCGATGGTATGACATCCACCGCAGGAACAGTCACGTGTGACGGTTTGGAGGAGGAGCGGAATCTGTGGACATCACCGACGGCGTCGCGCTGGTCACCGGGGGCGCGTCCGGGCTCGGGCTCGCCACGACGAGGGCGCTGGTGGCGGCGGGAGCGAAGGTGGTGATCCTCGACCTGCCGAGCTCGCCGGGCCAGGAGCGGGCCAGGGAGCTCGGCGACGCGGTGCGGTTCGCGGCGGGCGACGTCCGCAGCGAGGCCGACGTGGCCGCGGCGCTCGACGTCGCCGACGCGCTGGGCCCGGTGCGGGTGACCGTCAACTGCGCCGGCACCGCCAACGCGATCCGGGTGATCGGAAAGAAGGGCGCTTTCCCGCTCGCGGAGTTCACCCGCATCATCGAGATCAACCTGATCGGTACGTTCAATGTGCTACGGCTCGCCGCCGAACGAATGGTGGCGCACGACCCGGTGGGCGAGGAACGGGGCGTGATCGTCAACACCGCCTCGGCGGCCGCCTTCGACGGCCAGGTCGGCCAGGCGGCCTATTCCGCGTCAAAGGGCGGGGTGGTGGGCATGACCCTCCCGATCGCCCGTGACCTGGCCTCGATGTTCATCCGGGTGGTCACCATCGCGCCCGGCCTGTTCGACACTCCGCTGATGGCCACTCTGCCCGAGGAGGCCAGGGCATCACTGGGCGCGCAGGTGCCGCACCCGTCCAGGCTGGGCGACCCGGCCGAGTTCGGGGCGCTCGCCGCGCACATTGTGGCCAATCCCATGCTCAACGGCGAGGTCATCCGCCTCGACGGCGCGATCCGGATGGGTCCACGCTGACGACGGGCCGGACGGGCCGCCTACGTCCGGCGGGGCCGCTGCACCGCCGGACGCAGCCGGGAACTGGATCAGGGAAATGTTGCTGCGCCCCGGCGATCAGCGCGTCCAGCGCGTCCGTGCCACTGACGTCGGCCAGCGGGTCGACGTAGCGCACGTCCGGCGTGAGAACGGCCTCGATCGCGCCGCGGCGGGCAATCGCATCGGTCTCGTTCCACGCTGCCAGGTAGGCCTGGACCAGAGCGGCGCTGCGTGTTGTGGTGGGCATCGGGGATCCGGTGCGTCCAGGGCGTGATTTCCGGGACGACGCCCGGCAGCGCCTCGACCCGCCAGCTCCACTCGATCGTCGTGTCGCTCCGCAGGGCAACGTCGATGTCCTTCTCGATGACGCCGGCGTCGTCGTCGCAGACGACCTCGATCGCCGGCCTGCCCTCGGCCACGGCGTGCCGGGAGACGTCACCTGGTCCGGGGGCCAGCATGTAGGACCAGCCCGCCGGTGGTACGACGGGGTCGAGAAACCGCCGCCGCTCGGCTTCGACG
>JAODNO010000720.1 GCA_025465235.1 Pseudonocardia sp.
CAGCTGCTCGTCGGGGTAGAGCTCGACCTCGCCGGCGAGTACCTCGAGCTCGTCGGCGGGCAGTCCGAGATCCGCGAGGATCGCGAGGTCGCCCTCGGGCCACGGCGGCGAGTCGAGAGCCTCCTCCTCCGGCGGGAGCTCGAGGCGCAGCAGGTCGAGGACGTCGGCCGCCACGTCGTAGTCGAGGGCCGCCACGGCGTCGGACAGCATTAACGCGATGCCGCCCGGGTTGGGCCGCAGCAGCACGAAGAACTCGTCATCGACGTCGAGCAGCCCGAGAACCGCTCCGGTGGACCGCAACCCGCGCAGCTCCGTGATAGCGGTGTCGAGATCGACGAGCGCCTCGGGCGTCATCCGGGTGCAGCGCCACTGCCCGTCCTCCCGGATCGCCGCGACGGCGTACCCGGGCAGGGCTTGTTCACGCACGTCCGCGCGCGCCTCAATGCTCTGCACCGCCATGCCACTACGGTAGGCCTCCGAGTCACTGTGGTCCAAACCACAACCCGAAATGCCATCCACGTCACCTTGGAGAGCTGCCAGGATCGCTCCATGTCACTGGATGCCGCGAAGGCCACAGGACTCCTCACCCAGGCCCGCGGCGTCCAACGTCGGACGGTGGCGTTGCGTCGCGCACTGCACCGGCATCCTGAGGTCGGGCTCGAGCTGCCGCGCACCCGCGACGCCGTCGTCACCGCGCTGGCGGACCTCCCGCTGCAGGTGCACCTCGGTCGCGCCATCAGCTCGGTGGTGGCCGTGCTGGAGGGTCACCGGCCCGGGCCGACGATCCTCCTGCGCGGCGACATGGACGCACTGCCTCTCACCGAGGACACGGGGCTCGCCTTCGCCTCGCAGGTGAGCGGCGCCATGCACGCCTGCGGCCACGACACACACGTGGCCATGCTCGCCTCGGCGGCTCGGGTGCTGGCGACGCGGCGTGACGAGCTGGCCGGGCGGGTGCTGTTCATGTTCCAGCCGGGCGAGGAGGGCTTCCACGGCGCCAGGCACATGATCGACGAGGGGCTGCTGGACCGGACCGGACCCGCAGGCCGCCCCGAGGCGGCCTACGCGCTGCACATCAGTGCCACGGTGGCGTCTGGTGAGGTGCACGTCCGGCCGGGCGCCCTGATGGCGGCGGCGGACACCATACGGGTGACCGTCAGCGGGCGGGGTGGCCACGCCTCGGCCCCCCACGACGCGCTCGACCCGCTGCCCGCGGCCGCGGCGATGGTGGGAGCGCTGCAGACCGCGGTGACCCGCCGCGTCGACACCCACCACCCCGTGGTGCTGACGATCACCCGGATCGTCGCGGGCACCACCACCAACATCATCCCCGAGACGGCCTTCATGGAGGGCACGGTGCGCACTCTCTCGGAGGCGTCACGGGCCGCTGTGCACGAGGAGATCCGGCGCGTGTGCCGCTACACGGCGATGGCGCACGGCTGCGCTGCGGAGGTCGAGATCGAGCCGGGCTACCCGGTCACCGTCAACGACGAGGACGCCGCCGATCGGCTCGGCCGCCTCGCCGACGCCGTGGTCGGCCGGGAACGGGTCGTCACGATGCCGACTCCGATCATGGGCGCCGAGGACTTCTCCTACGTGCTCGCCGAGGTGCCGGGTGCGCTGGCCTTCCTCGGCGGCTGCCCGCCGGGCGTCCACCCGGGCGCCGCCGCACCCAACCACTCCAACAGGGTGGTCTTCGACGAGGCCGCCATGACTGCAGGGGTCGCCGTCTACGCGGGGCTGGCGCTGGCCGCCCTCGCCTAGCCGAGCTCGGCCAGCACCTCCTTCGTCGTCGCGATCCGTGCGAACCTGCCGCCGTGGAGGTTGACCGCCGTCGCCCGCGTGAGCTCGTCGGCGGTCAGGACGGTTCCGTCGGGGCCGGCGAGGTCGAAGGTGAAGGTGGCGTCGATGGCGACCGTCACGCTATGGCCGAGGTTGCCGCCGATCCTGGCCGTCGTCTCCACGCACATGTTCGTCTGGATCCCCGCCAGCACGACCGCCTCGATGTGATGCTCGCGCAGCCACGCGTCGAGGTCGATCTCGCCGTGGAACGCGGAGTTGACGTTCTTGCCGAACGTCAGCGCGGGCTCGACGCCGTCCAGGAATGCCGCGAAGGCGTTGCCAGGTGTGCCGGCGGCCAGCGGAGAGCCGGGCGTGAGCGAGTCGTGGTGGACGAGGACGACGGGCCGGCCCGTGGCCCGCCAGCCGTCGCCGGGGACGGCCGCGCCGCCGGGTTTCTCACATTCCTGGAGCTGCTCGCCACACGTCTGGGGAACCGGGCCGGTGTCTGCGTCAGGATGGGCAGGTGATCACCTCCCTACGCGATCTCGGAATGGCGCTGCGTTCCGGCGAACTCTCCCCCGTCGAGCACGTCACCGAGGTCCTCGATCGCCTCGCCACCGACTCCCACAACGCCGTGATCACGCTCGACGCCGAGCGGGCAGTCGCCCAGGCGACCGCGCTGACCGCCGAGCTCGCCCGCGGCGAGTGGCGCGGGCCGCTGCATGGCGTCGCAATCGGCGTGAAGGACCTGTTCGACGTGGCGGGGCTACCCACCAGGGCGGGCTCCAGGGTGCTCGCCGACGCCCCGGCGGCCACAGCGGACGCCCCGGTCGTCGCGAGGCTCCGTGCGGCGGGCGCCGTCGTCGTAGCGAAGCTGCACACCCACGAGTTCGCCTACGGCCCGACCGGCGACGTCGCCGCCACCGGCCCGGCCCGTAACCCGCACGACCCGAGCCGGATCACGGGCGGCTCGTCATCGGGGTCCGCAGCCGCGATCGCCGCCGGTCACCTCCCGCTGGCGCTGGGCACCGACACCGGTGCGAGCGTCCGGACGCCTGCTGCGCTGTGCGGTGTGGTCGGCCTGAAGCCGGCTTTCGGCGCGCTGTCCACAGAGGGCGTGTTCCCGCTGTCGGAGACGTGCGACCACGTCGGGGTGCTCGCGGCCGACGTGCACGCGGCGTCGGTGGCCTGGGACGTCCTCAGCAGGCCGGACGGCACCGGCGGTGGGATCCAGGCCCCCGGCGTCGCGGGAGTGCGGGTCGGGGTGCTGCTCGACGACTACTGGCGGGCCTTCGACCCGGCGCTCGACGCCGCCGTGGACGCCGCGGCCGAGACGCTGCGCGCCCGCGGCGCCTCCGTCGTCGAGGTGAGCACCCCGATGGTGGGGAAGCTCGCCGCCACCTACCCGGTGATCGTGGGCGCCGAGGCGTACGCCACCCACGCGGCGTGGCTGGCCGAGCGCCCGCAGGACTACCAGGACGCCACCAGGGAACGGATCCTGCAGTGGGCGGACCAGCCTGCTCGCGAGTACGTCGACGCACTGCGCGCCAAGCGACGGCTCGCGGCCGCGATGCGTGCCGCCGTCGCGGACGTGGACGTCCTCCTGCTGCCCACCACCCGCCTGCGCGCCACGCCCATCGGCACGGCCGCGATCGACGTCGATGGAGTGGCTGTGCCGGTGCGACCGCAGTTGCTCGACCTCACGCTGCCGTTCAACCTCACCGGCTGGCCTGCCGTGTCGGTGCCAGGTCGCGTCGCTGATGGCGGGCTGCCTGCCGGGGTGCAGGTGGTCGGCGTGCGGTTCGAGGAGCGTGGCGTGCTGCGGGTGGCGGGAGCGCTGGCCCAGGAGTGATGGGCTCAGCAGTGCCGGGGTCGTGCGCGGAAACGAGTGCTCTGGCACCGATATCCGCGCACGGGCGCGAAGCGCATAACCTGCGTGGTGTGACGGAGCGAGCGGTGTGCGTGATCGGCACCGGCCTGATCGGCGGCTCGCTGCTGCGCGCCGCGGACAAGGCCGGGCGGGAGGTCTGGGGCACGAGCGGATCGGCGACGACCGCGGAGCAGGCCAGGGCCGACGGGTTCGACGTCACCACCGACACCGATGCGGCACTGCGCCGGGCTGCCGCATCCGATGCGCTCGTGGTGCTGGCGGTGCCGCTCCCCGTGGTCCCCGAGGTGCTGCGCCGCGTCGACGCGGTGGCCCCGAGCTGCCGGCTGACCGACGCGGTGAGCGTCAAGGTCGCCGTGGCCGACGCCGTGGCTCGGTACGCCCCACGCACCCGGTACGTGGGGGGGCACCCGATGGCCGGCACGGCGGAGTCCGGCTGGGCCGCGGGACGGGCCGGGCTGTTCGCCGACGCCGCCTGGGTCGTGGCCGCTGACGACGGGCTCGACCTCGAGGTGTGGGCCGACGTCGCCGAGCTTGCCTGGGCGTGCGGGGCGCGGGTCGTGCCGGCGACGGCCGACGAGCACGACCTCGCGGTGGCCCGGGTGTCACACCTGCCGCACCTGCTCGCCGCCGTACTGGCTGCGGTCGGCGCGGCGGGCGAGGACGACCTGCCGCTCGCACTTGCTGCGTCGTCGTTCGCCGACGGCACGCGCGTGGCCGGCACCCGTCCGGAGCTGGTGCTGGCCATGTGCGAGGGAAATCGCGACGCCCTGCTCGCCGCGGTCGACGACGCGCTGGGCCGGATCGGCGCGATGCGCGGTGCGCTCGCCTCCACCGGGGGGCTCACCGCCACGGTGCGCGCCGGGCACGCCGGACGGCAGCCGTCGGCGGCCGCC
>JAODNO010000251.1 GCA_025465235.1 Pseudonocardia sp.
TACGCGGCCAGTCCCTGAGCGGTGCCCATGCTGCTGGTGAAATTCCCGAACCCCTGCGTGCCGGCGAAGATCACGGCCGTGAACCCCATCGTTGCCGCCGCGCCGACCATCACCACGCCGATGCCGATCCATAGGTCAGCCTTCTCGTAACGCATGAACCGGGGGGTGATCCTTTTGTCGATGACGTACGACTGCTGGAAGAACAACTGCCACGGGGCGACTGTGGTGCCCACGATGCCGATGATCAGCAACATCACCGTGGCCACTCCACCCGAACCGGCCGGGAGCGACGGGACCACGAAGTCATGCGCCATCTGCGAGACCGCCGGGTGCGCCAGCACATAGATCGGAATGAGCAGCAGCGACCCGAGGCAGAAGGCCACTGCGATCCGCTCGAACCGGCGGAACGAACCGGTGAACGCCGCCGCGATGATCACCCCGCCGGCCAGGATGACCGAGGGGATCTTCGGCAGGCCGAGATAGCCGACCGCCATGGTGATCCCGATGAACTCCGTCACCATGGTCAGGGCGTTGAGGATGATCAGGTCGATCACGCTGAAGGCGCCCCAGAAGCGGCCGAACCGCGCCATGATCAAGCGAGCGTGCCCGACGCCGGTGACGGCGCCCAGGCGCAGCACCATCTCCTGGTTCACGAACAGCACCGGCACCAGCAGCAGCAGTGTCCACAACAACTTCGTGCCGTAGTTCTGCCCGGCCTGCCCATAGGTCGCGAACGCGCCGGCGTCGTTGTCGCCGACCATGACGATCAACCCGGGGCCGATGATCGCCAGCAAGGTCTTCAGCTTCGCTGACAGCCGTCGTCGGGGCGCGGTGTCATCCATCCGGATGGTGCCCAGTGCGCCTCGGATGTCGCCGACGTGCGCGTCATCAAGGACCGCGCTACGGCGCTCCCCAGTGCTCGTGGTCATGGAAACAACCCCTCTGCCCCCGGACCAGGGGCAGGACGGGGCACGCGGCGCCACCTGACTTGGCCGGCGCACCCCACCTACCGGCCACGGGCCGGACGATGTGGACAGCCACCAACCGATGCTGCAGGGGAACTACCGGATGCCGGAAAACGAAGACGAGGGCATGTCATGCGGATGCGGGGGTCGACTTCGACCCGGACTACTGCCCTGCATTGCCCTCACCTCCAGCCGGCCGGGGACACCGATCGACCGCCGGTGTCACACATTTCAGGCGCAGCCGTCGATCACCAGTGAGGGAAGCTGCACCTACATCTCGTAAGAGCTTTGGCACTGCCCGGCGTATCCCCGGATCGCTCCCGGGAAGCCACTTCGGGTGACCCCTTAACCCGGGGAAACCTGTCCTAACCTTGGGCGTCTCTCGACGTCGTCAGATCAGTGGCTTATGTCCGAACAGACGCCTCACCTAACGAGGTGCCAGTCAAACCTCGGTCACGATAGGTCCCTGAACGACATGCGCACAAGCCTGAACACGGGCAGTGTGCCCGAGGTCTCGCCGGCTGAACGCCATTTACCCGCCAATAGGAAAGAGTTTTCCGGGGGTTGAGCGTGTCGCATCGTCAATCTGTGGTTGGCGCGACGTCGACGTCAATGCATCATTGACGTTGATGATGCCGGGGGCCGTGTTCTGCCCTCCTAGGAAGCGCCGCGGATCGGCGATCCGCGGCGCTCTCCCTCAGGAGTAGGCCTCCACCGGGGGGCAGCTGCAGACGAGGTTACGGTCGCCGTGGGCGCCGTCGATCCGGCGTACCGGGGGCCAGACCTTGCGGTCGTGGACGCCCGGCGTGACGCCGGTCGGGTAGGCGGCCAGTTCGCGCGGGTACGGATGGTCCCACTTGTCGATCAGGCTGGCGGCCGTGTGGGGGGCGCCTCGCAGCGGGTTGTCCGTGACCGGCCACTCCCCCGCTGCCACGCGGTCGATCTCGGCCCTGATCCCGATCATCGCGTTCACGAACCGGTCGATCTCGGCGAGATCCTCGCTCTCGGTGGGCTCCACCATGAGGGTGCCGGCCACCGGGAATGACATGGTCGGCGCATGCAGGCCGTAGTCGGCAAGTCGCTTCGCGACGTCGTCGACGGTGACGCCGGTGTCCCTCGTGATACCGCGCAGGTCGAGGATGCACTCGTGGGCGACATGCCCGCGCTCCCCCGCGTAGAGCACCGGGTAGTGCTCGGCCAGGCGCTTCGCCACGTAGTTGGCAGCGGTGATGGCTGTGAGGGTGGCCCGGCGCAGCCCGTCGGTCCCCATCAGCCGCACGTAAGCCCACGAGATCGGCAGCACACCAGGGCTGCCGTGCTGTGCCGCCGAGACCGCGCCGACCTCGCCCCGCCCCGGCAGGAAGGGCGCCAGGTGCTCGGCCACCGCCACGGGCCCCACTCCCGGGCCGCCGCCGCCGTGCGGGATGCAGAACGTCTTGTGCAGGTTGAGGTGGCTGACGTCGCCGCCGAACGCGCCGGGCCGGGCCAGCCCGAGGAGCGCGTTGAGGTTCGCGCCGTCGACGTAGACCTGGCCGCCTGCCTCGTGCACGGCGTCGCACACCTCGTGCACCCGCGCCTCGATGTCCCCGTGTGTCGACGGGTAGGTGTTCATGAGGGCGGCCAGTGCCTGCCCGTGCTCGGCGATCTTGGCGTGCAGGTCGTCGAGGTCGACGTCGCCGGTGGCAGAGGTGGCCACCACGACCACGCGCATCCCGGCCATGACAGCGGAGGCCGCGTTGGTCCCGTGGGCGCTCGCCGGGATCAAGCAGACATCGCGGTGCGCCTCGCCCCGGCTGCGGTGGTAGGCAGCGATCGCGAGCAGACCTGCGAACTCGCCCTGGCTCCCGGCGTTGGGCTGCAGGGACACGGCCGCGTAGCCGGTGAGCTCGGCGAGCCAGCGCTCGAGGTCGGCGATCAGCGCGAGCGTGCCCTCGGCGTCGGCCTCGGGAACGAACGGGTGCAGGTCGGCGAACTCGGGCCAGGTGATCGGCTCCATCTCGACGGCCGCGTTCAGCTTCATCGTGCACGACCCGAGCGGGATCATCGTGCGGTCCAGTGCCAGGTCGGCGTCGGCGAGCCGGCGGAGCCAGCGCATCAGCGACGTCTCCGAGCGGTGCTCGTGGAACACCGGATGGGTGAGGTACTCGCTGCTCCGGACGAGGCCTGCGGGGAGCGCGTCGCCCGTGGCGTCATCGAGGGCGGCGATGTCGGCCGTCACCCCGAACGCTGCGAAGACGGCCTCCAGGTGCGCCGTGGTCGTCACCTCGGAGCAGGCGATGCCCAGGGTGTCGCCGTCCACCCGGCGCAGCGCGATGCCGGCGGCATGCGCGGCGTCAGCCACCTCGACGGCGCGCCCCGGCACGCGGACCGCCACGGTGTCGAAGAACTGTTCGTGGAGCACCTCGACACCACCGGCCCGCAACCCGGCAGCCAGCACGGCGGCCATCCGGTGCGCGCGCTGCGCGATGCGGCGCAGGCCGTCCGGCCCGTGGTACACCGCGTAGCACGCGGCGACCACTGCGAGCAGCACCTGCGCGGTGCAGATGTTCGACGTCGCCTTCTCTCGCCGGATGTGCTGCTCTCGGGTCTGCAGCGCGAGCCGCAGCGCCGGGTTGCCGTCGGCGTCGCGGGACAGGCCGACGAGCCGCCCGGGCAGCTGACGCGCGTGCTTCTGCTGCACCGAGAGGTAGCCCGCGTGCGGCCCACCGAAGCCGAGCGGCACCCCGAACCGCTGGGTGGTGCCCACCGCGGCGTCGGCACCGAGCTCGCCGGGCGGGGTGAGCATCGTGAGGGCCAGCAGGTCCGCGGCCACGGCGACCAGCGCACCCCGCTCGTGCGCCGCAGCGATCAGCGCCGACGGATCTGTGACCGCTCCGGAGGCACCCGGGTAGGACAGCAGCAGCCCGAACAGGTCGCCGTCCGGCAGCCCGCCGGCGAGGTCCGTCACCACCAGCTCGATCCCCAGCGGCTCGGCGCGGGTGCGCAGCACGTCGATCGTCTGCGGCAGCGTGTCGGCGTCGACCACGAAGCGCGGGGACGCGGCGCGTCCGGCCCTGCGCAGCAGCGTCATCGCCTCGGCGGCCGCGGTGGCCTCGTCGAGCAATGACGCCCCGGCGACGGGCAGTCCGGTGAGGTCGGCGACGGTGGTCTGGAACGTCAGCAGTGCTTCGAGCCGGCCCTGGCTGATCTCCGGCTGATAGGG
>JAODNO010000018.1 GCA_025465235.1 Pseudonocardia sp.
GCTCGTCGGGCCCGAGCCCGAGGCGCCGCAACGCCCCGGGCCGGAGGTTCTCCACGAGCGCGTCGGCGCCGGCGACAAGCCGGAGGAACGCCTCCCGGCCGGCCTCGGACTTCAGGTCCAGCGCCACCGACTCCTTGTTGCGGTTGAGCCGGACGAACGGCGAGCTGTGCCGCCGGGAGTCGGGACCCTCGACGAACGGCCCGGTGGCGCGGGTGGGATCCGGCGCTTCGGGGTTCTCGACCTTGATCACCCTGGCCCCGAGGTCGGCGAGCTGCATGGTGGCGAACGGGCCCGCCATGAAGACTCCGACCTCGAGCACCGTGATCCCGGCGAGGGAGCCTTCGGGTGCTGGCTGTGGCTGCATGCTCACATGGTCACAGCCAACCCGGCACCACCAGCAGGAGCCACGTGACGGGAGGCGCGACCGCCACCATCGAGAAGCCCCACCGCATCAAGCGGCGGTAGACGTAGTCGCGGCGGTCGTCCGGGGCGTTGGCCGTGACGAGGGCGCCGGAGGTGGAGAACGGGCTGGAGTCGACCACCGACGAGGAGATCGCCAGTGCGGTGATGAGACCGATCGGGCCGACGAACCCGGCGAGGAGGAACGGCACCGCCAGCGGGATCAGCGCACCGAGGATGCCGGTGGTGGACGCGAACGCCGACACGGCGGCGCCGATGTAGCAGACCACCAGCGCGGCGAGCAGCGGCACGCCGATCGCGGCGACCTGGTTACCCAGGAAGTCGACGGTGCCGATGTCCTGCATGAGGTTGACGTAGGTGACGATCCCGCAGATCAGCAGCACGGTCGGCCAGGCCACCTGGGCGACCGCACCCTTGTAGGTGTGGGGTGCGAGCAGCGAGAGCAGTACCGCTGCGGTGATCGCGAGCAGGCCCACGTCCAGTTGGAAGGCCAGTGCCCCGACGGCCACGCCGAGCAGCGCGACGAGCGTCAGCGAGCGGTTGCGGTCGAGTGTGGTGACGGGAGGGTGCTCGCCGTCGGTGAAGCCGGCGCCCGTGGCGCCCGTGGTGGTCGCCCGCGCGGCGCCCGGACCGCTGGGTGCGATTCCGCTGGTGCCCGGCTCGCGCCCGGCGGGTGCGCTCGCCGCGGCCGTCTCGTCCGTGGTTCGGCCCGAGGTGTCAGCGACGCGCCCCAGCAGCTCGCGCCCGCCGAAGATCAGGAAGGCGACGGTGTTGAGCAGCACGTTGAACACGAGGCTGCCGAGGAAGAGGGTCAGCGGGCTGCCGGGCAGGTTGTTCTGGGCAACCACCCCGTTGGTGATCACACCGAAGATGCTGAGCGGCGAGAACCCGCCTGCACTGGCTCCGTTGATGATCGAGAGACCCATCAGCACCGGGTTGATCCGATGGCGGACCGCGAAACCCATCCCCACCGGGGCGATGATCGCGACCGCCGCGGGCACCACGGCACCGAACGCCGTGAGCACTCCGGTGACCAGGAACATGACCCACGGGATCAGGGCGACCCGGCCGCCCACGCCCTTCATGGCCATGTGCACCAGCCAGTCGACCGTGCCGTTTGCGCGGGCGATGGCGAACAGGAACGTGACCCCGACCAGGATCACGAACAGGCTGCCGGGGAAGCCGGCGAAGATCGCGTCTGCGACGTCACCCGGGCCCTTGCCGAGCGCCAGGGTCCCGATGACGAATGCGGCGACGAGCGAGATGGCGCCGAGGTTGATGGGGAGCATGGTGGCGAGGACGAACGCCGCCACCAGCGCAAGGATCGAGATCACCTGGTAGGACATGACACTTCCTCATGGCCGGACGACATTGTTCCGTTATGCGGAAAGCGAATTCCGTACAGGAGTATGGTTCTGGTCACGCGACTAGGTCAAGGCTCGGTATGGACACGGTCAAGGCCGGGTGTGGACAACGAGTGTCGCGCACCTCGTTTCCGCGTACGACCCTGTTGTGTCCGTTCGGGATGCGGTAGATGTCTTCCACGAAGCGACGATGACGACGCACCTGGAGGCATCACATGAGTCCCACCGGAGGGCGTCACTTCCTGCAGATCCCGGGGCCGACGAACGTGCCGGACCGGGTGCTGCGGGCGATGTCGGCGCCCACGATCGACCACCGCGGCCCGGAGTTCGCTCAGTTGACGCAGGCGTTGCTGCCGGCGCTCGGCCCGGTGTTCGGCACCACGGGACCGGTGGTGATCTATCCGTCGTCGGGCACAGGTGCGTGGGAGGCGGCGCTGGCCAACACGCTCAGCCCGGGTGATCGGGTGTTGATCGGCGAGACCGGGCAGTTCTCGACGTTGTGGGCGGAGCTGGCCGGGCGGATCGGTGTGCAGGTCGAGGTGATCCCGGGCGACTGGCGCCACGGCGTGGACCCCGACGCGGTCGGCGAGCGGCTGGCCGCCGACACCGAACACGCGATCAAGGCCGTGTGCGTGGTGCACAACGAGACCTCCACCGGGGTCACCAGCCGGGTGCCCGATGTCCGGGCCGCGATCGACGCCGCGGGGCACCCTGCCCTGTTGCTCGTGGACACGATCTCCTCGCTGGCCTCCATCGACTACCGCCACGACGAGTGGCGGGTCGATGTCACGGTCGCGGGCTCGCAGAAGGGCCTGATGTTGCCGCCGGGGTTGGGCTTCAACGCGGTGAGCGAGAAGGCGTTGGCGGCGTCGCGCTCGGCGGGGCTGCCCCGGTCCTACTGGGACTGGGCGCCGATCCTGGAGGCGAACGCCCGCGGTTTCTTCCCCTACACGCCGGCCACCAACCTGCTCTACGGGCTGCGGGAGGCGCTCGCGATGCTCGCCGAGGAGGGCCTGCCCGCGGTGTTCGCCCGCCACCAGCGCCACGCCGCGGCCACCCGCGCCGCGGTGCGGGCGTGGGGGCTGGAGGTGTGGTGCGCCGACGAGCGGGAGCACTCCGGGTCGTTGACCGCGGTGCTGCTGCCCACCGGTCACGATGCCGACGGGGTGCGCCGGATCATCCTCGAGCGGTTCGACATGTCGCTGGGCGCCGGGCTCGGCCGGCTCGCCGGCACGGTGTTCCGAATCGGGCACCTCGGCCACTTCAACGACCTGACGCTGGCCGGCACGCTCTCCGGCGTCCAGATGGGCCTGCAACTCGCCGGGGTACCGATCAAGCCCGGCGGCATCGACGCCGCACTGGACCACCTCAGGGACGCCGGATGA
>JAODNO010000073.1 GCA_025465235.1 Pseudonocardia sp.
TCTCCGCCGCCGGCCCTCGGTCCATTTCACTCGCACCGAAGGGATCAGGACGGCGAGCAGCCCGAGCGGAGATGCTCAGATTTTCGATCGTCACCGTCGCTGGGTGAGGAACACAGGAGTACAGTCGCGCCACTGGGGGTATTTGGAACGCGAGCGTTCAGTCCGCGTCGTCGTCAGGATCCGGTGCCGGTGATGGCACAGAGACAGGAGCGCCGACATGATGTCGGTTCTCGATCGCCCACCGAGCATTCCGGGCCATGTTGGACCCTTCCTTGCTCGACGCGAGGCCTGGCGCCCCGCCGCATCTGGTCCGCTCATCGTACGTTCAGACAAACAGTTCGCCTGCCAGTCGAACGCGAAAAAGGAGCACCGACGATGATCACTTTTCTTGGGACAATCATCTTCGTGACCGTCATCGCGATCGGCGTGGCGGATCGGTACAGCGGTCTGCGTCTCCTCGAGAAGTACAACGCATCGCCGTGGAGGGCGACGCGCCCGGCACGAGTGGCGCGAGACCCCCTGCGCCGGCGCCGACGCCGTGCTCACGACTCCTGATCGCTCCGGCTCCGCAGCGGAGATGGGGCCGATGGTCAGCACGACCACGATCAGCGCCGAATGAGCGCGAACAACGTGCGGAACCGACCACTGTGTCCTTACCGGACTGCCCGGCGACCCGGGCACACCACGACCCCGGACGCCTGACCGCCGGAGATCGTGGTGACCAAGTGGGACTGTTATTCAGCACGCCAATGCCGAACTACCGCACCTTTTCCGGGATGTGGTCAATGGCGTACAGGACATGCGTGGCAAGTTCGACAGCGGCCGTTTCGCCGAGCTTCGAGTTCTGTTTCAAGGCATCGGCGACGAGTCGGACACGCTGGTCGTAGAGCGAGATGTAGGTGCGGTTGCTACCAGCCATTATGGTTCCCTTTCAGGGCTGTGAGTGGTCGCGGGGTGTCCGACGCCGACCGTTGACGACGCTTGTCCGCGTGGACTCTCACCGGGCACGACATGGGCTCGAGCGCTCATGCACGGAATGTGCCCGACGCCGCCGATGTTACACCGCTTGCTCTCCGCAGGGCCGCCGATCGCCGCAGCGGTTGCTCACGAATGAGCGGTGCTGAACGCACGCGCATCGTCGACAAGCGGTGGAACAGCGAGGGACGTCCCGCATTCCATTCGCATCCGGTGGGGCCGCGTGACCGGTGGCCCTCGATGAGTTTTCGCGCCGAGCATGGTCTGATTGGTCATGGACATGCTCATGGACGGCATCGTGTTCGGGGAGTCCCCGCGCTGGCGGGCCGGACAGCTCTGGTTCTCCGACTGGGGCACAGGCCGTGTCTTCTCCGTTGCGGCCGACGGCACCCCCACCGTCGAGGCGGAGGTCGCCTCATTTCCGATGTGCATCGACTTCTTGCCCGATGGGCGGCTACTGGTCGTGTCGTCCGCCGACCGCCAACTGCTGCGCCGCGAGCCCGACGGATCCCTGGTGCCGCACGCCGACCTCGCCCCGGTGTCCACGAAGCCCTGGAATGACATCGTGGTGGACGGACGCGGCAATGCCTATGTCAACAGCATCGGCTTCGACTTCCCCGGGGAGGAGTTCGCGCCGGGGATCGTCGTGCTCGTCACGCATGACGGCAAGGTCTCCCTTGTCGCGGACGGGCTCGCCTTCCCGAACGGGATGGCCATCACCACGGACGGATCCACGTTGATCGTGGCCGAGTCCTACGCCGAGCAGTTGACCGCGTACGACATCGCAGAGGATGGAACCCTCTCTGCCCGCCGGGTCTGGGCCGCGACCCCGGGCGAGCATCCGGACGGGATCTGCGTTGATGCGACCGGCGCGGTCTGGTTCGCCGATGTCGGCAACCAGCACTGTGTGCGGGTCCGCGAAGGTGGCGAGGTATTCGCGACGGTCGAGATCGACCGGGGCGCGTTTGCGTGCGCGCTGAGCAGGGGCGCCGATCCGAAGCTGTTCGTGGTGGGTCAGGACTGGGGCGGACCCGACTCGGTCGGCGGCGCGACCGGCCAGGTCGTGGCCTTCCCAGCACCTGCACCCGGCGCAGGCCACCCATAACCGGCCTGTCCCGGCAGACGTGGCCATTCGGGTAGACCCCACCCCGGTTCGGGGGCGCAGGCGACTGCCGCTGCGGCCAGATCGGAGTGGACTCACCGCCATGACATCAACCATGACGGCGCCGCTCCCCCGAGCCCTCCAGGCAGCCGTCGCGCTGCGCGGGGTGAGCCGGACCTACGGCAGCGGCACGGCGGCGGTGCGTGCGGTCGACCATGTGGACGTCGATTTCCGGCGCGGCACCTGGACCGCGGTGATGGGGCCGTCCGGCTCGGGCAAGTCGACACTCCTGCACTGCGGTGCCGGGTTGGAACGGGTGGACAGCGGGCAGGTCCTGCTCGGCGGCACGGACATCACCTTCGCGAGCGACGCCGACCTCACTGCGCTGCGCCGCGACCGCATCGGCTTCGTCTTCCAGAGCTTCAATCTCATCGGCTCGCTGACGGCGGAGCAGAACGTGGCGCTGCCGCTGCGGCTGGCCGGGCGGCGGCCGGCCAAGGCTGAGGTGCGTGCCGTGCTGGCCGCCGTCGGCCTCGGTGACCGAGCCCGGCACCGGCCCCGCGAGCTCTCCGGCGGCCAGCAGCAGCGCGTGGCGATCGCCCGCGCGATGGTGACCCGCCCCGAGGTGCTCTTCGCCGACGAGCCGACCGGCGCCCTCGACTCGAACGCCGCCCGCACCGTGCTCGACCTGCTACGCGCGATGGTCGACGCCGGGCAGACCATCGTGATGGTCACGCACGATCCGGCGGCGGCCGCCCGCGCCGACGCCGCGGTGTTCCTGCGCGACGGCCGCATCGTCGACCGCCTGGTCCGCCCGACCGCCCGCACCGTCGCCGACCCCCTCGTCGCGCTGCAGGGCTGAGCGATGCTGCGCCTGTCCTGTTCCACGTTCACCGAGCGCTGGCCGCTGTTCATCGGGGCCGCGCTGACCGTCAGCCTCGGGGTGGCGCTCGTGCAGTCCTCGCTGCTCGTGCTGATCTCCGCCGCCACCCTCGACGTCCCCGCCGGTCTCTCCGCCGCCGACACCGTCCGGTTCACCGAGGGCGCCGCCGTCGCCGTCACCGTCTCGGCTCTGACGCTGGGCTTCTCCGCGTTCCTCGCCGTGTTCATCGTCGGCTCGACGTTCGCGTTCACGGTGGCCCTGCGCCGCCGCGACCTCGCCCTGCTGCGGCTGGCCGGCGGCGGCCGCGGCCAGCTGCACCGGCTGCTGCTCGGCGAAGCCGTGCTGCTCGGCGTGGTCGGCACCGCGGCTGGTGTGCCGGCCGGCATCGCCACCATGTCGTTCCAGTCGTGGCTGCTGAGCACGCTCGGCTTCGTCCCCGACGGGTTCACCGCCCAGTGGCGCATCTGGATCCTGGGCGTCTCGGTGGGCGTGGGGCTCGGGGTTGCGCTGGCCGGCGTGCTGGTAGCCGCTCGGCGGGCGGCGGAGGTGCGTCCGCTGGAGGCGCTGCGCGATAGCGGGGACGCCGCCAGGGTGATGACCGTCGGCCGCTGGGTCATCGGGGTCCTGTTCACCGCAGGCGCGATCGCCCTGATCATCCTGGCGCCGCTCGGCGGGGCGGCAGGCAGCATGGCGATGGCGGTCAACGTGGCGCTCTGCGGTTCCGTGGCGCTCAGCGCGCTGAGCCCGCTGCTCGTGCCGGGGGTCGCCCGGCTGCTGCCCACCGGCAACGGCGCGGTGCTCGGCGAACTGGCCAGGGCGAACATGCGCGACGGTGTGCGGCGCAGCGCCGCCACCGCTGCGCCGCTGATCGTGCTGGTCGCGCTGGTGCTCGGCCAGTCGGGGGCGCTCACGTCCTTCGCGGCGGCGGGCGAGGCCGAGCAGCGCCGGGGCACCGCGGCCGACCTGGTCGTCGAGGCCACCGGGCCGGTCGGCCCGCGGGTGGCCGCCGTTGCGGGAGTCGCCGGGGCCTCCACGGAGATCGAGGTGCCGGTCGCGATCACCCGTAGCAGCGGCGAGGACATCGAGGGTGAGACCGGGCTCGCGCTCGTCGTCGACCCCGCGGAGTACGCACGGGCGCACCCCGGGGCCGGATCGCTCGACGGGCTGCGTGGGCGGAGCGTGGCGGGCGGACCCGGTGGCGAGGGCGGCTCGCCCGGCGACACCCTCGGGGTGCGGGTCGGCGGCACCGACCTGGGCCCGCTGCCCGTCGTGGCCGCGGTGCCCGCCGGGATCGGCGGCGGGGCCGAGGTGCTGCTCCCGCCAGGGCTCGCGCCCGCGGCCGAGGTCGTCGCGGGCATGTCGCGGACGTTCGTCGCGCTGGAGCCCGGCGCCGACGCGGGCGCGGTGGCCGCCGCGCTCGCCGGGATCGGCACCGTGCACAGCGTCGAGGACTGGATCGCCCGCGAC
Organism: Pseudonocardia sp.; assembly: GCA_025465235.1. Lineage (GTDB taxonomy): Bacteria > Actinomycetota > Actinomycetes > Mycobacteriales > Pseudonocardiaceae > Pseudonocardia. The sequence goes on from JAODNO010000073.1 coordinate 4,428, forward strand.
TCGGCCGCCCGCGACTCGACGAGTACCAGCGTGTTCCTCGTCGTCATGGGCCTCGGCGGGATATATGCACTGATCGGCGTGATCAACGCGGTGGTGATCGGGGCGGCATCGCGGCGACCCGAGTTCGCCGCCGTACGGGCCACCGGCCTCACCCGCGGGCAGGTGGTCCGGATGGCGCTCGTCGAGTCGTGGGGTGTGACGGCGGTCGGGTTGATGCTCGGCGTGGTCGCCACGGCCGGGACGCTCGCGGCTGTGCTCGGCACCACGTCCGCCGTCACCGGGCACACGACGCTCGCCCTACCGTGGCCACTCGTGCTGAGCGTCGTCGCCGGGGCGTTCCTCGTGACCGGCCTGACGAGCCTGCTCACCTCATGGTCGGCGACGCGACCGAACCCGGTCGCGCTGCTCGGCGCCCGGGAGTAGCCGGAGCTGGAATCCGGACGTGCCGCCGCTCTTATCGGAGGTGGCGGCTCACGGATGCGAGGAGCGCGGCGTCATTCACCCGTCGCCGGCCAGGCGGGCTGCTCTCGTGTGGAGGTAGCGCTGCTGCTGGAGGTTGGTGGCTCGCCGGGCCGCCGACGAGCGTCGGTCAGCAGCATCAACGCGAGCAGCCCGATCACCGTGCTGTCGGCAGGCATGACCCGGTGGACCATGCGGACGAGCCGAATCGCCTCGGCGGACAGGACATGGTCGGCTTGTCGCCTGGCTTGCCGGCCATGGCGTCGTAGTCCTGCTGGGAGCCGCACAGCAAATGCCTCCTCAGCTGGCACCTCTTCAGTGCCTTCACGGGGGACGTCGAGGCTGGCAGCCGGACCCGGACATCCCCCGGGAGAAGGGCTAGCTGGGCTCGAGCGCGGCGAGCCGCCGGCGCAGGGTCTTCAGCTCCTCGAACCGGGCAGTGACATCGCGCAGAGTGGCCACCATCCCGGTCATGCGGCCCTCGGGGTCCTTCAGCGGCACGATGGTGAACTCGATCGAAATGCGCTCGCCGTCCCGCCGCACGCTCGGCACGCTCAGCAGGTCGCCGGTGCCGTAGCGGCTCTGGCCGGTTTCCATCACCTCGGAGAACCCCCGCCAATGGGCGGGGCGCAGCCGCTCCGGGATGATGATGTCCAACGACTGGCCGACCGCCTCGTCGGCGGGATGGCCGAAGATGCGTTCCGCTCCGGGGTTCCACAACGTGATCACACCGTCCCGGTCGGCGGCGATGATCGCGTCGGAGGCGCCGGACAGGATCGCGCGGGCGAGAACTTCGAAGTCGTGCGGCATTGCGTTAGGCACCCATTTCACTCGAAAGCGGTCATGCGGGGACGCGGTGAGCGTAGTCGCCACGCTGTTGCCGCCCCGCACGTGCTCGGCCACCTCCCCTCCCCTCCCGCCAGGACGAGTGGATCAGGCTCGCGGTCTTCGCACAGCTCAAACAGATCGTCATGCACGGCTACGACGGCATCGTCAGCAGTCGCGGGTGTGCGGCCCATGCATGCGCGGAGCGCGCGGGCTTGCACCTTCCCTCTGGCCCGAGTCTTGCCACTGGGGGCCGTGGCGAGGACGCTGGATTGCTCGGAGGGCATCGATCCAGGTGATGTGCCGGGTCGTGCGCCCGAGAGATCGCCGCCCGGGGGGCACCACTTCACTGCACGATCGCCGCCTCGCATTCCCAGAAGAACTCGCCCGACGCCCAGGGGACGGCAGCCGTCGCCGGCGGACCGAGAAGGGACGTGACCAGATGGCCAACACCGTGACGCGCACAGCGGCTCGCGCCACCGGCGGTGCACAGCAGGCCGGCGGAGAGTTGGGTTCTCACGTTGCACGCGAGGCCGCCCGCAAGGTGATGAGTCATGCGGGCAGCGTGGTTCTCGGGGCCGTGGTCGACAAGGCCGTGTCACGCGTCGACCGTGTCGCCGACCGGCTCGACGGCGTCGCGGAGAGCGGGGGTACCGGCCTGCGGAAGGCGCTGACCGGCAGGCCCGCCCCGCAGCGGTCCAACCGGAAGGATGCCAAGGAGACCAGGACGGCGGTACGGGTGCGGATGGGCGCCGCTTTCAGCCTCGTCGTCGCCCGGGCCGTTCAGCTGTTGCAGTTCCTGCAGCGCCTGGCCCTGCAGGTGCTCGAGGCCCTGCGGCGCCTCGCCCGCCGAACCCGCACGGAACCGCCCGAGCCGGAAGCAGCCGGCGCCGACGAGCACGGGCCAGGGCAGGACGCCGCGGGCGAGGACAGCGAGCCGAGCGAGCGCCGGGCGAGCCGAGTGCAGCGCAGAGATGCGCCGGAGCCGAGGCCCGGGCGTTCTGTCCCCGCCGAACCGGCGGCACGGCGCGGGCGACGCGCCCCACTTACCACCCGCGTCCGCGGCGGTCAGTAGTACCGCCCGATGGAACGGGAGAGCGACATGTTCCTAGGAGGAGGAGTGCGATGACCAGTTCGCAGGAGCAACTCAGCGACCTGACACGCCGTACCCAAGAGAGCTTCAAGGGTCTGTGGCAGCAGTGGAGTGAGAAGAGCAGCGAGCTGATGAAGGGGATGACGGGTCGGACCCACGGGGCGACGCCCGCCGGCGTCAACCCGGAGGAGGTCCTCGACGCGGTGTTCGACTTCGCCGAGCACCTGATCGCCCAGCAGCGCGTTTTCGCCAAGCAGATGCTGGCGGCCGCCAGCAAGGGGCAACAGGCGGTCGCGCAGGCCGCCGACGCCGCGGCGTCCTCGCCGTCCACGGCGGACACCGCGAGCGGGGACCCGACCGGGCCTCGCAAAAGAAGCGGACCCGGCGCCGGCTGATCCGGTCCACCGCCCGCTTCAGCCCAGATCATCCGCCCGGGAGGGCACATTTCAGCGCCTCGATGAACTTCCGGACCATCGGGTCGAACAGCGCGCCCATCACTCCTCGGGGGCAGGAGGGGTCGGCCGCCTCGCGCAGCACGGGCCGCCGGTACCAGGCGCCGTCCTCCTGCAGGCTCACCACCGGTCCGTGAAGGCGCTCACGATCTGCTCCAGGGCGTCCGGGCATCGAGGTTCTCGATCGCCTCCAGCCGGCGCAACCGCTCCTCGTTGACGTGCTGGCGGCGGACGAAGATCGCGGTACAGAG
>JAODNO010000081.1 GCA_025465235.1 Pseudonocardia sp.
CGATACCTGTGCGCCCGGGGAGGCGGGCTCAGGCAGGGGCCGCCCGATCCGGAAGGTCAGGTGGGTGGCGAGGGGCGTGGTGACCGCATCCGTCCGCTCCAGCTCGACGCGATCGTCGAGCGGGCGCTCGAACAACCGCGTGCCGCCACCGAGCAGCACCGGAACGACGTGCAGGCGGACCTCGTCGACCAGCCCCGCGGCAACGGCCTGCTGGATGACGTCGGCGCCCCCGTTCACCACGACGTCGCGGTCGCCTGCGGCGGCCCGGGCGAGCTCGACCGCGCGGAGCACGCCCTCGGTGACGAACGTGAACGTCGTCGGGCCCTTGACCAGCTCGTCCGCAGGCCGGCTGGTGACGACGAAGACCGGCATCCCGAACGCACCGTCCTCACCCCACGGGCCGATGCCGACGTCGAACATGCGCCTGCCGATCACGATCGCGCCCGTGGTCGCGAACAGACGCTCGGCGGCGGCGCGGTCGGCGGGGGTCGGGGCACTCCCGCCGAACCCCAGCCAGTGGTGGAGCCGGTCCCCGGCGTCGCCGAAGGGCCGCTCCAGACTCACCCCCGACCCCGCCACGTACCCGTCGAGGGACGGACTGACCTCCACGACCACACTGCCCATCAGACGATCCCCTTTCGGCAGCCGGCCACGCTGATGGGACCAGCACGGTGGAGACCGCTCGCAGACCCGATCCTCATCGGTGCGTACGAAGGGTGCGCAATGACCGTCGGGTCCTGTGGTGGTCAGGCGATGTCGCGCACGGCGTCCCAGGTGGCCGCGAAACCCGGGTGGAGCGTCAGCTCCGCCAGCCGGTCGGCCCGGACCCACCGCACCTCGAGTGTCTCCCCGGTCAGCCCGGTGAGGACCAGCTCCCTCACCGCCCTGCCGACCACAGTGGTGTAGGACCAGCCGCCGTGGTCGTCGACGTAACAGCCGGTCACGGCGTAGGCGTCGGACGCGAGCCCCGCCTCCTCGGCGGCCTCCCGCTGCGCGGCCTGCTCCGCGGTCTCGGCGCGCTGTCGCGCACCGCCGAGCAGGCCCCAGGTACCACCGTGGTGGCTCCACAGGGCGCGGTGCTGCAGCAGGATGCGGTCGCCGTGCCACAGCAACAGCCCCGCCGCCCCGTACCTACCCCAGTGCTTGTGCCCCTGGGCGCAGTGTGTCCAGCCATCCCCGTCGCCGTGCGGCAACACGCTGTGCACCTCCGGGGCTCGTGCGCGGATACGAGTGCGGAAGCACTCGTATCCGCGCACGGGGGCTTTTAGTAGCGGTAGTGCTCCGGCTTGAACGGACCGTCGACGTCCACGCCGATGTACTCGGCCTGGTCCTTGGAGAGCTTGGTCAGCTCCCCGCCCAGCGCCTCGACGTGGATCCTCGCAACCTTCTCGTCGAGGATCTTCGGCAGCCGGTAGACGTCCTTGTTGTACTCCTCGTACTTGGTGAACAGCTCGACCTGAGCGATCACCTGGTTGGAGAAGCTGTTCGACATCACGAACGACGGGTGCCCCGTGGCGTTACCGAGGTTCATCAGGCGCCCCTCGGACAGCACGATGATCGAGTTGCCGGCCGGGAACACCCACTCGTCGACCTGCGGCTTGATGTTGATCTTACGGATCCCGGGAAAGCGTCCGAGCCCGGCTATGTCGATCTCGTTGTCGAAGTGACCGACGTTGGCGACGATCGCCTGGTGCTTCATCTGGGACATCGCCTCGGTGGTGATGATGTCCTTGTTGCCCGTGGTGGTGACGACGATGTCGGCCTTGTCGACCACGTCCTCGAGGCGCGCCACCTGGTAGCCCTGCAGCAACGCCTGCAGCGCGCAGATCGGGTCGACCTCGGACACGATCACCCGCGCGCCCTGGCCTGCCAGCGCTGCCGCGGAGCCCTTGCCCACGTCGCCGAATCCGCAGACCAGCGCAACCTTGCCGCCGATCAGCACGTCGGTGGCCCGGTTCAGACCATCGATGAGCGAGTGCCGGATGCCATAGACGTTGTCGAACTTGCTCTTGGTGACCGAGTCGTTGACGTTGATCGCCGGGAACAGCAGCAGGCCCTGCTCGGCCAGCTGGTAGAGCCGGTGGACGCCGGTGGTGGTCTCCTCGGTGACGCCCCGGATGTCGGACGCGACCGTGGTCCAGCGCTTCGGGTCGGCCGCCAGCGAACGGCGCAGGGTGTCGAGGATGATCCGGTACTCGTCGGAGACCGTGAGGTCGTCGTCGTCGACGGTGGGCACGACGCCGGTCTTCTCGTACTCGACGCCCTTGTGCACCAGCAGGGTGGCGTCACCGCCGTCGTCGAGGATCATGTTCGGGCCGACGACATCGCCGTTCTGGTCGGTGAAGCCGAACAGCTGCTCGGTGCACCACCAGTACTCCTCCAGCGTCTCGCCCTTCCAGGCGAAGACCGGGACACCGGCGGGCGCGTACACGGTTCCGGTGGGGCCGACCGCGATGGCGGCCGCCGCGTCGTCCTGCGTCGAGAAGATGTTGCAGCTGGCCCAACGCACCTGCGCGCCGAGCGCGACGAGCGTCTCGATGA
>JAODNO010000093.1 GCA_025465235.1 Pseudonocardia sp.
CATCGAGTGGTTCGAGCTCGACGCCGGGCCGTCCGACGCCAGCCCCACCGTGATGCCGCGCCGCTGCATCGCAGGGACCGGCGCGAACCCGGAGCCGAGGTACAGGTTGGAGCATGGGTTGTGCGACACCTTCGTGTCGCTCTCCTCGAGCAGGTCCAGGTCGCCGTCGTCCACTTGCACGCAGTGCACGGCCAGCAGGTCCGGCCCCAGCAGGCCCGTCGACGCGGCGAAGGGCACGTCGCGCATGCCGAACCGGCGCTGCGACTCCGACACGTCGAACGGCGACTCCGACAGGTGCATCGTCACCAGCGCGCCCGTCCGGTCGGCCAGCGCGCGCGTCTCACGCAGCGTCACGGGGTCCACCGACCAGCTCATGCACGGCGCCAGCGCCACCGTCACCCGCGACTGCGGACGGTTCCACTCACCGATCAGCCGCTCCGCGTCCGCCAAAGCCGCCCACACCGGTTCGACCAGCGGCGCGGGGACGCCGACGTCGGTGCCCGCGGTCATGTATCCGCGGGCCATCACGCCGCGGATCCCGGCGTCGGTCATCGCCCGAGCCACCGCGTCGCCGAGGCCGGGCCGCGGGTGGACGTACATGAAGTCCAGCAGCGTCGTCGTCCCGGTGGTGAGCGCTTCCGCGCAGCCGTGCAGCGCTCCCGCGTACACGTCGTCCTCGGTCAGCTCCACGGCCGAGGGGCCGGTCATGGTTGTGAACCAGTCCGACAGCACCCGGTCGTCGCCGAGCCCCTTGAGCAGGGTCTGGAAGAGGTGGGTGTGCGTGTTGACGAACCCCGGAAGCACGACCGAACCGGAGCAGTCGACCACCTCGCCATCCGGGTGTTGCTCGCGCACCAGCGCGGACGGCCCGACGGCCAGGATCGAGCCGTCCGCCGACGAGAAGGCGACCGCCCCGTCGGTCAGCACGCGTCGCGCCGGGTCCATCGTCACCACCGTCGCGCCCGAGAGCAGGGTGACACTCACCGCTGATCCACCTCCGCCGGGATCAGCGCCAGCACCCGCTCAGGGGTCCACGGTCCGTCGGAGGCCAGGGTCACCCCGAACGACGCCAGGGCGTCCTGGAGCGCGTTCACCAAGGCGCCCGGCGCTCCGGTCGCTCCGCCCTCGCCAGCGCCCTTCATCCCGTACGGGTTGAGCGGGGTCGGCGACTGCATGTGGTCGGTCCGGATCCAGGGCATGTCCCCGGCCGTCGGCATCAGGTAGTCCTGCAGGTTCAGCGCCTGCGGCTGCCCGTCGGCGTCGTATCCGGCCTCCTCGAAGAACGTCCCGCCCAGGCCCTGGGCGACACCGCCGTGCACCTGGCCGTCGACGATCGTCGGGTTGATCACGGTGCCGCAGTCGTGCACCACGACGTAGTCGAGGACCTCGACCTGCCCGGTCTCGACGTCGACGGCGACCTTGGCTGCATGCGTGGCGTTGGAGAAGGCGATCCCGGCTGCCTGGTGCTGGTAGGTGGCCTCCAGGTTCCATGCCATCCCGCCAGGAAGCGGGGCGTTCCACGCCGTCGCCGCCACGGCGAGCTCACCCAGGGAGAGCGAGCGGTCCGGCATGCCGCGCACCACCGCCGCGCCGTCGCGCCACTCCAGGTCGGCGACGTCGATCTCCAGCAGGTGCGCGGCGACCTGCAACGCCTTGTCCTTGACCACGCCTGCCGCCCGCCGGGCAGCCGCCCCTCCGATCGCCGCCGACCGGGAGGCGAAAGTGCCGACGCCGTCGACGACCACGTCCGTGTCCCCGTGGAGGACGGTGATGTCGTCCAGGTCGATCTCCAGCTCGTCGGCGACGAGCTGGCTGAACGTCGTCACGTGGCCCTGCCCATGCGGGCTGGAGCCAGTCAGCACCGTGACCTTCCCGGCGCTGTCGACGCGGACCACCGCCGACTCGTACGGGCCGATCGCCGTCTCCTCGACCAGCGAGGCCACGCCGATGCCGAGGTACCGGCCCTCGGCCCGGGCCGCCTCCTGCTCGGCCGCCCACGATGGCGACAGGCCGATCATCTCCGCTGCCCGGCGCAGGCAGTACCCGTAGTCGCCGGTGTCGTAGACGACCTGACCGGCCAGCACGATCGCCGTGCCGCGGTCGCTGGGCAGCTCCTCGGGCGTGAGCATGTTCTGCAGCCGCAGCTCCACCCGGTCGCGGCCCAGGTCGGCGGCGATGATGTCCATCATCCGTTCCATCACCAGCACGGCCTGCGGGTGACCTGCGCCGCGGTAGACCGCCAAGGGTGTCTTGTTCGTGACCACCGAGTGCGCCCGGGCCCGGTAGTGCGGGATCCGGTAGGGCCCGCGCAGCATCGCCGAGCTGATCGACGCCGGGGTGGTCGCCAGCGTGCAGTAGGCCGCTCCGTTGTTCGTCCAGGACCGGGCGTCGACGGCGGTCACGGTGCCGTCGCCGGTCACCGCGACCCGGACCGTGTGCTTCTGCTCCCGGGCGTGCGAGGACGCGATCATGTGCTCGCGGCGGTCCTCCACCCACTTCACCGGGCGGCGCAGCCGCAGCGCGAGCAGCGGCGCAAGGATCTCCTCGCAGTAGAACTCGCACTTGGCGCCGAAGCCGCCGCCCACGTCGGGGGCGACCACCCGGATCCGGCTCTCCGGCATCCCCAGCACGCCGGCCAGGAAGCCGCGGACCAGGTGCGGGAACTGCGTGGACGTCGTCAGCGTCAACCGTTCGGTGATCGGGTCGACCTCGGCGACGACACCGCGCGTCTCCATCGGCACCGGCAGATAGCGGTGGATGGTGAAGGTCTCCTCGTAGACGTGGTCGGCCGTGGCGAACGCTGCGTCGACGTCGCCGACGTCCTGGGCGATCGTCGTGACGACGTTCGTCCCATGCTCGGGATGGAGCAGCACGTCACCGGCGGTGGCGCCGTCGAGGTCGAGGACCGCGGGCAGCTGCTCGTACTGCACATCGACCAGGGACAGCGCGTCCTCGGCGCCGTACTCCGTCGTCGCCACGAGTACAGCCACGGGCTGCCCGACATAGCGGACGACGCCGTCGGCGAGGGCGGTCTGCAGCACCGGGATCGAGTCCGGGTAGACGTCGATGCACGGGATCGGGCCCGCTTGGTCCCGGATGTCGTCCCAGGTCAGCACGGCGAGCACACCCGGAGCGGCGGACGCGCGGGAGGTGTCGACGGACGTGATGCGGGCGTGGGCGTGCGGGGATCGCACGATCGCCATGTGCACCGTCCCGGCGAGGTGGATGTCGGCGACGTAGCGACCGCGGCCGAGCAGCAGGCGCGGGTCCTCGCGGCGCTTCACCGCCCCGCCGACGTACTTGGGCCGCGCGGCCACCGGTGGGGTCGCGGTCATCGGTCGGATCCCTGCCCGATGCTCTCGGGGGCGCTGCCCTCGACGGGACGGCCAGCGGCCTGCCGGGCCGCCTTGACGATGTTCTGGTAGCCGGTGCACCGGCACAGGTGTCCGTTGAGCGTGTCCATGATCGCCTCCTCCGACGGCGCCGGGTCTCTGGCCAGGAGCCCGGTCAGCGAGCAGACGATGCCGGGGGTGCAGAAGCCGCACTGCATCCCGTGGTTGTCCTGGAAGGCCTGCTGCACAGGGGTGAGTTCCCCGTCCGGGGAGACCCCTTCGATCGTGGTGATGTGGGAACCGTCGACCTGGGCGGCGAACATCAGGCAGGAGCGGACCGCGTCCCCGTCCACCAGGACGGTGCAGGCACCGCACGTGCCGTGCGCGCAGCCGTCGTGCGTGCCCGTGAGGCCGAGCCGGTCGCGCAGGAAGTCGGCCAGCAGCAACCGGCCGGGGACGGCGGCCTCGTGGGGAACGCCGTTGACGGTGACGGTGATGAGCTCAGCGCGGACGCGGGCGCTGGTCATGCGGATACCTCGATGCGGGCGGCTGCGGCGCGCAGCGCGCGGTGGACGACGACGGGCAGAACGCGCCTGCGGTAGCCGGCGCTCGAGCGGGCGTTGACCTCGGCGACGACCTCGCCCGTGGCCAGCCGCGACGCGGTCCGCAGGGCGTCGTCGGTGGGCGGGGCACCGAGGAGCGCTGCTTCCACTGCCGTCATCCGCAACGGGCGGTGCCCGAGGCCGGTGACCGCGACCCGGGCGTCGACGACCTCTGCGTGGGTGTCGAGCCTGAACTGCGCGGCGCCGCCGATCAGCGCGAAGTCCTTGGCCTTGCGGCTGATCTCGTGGAATCCGGCGACGGTGCCGAGCGCGGCCACCGGGAAGGAGACTCCGGTGACCAGGCCGGCCGGTGGGACGGCGGTCCGGAACTGCTCGCCGAAGAACTCGGCCGCCGCGATGAGCCGGATGCCCTCGCCCTGCACCGCTACGGTGAACTCGGCGTCCAGCGCGACCGCGACCGCAGGCAGCTCGGAGGCGGGGTCGTGGTGGCAGAGGTTGCCGACGACCGTGCCGCGGCTGCGCACCTGGGGATGGGCGACCTTGGCCAGTGCGGCGACGAGCAGCGGAACCGCCCGCTGGGCTCGCTCGGAGGCGAGGACGGTGGCCTGCCGGACCGTGGCACCGACGTGCAGCCTCCCGTCGCGCTCGCGCAGCTCGTCGAGGCCCTCGACGCGGTTGATGTCGACCACCACCGGTGGCTGGACGAGCCGCATGTTGAGCAGCGGCACCAGGCTCTGGCCGCCGGCGAGCACGCGCGCTCCCGGGGTGGAGGCGAGGTCGCCGAGAACGTCGGCGACGGTGGTCGGCCGGCGGTAGTCGAAGTTGGCAGGTCTCATCGCGGCTTCCGTCGGTGGGGGACTGCGGAACACCGTCAGCGTTGACGCCGTCCATCCTGCGGTGGACGAGACCGGCGCACCATGGACGTTGTGGTGCGCATCGCGTGCACCGACTGGACGTTCTGTACCCCTTCTGCTGAGCTGCGAACGTGACATTGACGCTGGGCGAGGTGCTCGAGCTCGACGCCGTCCGGCGGGCCGCGCCCGAGGTGGTGGTGGGTGCGGACCTGCTCGACCGCCCGGTCCGCTGGGTGCACACGAGCGAGCTGGCCGAGGCCGCCCTCCTGCTCAAGGGTGGTGAGCTGATGCTGACCACGGGCCTGGGCATCGGTGGGCGAGGGCCGGTGGGGGAGGCGGCCTACGTGGCGGCCCTCACCGAGCACGGGGCCGCCGGCCTCGCACTGGAACTCGGTTGGACGTACTCCGAACCGCCTCCGGCGTTGGTCCGGGCCGCTCGGCAGTACGCCCTCCCGCTGATCGCGCTGCGCGAGACCGTTCCGTTCGTCGAGATCACCGAGCAGGTGCAGTCGGTGCTGCTGGAGCGGGCGTCCTTGGGAGCCCGGCGGGAACGCGACGTCCGCCAGCAGCTCACCGACGCACTCCTGGACGGCGCGGGGCCTCAGGAACTGACCTCGACGCTGGCCGGCCTCCTCGCCGCGCCCGTGCTGCTGACCACGGCGGACGGTGCCCTGGTGGCGTCGGCCGGGGTGCCCGAGGGTCCGTCGGCCCGGCGCGCGCGCCCTGTCGTGCGGCGCGACATCGTCCTGCTCGACCGGCACTGGGGCCAGCTCGCGGTGCTGCCGCCGGCGCGGGCCGACGACCCGGTTGCCGCCTCCGTGTGCGCCTACGGAGCGGAGGCGGTGGGCCTCGCGCTGCTGCGCTCCGCGGCGGTCAGCGACCTCGACGAGCGGCGCAGGCGGCTGGTCGAGGACCTGGCCGCACGGCGTTTCCGGACGACCGGCGAGCTCGTCGGCCGGGCCAGGGTCCTGGGTCTGCCGTTCACCGCCGAGGGCCGCTACGTCTCGCTCGTGCTCTCGGGGTGGGGCGTCGGCGACCCCGACGTGGTCGTCCGGACGGTCACCGGAGCGCTGGCGCCGGGGACCGCGCTCGTCGCCGACACTGGCGAGGACGTCGTCGCCGTGGTGCGAACCTCGGCGGCGATGACCGCTGCCCGCGCAGTGCTCGCCGCGGTCGACCTCGGTTCGGGCAGCCTCGGCGCGGGTGGGAGCGCCAGGGTGGTGGCCGGCCCAGTGGTGAGCCGGCTGGAGGACGTCGGCAGATCACTCGCCCAGGCCCGGCGCGCTCTGGAGCTGGCCGGAGCGATCGGGCTCGAGGCGCGGTGCCTGTCGGCCGCGCAGATGACGGCTCAGCTGCTGCTGGGCGGCGTACGCGACGAGCCCCTGGCCCAGCAGTTGGTGTGGGAGGAGATCGGACGGCTGGTCGAGCACGACCGGACGCACGGCACCGACCTGGTGGGCACGTTGCGGACGTACCTGGCCGCGCACTCGTCGAAGGTGCGCACCGCGCAGGCGCTGCGGCTGCGGCGGCAGACGCTCTACGCGCGGCTGGCCCGCATCGAGGCGCTCGTCGGTGACGTGCACGTCCCGAGCAGGCACACCGCGCTCGTCCTCGCACTGGCGTTGCACGACCTGACCCCTGCGGGTGCTGAGCAGGGGCGGTGACGGTAGGCGCCGAGATCCCGCATCCGGGGGCGGTTCCCGCCGATCCTCGGCGCGAAACTGGGGTGTCCGTGCGGTCACTGCAGGGCATACCGATGCGCACGTGCTGGACCGTCACACGGGGATCCGCAACGAGGTAATGGTGGACATGTCCGTCGTGCCACCCGCGCGAGAAGGGAAGGTGACGGATGGAAAGCCGTGGCTTCGCTCCGAATCTTCTGGACGTCGTGCTCGTGCTGTTGCTCGGCTACGTGTTGATCCGTGGATGGCGGCAAGGGGCACTGTCCCAGATCGCGGCGTTCGGCGGCTTCGCACTCGGGCTGCTGGCGGGAGTGTGGGCGGCGCCCCGGATCGCCGGGTTGTTCGTCGACGAACCGGGGGCGGGTCTCGCCCTCATCACTCTCGGCACACTGCTCGTCGCGGTGCTGATCGGCCAGGGGATCGGGTTCGCTGTAGGCAGGCGCCTGCGCGGGGCCGCGCAGCGCGTCGGTGGGGGCAAGGTCGATCGTGCCGCGGGTGTGGCTGTCGGCGCCGCCTGGCTCGTCTTCGTTGTCTGGCTGCTGTCGAACGTGCTTGCGCAAGGCCCTGTCCCGGTCCTCGCGCAGCAGATTCGCGGTTCGCAGATCGTCCACGCCATCGATGCAGTGCTGCCGCCTGCCCCTGACGTCGTCGGCCGCGTCTCCGCATATCTCGACGAGCAGGGCTTCCCGCAGGTCTTCACCGGTCCTGGCGGCAGGGGAATTGCGGCGCCGCCGGTTCCGGCGACCTCCTCCGAGGCGGTTCAGGCAGCGGCTGCGGCCGGGCAGCGGAGCACTGTGCAGATCAGCACAGTCGGCTGCGGTGGCGTGCTCGGGGCAGGCTCCGGGTTCGTGACCCATCCTGGGTTCGTCGTCACGAACGCGCACGTGGTCGCTGGTTTCGACCAGTTGAGCGTGCGGGACGCCGCGGGTGAGCACAGCGCCACCGCGATTCACGTCGATCCGGCGCTCGACATCGCCGTGCTGGCCGCCCCCGGTGTCCAGGCGCCCGCGATCGGCTGGTCGGGCGCCGCTGTCACCACCGGTACCGCGGGGGCGACTCTCGGGTTTCCCGGCGGGCAGTTGCAGATGGTGGTGCGGCCGGCGACGGTGCTGGGCCGCCTCGATGCCGTAGGCCGCGACATCTACGGCGGGGGCAGGGTGCGGAGGGAGATCCTCGCCCTCTCGGCTTCCGTAGAGCGTGGGGACTCGGGCGGGCCGTTCGTCACCAGCGACGGGCTCGTCGGCGGCGTCGTCTTCGCCGGTGACCCTGGTGGTGGCACCGCATACGCACTCACGGTGGAAGAGGTCCGTCCCGTCGTCGAGGCCGCGATCGCTCGCAATCAGGAGGTCGGGGTCGGCGCCTGCCGCTTCTGACCGTCGCTGCGCGAGCAGCCGAGTCGGCGAGTACTCGATGTGCACCGCCGCTGCATCGGGTGCGTGCAGCGCTAAGGCGCGACGACCCACCAGCGGCAGGACCGGACCCGCGCTCCGGGAACGCCGCCCACTCCGTCTAGCGTCGGTAGGTGGACGGGGTCCGAGACGTTGTGGTACCGCACGTGCCGGGCTCGAAGTCGGTACTTGTTGCGATGATGCATCCGTGCGCTTGTTCGTCGCACTGACGCCGCCACCCGACGTGGTCAGTGAGTTGTCGATCGCGACCGAGGCCCTGCGTGCGGAGCAGCCGGGGTTGCGCTGGGCCCTGCCGGACCAGTGGCACCTCACCTTGGCGTTCCTCGGTGAGGTCGGGGAGGGGGCGACGTCCGACCTCGTAGAGCGGTTGGGCCGGGTTGCCGGTCGAAGCCCCCCGCTTCTCCTGTCGTTGGGCGGCGCGGGCCGGTTCGGGGACCGGGTCCTCTGGACCAGGGTGAGGGGTGAGACTGATCGGCTGCGTCGTCTCGCCGCCTCGGCTCAGGCCGCGGCCCGCCGAGCCCGACTGCGCGTCGAGGACCGGCCGTACCGGCCACACCTCACCGTGGCCAGGGCGCGGGGAGGTGCCGATCTGCAGCCCGCCGTCGCCGCGCTGGCTGGGTTCGAGGGAACGCCGTGGACCGCCGATGAACTGCATCTGGTGTGCAGCTACCTGGGCGCCGGACCGGGGGGCACCGCGCGGCACGAGACGTGGGCGTCCTGGCCGCTGCGGGGACACTGACGCGACATGTCGCTCGGGCAGCTCCGCAGGGGCGCGCCTTCCTCATACTCGCACTGGTGTCCGATCTCGCTCGTGCGCCGCTGCGCTGTCGCGGCTGAACGTCTTTCGCCCCGCACGCCACAGCGCCGTCCCGATGAAGGTGGTGCCCGAGACGGTCCCGAGGGCTGCGGTCAGCGGCTTGCCGACCTCGATGACGGGGCTCGGCAGGCCGAGAGCTGCGGCGGGTGCGGTGGAGACCAGGTCGACCGCGGTCCCCAGGCCGACAACTCCGGACTGCGCCAGGGCGTGGGGTGCCGCCTGCAGGGCGAAGGGCAGGTAGTCACAGCACAGGATGTCGCAAGCGGCGGCGGCCACCGCGTCAGCGACCAGCAGGTTGCCAGACGACGTGGACCGCCCACGGACCGCGTTCGGCGCACCGAGAACGGTCGCCATGCCCAGCTGCCTGGCGTGCAGGGCCGCTTCCATCGTGAGTGGGAATTCCGCGACGGTTGCACCGAGAACGACAGCAGCGTCGATATCGCTGGGCGAGCGGTCGTCGTGGCTGGCCAGCACGATGCCGGCCTCCCGGCTGATCTGCGCAACCTCCGCGCGCCGTGCCTCGCGATCCGTGCCGCCGGCGGCCTTGGCCGCCAGGATGCGGTCGACCTCGTCGAGCGACACACCCCAGTCCGCCGCATAGAACGCCCGGTGCTCCTCACGCGAGGCGAACCGGCTCCGTTCGGCCGAGTGCTCCATCACGGAGATGATCGCGACCCGGGTGGAGATGCCGATGACTGTCGCCAGTGCGTCCACGGCGGAGTCGTCGGTCACCTCGACCCGGGCGTGGATGCGCCAGTCGCAGGCCAGAAGTGGGGCCAGGCCCTCGAGGATGCGCGCGAGTTCGACGGCATCCTCAACGAGTACGCCCTTGCCGGGCGCGTCCTCGCAGCGGGCGGCGATGCAGACGGTGCCGATGCCCGCCGCCGCGCATTCGGCGTCCAGGACCGAGAGCACCGCAGCCTGATCGAGTCGGACGGTGGCCCGAGGTTGACGGCGTTCGGTCAGGTTGTCCAGGTGCAGGTCTACTGCGGCCGGGACGAGGAACCGTCCGCCGGTATGTGCGGTACCCGCGTCCCGGATCGACCGGACGGTGCCTTCTGGGTCCAGGTCGACGGCGGCGCCCGCGATCGGTTCGCGACCTCCGCCCGGCACCACGGTGACGTTGTCGATGATCGTTCCGGTCATGTCTGTTGCCCTTCGCTGAGCTGGATCACCGTGGTGGCGTACTCGTGGGAGAAGCTGCCGGGCCGGGCGGCGATGACGATCGAGGTCCCGTCGGCCCGGCGCTCGTCGAGCCAGCTGCCCAGGAGCTCGGGATCGGCCACCGACTCCGGCTCGTCGAGCAGGATCACCGCAGCCCGCGACGCAAGGGCCGCGGCGAGCGCGACCGAGTGACGCTGCGCGGGCCGCAGTCGGCCGAGTGCGACATCGGCGAGCTGACCGACCCCGAGCCGATCCATGGCGAGCAGTGCATCCTCCCGACGGACCTGCGCGGCCCTGGCCACGGCGGTGCCGACCCCTTGGCTGGGGGGCGCGACCAACGGCCCGTCGAACGTGGCCAGGTGGTGGCGCCGGATCCAGGCGAGTGTGCGGGGCGGGGCGGTGGCCAGATCCGAGTGATGACCGCCGACGGTGAGGATGATGTTGCCCGCGGACGGCAGGTACGTACCGCTGAGACAACGCACCAGGGACGTCTTGCCACTTTCCCTGCCCCCGGCCACGAGGACCAGGTCTCCGGTGCGAACAGTCATGTCGAGTTCGCCGAACGCCGGGCCGCTTCCCGCGAACGACTTGCCGAGGGCGGAGACGGCAAGGACCGCGCTCATCGGAGCATGCTCGAAACGAGGAGCTGCGTGTAGGGATGTTGCGGATCGTGGAGGACCTGCTCGGTCGTGCCCTCTTCGACGATGCGCCCGCACTTGAGCACGATCATGCGGGAGGCCAGGATGCGCACCGCGTCGAGGTCGTGCGAGACGACGACCGTGGCCGAGCCGATCCGGTCTGTCACCCGCTGGATCGTCTCCAGCAGCTCCGCCTGCACCGAGGGATCCAG
>JAODNO010000113.1 GCA_025465235.1 Pseudonocardia sp.
TCCTCGCCGACCCAGAACATCAGCTCACCGATGACCTTGGCGAAGAACTTCGGCCGCGCGTGCATCAGCCCGCCGATCACCACCGACAGGCCCGCATAGACATTGGGCTCCTGCACCGCCATGAAGCAGAAGTCCTCGATGCGAGGCAGGCCCACGTGCTCGACGATGAAGTTCAGGTCCGTGAAGTCGGTGGCGGTCTGGTCCACGTCGGCGACGTCGAACGCGTCCTTGTTCAGCGGCCAGATCGTGGGTCCCTTGTGGACGTGGATGTTCTTGATGCCGAGTTCCTGGCACTTCTCCAGGAACCGGTAGGACTCGGGGTCGGTGAGCTTCCAGCCGCGGGAGCCACCGTTCCACTCCGCGGTGTAGAGCTTGACGCCCTTGAGCCCGTACTTCTCGGCGTCCGCCTCGAGCTCCGCCATTCCGGCGTCGCCGTCGCGCGGGTCGAAGCGACCGTTCACGATGAGCCGGTCGCCCCACCGTTCCAGCAGCTCCGCATTCTTCGCCGCGGTGTTGAAACCGGTGGTGTACCACTCCTTGAGGTACGTCGACTGGAAGATCGCGTGGTCGACGTGGCCCTCGATGAACATGTCGCGCTCGAAGTCCTCGGGCGTGACCTTGAGGTACTTCTCGTAGTCCCAGTGGGTCTCCGGCGGACCGAGCTGGTGGTAGCCGTAGAAGCAGTCGATCCAACCCTTCGCGTACTCCTCCGCGCCCGGCTTCCAGTTCTCCCGGCTCGCGTCCCAGAAATGGCTGTGTGAGTCGACGATGAAGTACTTCTCGCCGTCCTTCTCGTACATGCGGTGGGCCTTTCGGGTTGATGCGGACCAGCTGAGTATCGAGTGCTACGGAACGAGGATCGCCCGGCCGCGGATGCGGCCTGCGTCGAGATCGTGAAGGGCGTCTAGCGCCGCATCGAGGGGATACTGCTTGGTATGCAGCGTGACCTTCCCGGCCTGCGCCAGCACCATCAGTTCGGCGAGATCGTTGTAGGTACCGACGATGTTGCCGATGACGTTCTTCTCGCCGCCCACGAAGTCCAGGGTCGGGATCCGCAGCTCACCGCCGTACCCGATGATGTAGTCCGAACCGGCGGGCGCAGTCATCTGCCATGCGTCGTTCTCCGCGCCCTGCTCGGCCACGAAGTCGAACACGACGTTCGCGCCGTTGCCGCCGGTCAGGTCCTTCACGGCGTCGATGTGGGTGCCGTCGGCCAGCACCGTCTCGTCGGCGCCGATCTGCTTGGCCAGCGCCAGTGCCTCCGGGTTCCGGTCGACGACGATGATGCGGGTCG
Source organism: Pseudonocardia sp. (assembly GCA_025465235.1). Classification (GTDB taxonomy): domain Bacteria; phylum Actinomycetota; class Actinomycetes; order Mycobacteriales; family Pseudonocardiaceae; genus Pseudonocardia. The sequence goes on from JAODNO010000113.1 coordinate 1,295, forward strand.
CGGTGAGCGCGGCAAGTGCCTGGATGCCGATGTGCCCGAGCCCGCCTGCGCCCTGGACGACGGCTGTCGTGCCCGGATAGAGCGACGGCACGGCCTTGCGCACGGCGTGGTAGGCGGTGATGCCGGCGTCGGCGAGCGCGGCGACGTCGGCGGGATTGGTGTCGGGGTTGAGCTTCACGCAGGCCCGGGCGGTGGTGCGCAGATACTCGGCCATGCCGCCGTCGTTGTCGGACAACCCCGGGAAGAACGCGTTCTCGCACTGCATGTCCCGGCCCGCGCGGCACGCCAGGCAGAGCCCGCAGGACGGCTGTGGGTGCAGGATCACCGTGTCGCCGACGGCGACGTTGGTGACTCCCTCACCCACCTCGTGCACCCAGCCGGCGTTCTCGTGGCCGATGACGTAGGGCAGCTGCGGGTTCATCGCGTCCGCCCACTGCCCTTCCAGGATGTGGAGGTCGGTGCGGCAGACCCCGGCGCCACCGATCTTGACGATCACGTCGAGCGGACCCGTGATCTTCGGTTCGGGTATGTCGTCGATCGTCGGATCGACGTGGTACTCGTGTACCCGGACGGCCTTCACCGGCATACCTCCGTGGATGTCTGTCCTCGATGCGAACCCGCGCCTCGATTCCAATCCTGGGTAGTGCCGCTCACAACCGCCCCGATTCCGCGGAGCGAGAAAACGGACATAGCCGGCATCGCCGATCAACCGGTGACGTGTAGCTGACCAGCGCTGATGGTGACGCGGTGCCATGACCGGCCAACCGGCACCCGGAATCAGGTCCGCTGCTTCCAGTGGGGGCTACCGACGAGTAACCTCACCACGATGACGACGGACGCGGGTTGGGTCGGCACGGCGATGGAACAGGCCGTGCCGTGGGTCCGGACCGCGGGCGTCGAGTTCGGGGAGATCACGCCGGAGCGCGCGGTGGCGTATCTTCCGGATGCGGCCGGGATGCACAACCACGTGGGCGGCCCGCACGCCGCGATGATCTTCGGACTGGGTGAGACCGCATCCGGGGCCGTCGCCATGGCCGCGTTCGGTGCCGCAGTGCAACGCGCGACGCCGCTGGTGGTCCGCTCCGAGATCCAGTACGTGAGGCTGGCCCGCGGCACCCTCACCGCAGCCGCCGTGCTGGACCGGCCGGCGGCGGACGTCCTCGCCGAGCTCGACGCCGGGACGCGGCCGGAGTTCGCCGTGACCGTCGTGATCACCGACGCCGGCGGCGGCGAGACCACTCGGATGTCGGTGGTCTGGACCCTGCGCCCGAACCGGTAGGGCCACCCGGCCCGGCCCGACGGGTGGCACCGGCCGCAGGTGGACCGGGCTCCCGGATGGGTCACATGCCCGGCGCCCCCGGTGCCGTGCGACTACCGTCTCGCCCGTGCATGTGGTGATCGCAGGAGCACACGGGAAGATCGGGCTGCGACTGGCCGCGTTGCTGGCCGGTCGCGGCGACGTGGTGACGGGGGTGGTGCGCAACCCCGACCACCGGGCCGACCTCGAGCGAGCGGGCGCGTCGGCCGCGGTCGTCGACCTGGAGTCCGCGAGCGCCGAGGAGCTCGGCGCCCACCTGATGGGAGCCGACGCCGTCGTGTTCGCCGCCGGCGCCGGGCCGGGCAGCGGCGCGGCCCGCAAGGACACAGTCGACCGGGCTGCCGCCGAGCTGCTGGCCACGGCGGCGCAGGTCGCGGGCGTTCGCCGGTACCTGCTCGTCTCCTCTCCCGGGGTGGACGCGCCACCGGAACCCGGCACCGACGAGGTGTGGGCGGCGTACCTGAGGGCGAAGAAGGCTGCCGAGGAGGCGCTGCGGGCCACCGACCTGGACTGGACGATCCTGCGACCCGGCCGCCTGACCGACGACCCCGGTACCGGGCGGGTGCTGCTCGCCCCGCCGCCGGTCGAACGCTCGGACGTCACCCGCGACGACACCGCCGCCGTGCTCGCGGCGCTGCTCGACGCCCCTCGCACTGCACGCCGGGTGCTCGAGCTGCGCGAGGGCGACCACGACGTGCACGAGGCGGTCGCGGCGGTATCGGAATGACGGTGCAGACATTCGACGTGGTCGTCGTCGGTGGTGGCGCGGTGGGTGAGAACGCGGCCGACTACGCCACCCGTGCCGGGCTCTCCGCCGCGATCGTGGAGGCCGAGTTGCTCGGCGGGGAGTGCTCCTACTGGGCGTGCATGCCGTCCAAGGCGCTGCTGCGCACCGGCCACGCGGTGGCCGCGGTGCGCAGGCTGCCCGGGACGACCGCCGACTTCGATCCGGCCGCCGTGCTCGCCCGCCGCGACTCCTTCACCCACGACTGGAACGACGAGAGCCAGGTGGAGTGGGCGGAGGGCGCCGGCATCACCGTGGTGCGCGGGCACGGCAGGCTCACCGGCGAGAAGACGGTCGACGTCGTCGGTGGCCCGGCCGGTGCCCAGACGTTGACCGCCCGCCGCGCCGTCGTGCTGTGCACCGGGAGCGTTCCGGTGCGGCCGCCCGTCCCCGGGCTGGACACGGTGCGTACGTGGACCTCCCGCGACGCCACCTCGGCCAAGGAGATCCCGACCCGCCTCGGTGTGCTCGGCGGCGGGGTGGTCGGCTGTGAGTTGGCGCAGGCGTTCCGCAGGCTCGGCTCGGAGGTCACGCTCGTGCAGAACGAGTCCCGGCTGCTGCCGGGCTCGGAGCCGTTCGCCGGGGAGCGGGTGGCGGCCGCGCTGCGCGAGGAGGGCATCGACCTGCGGCTGGACCAGAAGCTCGACTCGGTCGCACCGGACGGCGACGCGATCGCGATGCACGTCGGGAGCGCGACGATCACCGTCGACGAGCTGCTCGTGGCCACCGGTCGTCGCCCGAACACCGACTCCGTAGGACTCGAGACCGTCGGGCTGGAGCCGGGGAAGCCGGTCACGGTGGACGACACCGGGTTGGTCGAGGGCGTCGAGGGGGAGTGGCTCTATGCCGCCGGTGATGTCACCGGCAGGGCGCTACTGACCCACCAGGGGAAGTACGCCGCGCGGATCGTCGGCGCCGTGATCGCGGCGCGTTCGATCGGTGCGGAGGTCGACACCCGGCCATGGGGCGAGCACGTCACCACCGCCGACCACGCCGCCGTGCCGCAGGTGGTGTTCACCGATCCCGAGGTCGCCTCGGTGGGCCGCACCGAGTCTCAGGCCCGCGCCGCCGGGATCGACGTCAGGGTGGTCGACCTCCCGATCGCCGTGGGTGGCTCGTCGCTGCAGGCCGACGGCTACGACGGGGCCGCGCGGCTCGTGGTGGACGAGGGGCGCGGCATCCTGGCCGGGGTGACGTTCGTCGGCCAGGACGTGGCCGAGATGATCCACGCCGCCACCGTCGCGATCGTGGGCGAGGTGCCGATGGCCCGGCTCTGGCACGCGGTCCCGGCCTACCCGACGATCAGCGAGGTGTGGCTGCGCCTCCTGGAGGCCTACCGGGCGCCCGCCTGACGCGTCCTGCGCGTCACGCCGACTGGGTCAGCGCGGCGGCGAGCCCGAGGGTCACCGCCATCAGCGCGGTCTCGAGCCCTGCCCACTGCAGCACCGGGGTGCGACCGGCGGCGAGCCGGCGCCGGGCCAGCCCGCCAAGACACGCGAGCACCACCAGGCAAGCGGCCTTGGCGAGAACGAGCCGGCCGTAGCCGGTGCTGACGAGCGCGGCCCAGCTCGCCAACTGGAACTGGGCGGTCAGCACACCGGTCAGCGTGATGGCGATCACGCACAGGCCGGCCAACCGGGAGAAGCGGGGGAGCACGGCGTCGAGCAGGGGCCGGTGCCGCGCGACGAGCACCAGCACGGCTCCGAGCCCGCCGACCCACAGCGCCGCGGCGCCCACGTGCGCCCCCACTGCGATGACGGCGAGGTCATGGTCCGGCTCCGAGCCGGCGTGGCCCGTCACCGCCGGGGTGATCAACCCGAGCAGTGCGGCGACCATCGGGATCCGCACCTGAACGAGGTTGCGGTCGCGCAGGCGGGCGGCGGCGCAGCCGAGGACGACGGCCGCGCAGCCCGCGGTCAGCACCATGCCCCGGCCTGCGGCGAGCTCCGTCGCCCACTCCACCACCTCGCGGCCGTTCAGCTCGGCCACCGGACGAGCGAACGCGGACGCGACCCGGAACAATATGCCGACCAGTACGAGTGCCAGCCAGGTTCCTGCCAGCAGCACGAGTGCGCGGTCGGCCGTCGTCCGCACCCGGACCAGGTCGCGCAGCGACCTGCCCGGCAGGGCGCGGGCCTGCGGCAGGAGCGCGCCGAGCAGGGTCAGCCCGACGCACGCCACCCCGGCGACATCCATGCCCGAGCGGGTGACCGACGTTCCGACCAGCACCGGCAGGGTCGATCCGGCCAGCGCCCCGGTGAGCACGCTGGCCAGGAAGGAGGCCCCGACCGCGAGCCCGGCCCAGGCGACCGGCAGCAGGTACCGGTCGACCGGGCGCGGACCCGCGGCGGGGGCCGTCATCCCCGTCCCAGCCGCATCGCCGCGACCACACCGCCACCGACGAGAACGACGGCTCCGACGATCCACGGCCACACCGGGGCCCCGCCGCCGTCCTGGGTTGCGGGAGCCCCGGCCGCGGCGGGCGTGGACGGGGCAGGGGCCGCTGCGGGACCGGTGGCCGACGGGCTTGCGACAGCGGCAATGCTGCCCGGGCCGGGCGTGGTGAGGGTGAACGCGACGCTGCCGGTGACCGGGTGTCCGTCCTCGGACACCACCCGGTAGCCGATCTCGTAGCGGCCCGCGGGGCCGAGCGGGCGCACGCCGATGCTCACCGTGTCACCGTTGGCCGCGACGTCCCCGGTCTGGTACTTGGCCTGGTCCGGCCCGACCACCGTCAACGTCGTGAAACCGGGCTGCATCGACTCGTTGAACGTCAGCGAGACGCGCTGCGGCGCGGTCGCCAGGCTCGCGCCGTCGGCGGGATCGCTGCTCTGCAGCCGGGTGTGCGCCAGCGCCTGGCCTGCGCCGAGCAGCAGAGCGAGCCCGCACAGCACGGTGACGGCGGCGGCGCGCAGGACGCGGGTGGTCATCGGCCTGCTCCTGCCGTGCGCCGGTTCCGGAACACGGCGCCCGCCCCGACGCCGAGGCCGAGTGCCCCGACGAGCAGGCCCGCACCGCCGAGCCAGCGGGCCGTGGTGTCGGTGCCGACGGCAACCGCGGTGGTGGTCGTCCCGCCGGTCGTCGACGTGGCGACGTCTGCGCCGCCTGCCGCCGGCGGGCTCAAGGCGACGGTCGGGGCGGGCCGTTCCGGCTCGGACCCGTCCGCGGCGGGCGGCTGGTCCCACGCGACGACCTCGCCGTTGTCGTAGGTCTGCACAGCCGGGAGCACGAGTTGGTCGGTGTCGGTCGGCAGCGGGCCCAGCGAGAGTGGGAACTCGGCGAACTCACCGGGGCCGATCCGGCTGCCGGGGTCGGCGGTCCAGGTGACGGTGCTGACGGTCTCGGTGATCGTGCGCCCATTGCTCTGGATCGGCGGGTTCACCGCCGTCTTCGTCGTCGTCGCGGTCCAGCCGGATCGCGGCGTGGTGCGGACCGAGGTGATCGGGTGGTCGACGGGCAGCTTCACCTCGAGCTTGACGGTGCCCGCTGTGTCGGACTCGGTGGGGACGCGAAAGGCGATCACGGTGTAGCCGCCCTGTTCGGCCCGGCCGGGCTGGGCGGTGACGTGGGCGAGCGCGGGCGCCGCGCCGATGAGGGCGACGCCTGCGGCGACCGCGGTGACGGTGCCGGCGCGCAGCGCGGACCGGCGGAAGGACGAGGACATGGGTGTCTCCGGTGTGGGCTCGGTGAGTGGCTGGTCAGCACCCCACCGGAGGGCCGCGCCTTACGTGGGCGACGGCGAGAGCGCGCGCGAGCCGCGCGGACACGGCGGGACCGGGCACCGCGCGAGTGGGCAGTGGTCGGTCGGCAGGGAGCGGGGTCAGTCGCCGGGGCAGCACCCTCCGCAGCGCGGCGACGAGCCCGACCGCGGCTGCGTCGGCGTGCCGCAGTACGACGGCGAGGACGAGGATGACCGCCGCGTGCATGCCCAGCATCTCCGGGCCGGGCGCCACCATGGCCGGCTCCGCCAGATCGTGCGCCGGATGCAGCAGGTCCATCAGCAGGTGCAGGGTGAGCTGCCCTGCGGCCAGCGTCGTGACTACGCGTGCCAAGCTCCGGCAGCGCTCCGCCACCGTCACGAACACGGCCGCGAGCAGCGGGAACAGCACCACGAGCACCGCGAGATCAGGCACGGCGCCGCCGCCGGCGACATGCCCGACAGCGGTCAGCAGCGTGCTCAGCACGGCCAGCGCCGCACCGCGCAGCGGGTGGCGACCGCCCGCAGAACCGCCGCTCATGGGGACGGACGGTAGCCGACCACGCTACGTACCGATGCCCAGGTGGGTGAGGAGGTCGGTCTCGATGCGGTCGAGCTCCCCTCCGATGGCCCGGTAGGCGGTGCGCCGGCGCGCGGTGGGCATCTGCTCGGCGGCACGCACGGCGACTGCCAGGTCGGCCAGCCGCGGGCGCGTCTCGACGGCGAACGTGCGGGCGGTCTCGGTGGACCCCGCACCCGCCCCCGACTCCAGCTCGCTGAGCGCCTCCGCCACCCGCGACAGCCTGGCGTGCAGGGCCCCGCCCGGCCCCGCGTATGCGGACAGCTGGCTCGGGTGCACGCCCAGTCGAGCCGCCCGGTAGGAGTCCCAGCGGGCGCGGAGCACCCCGGCGGCCGCAAGCGCGTAGGGCGCCAGCAGCGGAGCGACGGCCTTGCTGACGCCGATCAGGCGCTTTGCCCGCGAGGCGGTCAGGGGCTGGCGCGTGCGTCGGGCGAGGTCGGCTTCCATGCTCTCGGTGGCGGGACCGGCCTTCCGCGCCGCCCGCCCGGCCTTCTTCTTCGTGGCCGCTGCCGCTGCCGCTGCCGTGGCGCCCGCGGAGCTCGCGTCATCACCGGACCGTCGCCGGAGCCCCATCCGCTCACCCTCCTCGCGCCCGGCCCGATGATCAGGACGGGGTGGCCAGCAGCTTAGGGCTCGGAGCCCGTCCTCGCTGCGCTGTGCTGTGCTGCTCGGCGCGTCCGGACCGGGGATCACCGGTTCGGGTGGTCGCGGCATCACCACCGACTGTCGGTGGCGGTCATTACCCTTGGCAACGTGACGGCGATCGAGAACCGGCCTTCCCCGGTGGGATCCATCGGGCAGCCCCCCACCGGTGCAGCCGGTGTGTTGCTCGACGCCGCCGTCACCACGCGCTGCCGTCGCCGGGTCCACCTCGACCACGACCCCACCGCGATCGGGTCTCCCCGCGCTCTGCCCGATCCGTCGCTGGAGCAGCGGCGGGAGGACGCCGCCGCGCACCGTGCCCGCATCGGCGAACGGATCGCGGCCGCCAACGGGGCTGCCTGGCACGTTGTGCCGGCGACCGGGCCCACGCGCGAGCGGATCGCGGCCACTGCAGCGGCTGTCGACGCCGGTGCGCAGCTGATCTGGGGAGCGGTACTGCCCGATATCGGCTCCTCCGGCCGCCGTGGCGGAGTGGAGCTGCTGGTCCGGGTGTCCGGTGGGGGCTACGTGCCGGTCATCGTCGTGCGGCACCGGATCACCGATCCGGGCTCCGGGGCGCTCACCTCCCCGCTCGTCGAGCCGTGGCCACGCCGCGCCGGGGCCGATCCGCAGCGCAAGGTGCGATCCCAGCCGCGCGACCTGCTCCGGCTGGCCCACCTGAACCGCATGCTCCGCGCCGCCGGCTGGACGCCGGTTCCCGAGCAGTTACACGGCGACCACGGCGGGGTGATCGGTATGGACGCCGACGTCGTCGTCTGGCACGACCTGCGCGCGGGCCACTGGCCCGGGGCGCGTTCCACGCTCGCGGAGTACGACTCCCGCTTCGCCGACCGGGTCGCCGTCGCCACGGCGGCGGCCACCGGCGCGCCCGCCATGGCTGCGCCCTCGCGCATCACGGAGTGCCGGCACTGCCCGTGGTGGCCCACGTGCGAGGCCGAGCTGGAGCGCGTCGACGATGTCAGCCTGGTCGTGCGCGGGGAACCCGCGGTTGCGCTACGGGACGTCGGTGTGCAAACGGTCGCGCACCTCGCTGCACTCGACCCCGCCGCCGAACCGCCGATCGCGGCGCCCGGCGCGCCGTTCGCCGACATGATCGCCCTGGCGAGAGCCCGGCAGCGCGGGCTCTCGGTGGTGCGCCGCGTGCCGCGGATGCCGGTTCTCCGCGCCGACATCGAGGTGGACGTCGACATGGAGAGCTTCGGCGAGTCCGGGGCCTACCTGTGGGGCGTGCTGCTGCGGCACCCCGGCGGCACGAGGCCGGATGACGAACCCGACGGATACCGCGCCTTCGCCACCTGGGAGCCGGTTCCCACAGAGGACGAGGGCCGCTCCTTCGCCGAGTTCTGGAGCTGGCTCACCGGCATCCGGGACGCTGCCGCCGCCACGGGTCGCAGCTTCGCCGCTTACTGCTACAACGAGCAGGCTGAGAACCGCTGGTTGCTGGCATCCGCGCGCCGTTTCGTGGGGCTACCGGGCGTCCCCCCGATCGCCGACGTCGAAGCGTTCATCGCCGACCCGTGCTGGGTCGACCTGTTCGCCGTCGTGAGCGACTGGTTCCTGTGCGCGCACGGGAAGGGCCTCAAGCGGATCGCACCGGCCGCGGGCTTCGCCTGGCGCGATCCGGAGGCAGGTGGGGAGAACTCGATGCGGTGGTACCGGGATGCCGTCGGCATGGACGGCGCTGCGCCCGACGAGCACCAGCGCAGGCGTCTACTCGAGTACAACGCCGACGACGTCGCGGCCACCCGCGCCCTGCGGGAATGGATGACGTCGCCTGCCATCGACGAGGTGCCGCTCGCAGCCGAGCTCTGAGCGGGAGGGGCCGAGGTCGAGGCTGGAGAATCACGCGGAAGGCGTGATTCGTGCCGCTCTCGTCCGACAAAGCGGCGCCTTGCCGACAATGATCTGGTTCATGTCGCCGACGAAGCACGAGCAGCGAGGCGCCCACGGCGCCGTATCCAGCACCCACTACCTCGGGACGTCCACGGCCATGGCCGTGCTCGCCCGCGGTGGCAACGCGTTCGACGCCGCGGTCGCGGCGGGCTTCGTGCTGCAGGTCGTCGAGCCGCACCTGTGCGGGCCGGGTGGCGACCTGCCCGCTGTCTTCGTCACCGCAGGCGACTCCACGCCACGGGTGCTCTGCGCGCAGGGAGTCGCGCCCGCGCGCGCGACCACCGCTCTGCTGCGTGACGAGCTCGGTCTGACGATCGTCCCCGGCACCGGTCTGCTGGCCCCGACCGTGCCCGGGTCGTGGGACGGCTGGCTGACCATGCTGCGCGATCACGGCACGATGTCGCTGGCGGAGGTGCTCGAACCCGCGCTCGGCTACGCGGCTTCCGGATTCCCGCTGGTTCCGCGGATCCCGGCCACGATCGACACGGTCGCCGACTTCTTCCGCGAGTACTGGCCGAGCTCCGCCGCCACCTGGATGCCCGATGGCAAGGTGCCGACGTCGGTCCACCGGCTGCCGGTGCTGGCCGCCACCTGGCAGCGGCTCCTCGACGCCGCCGCTGCAGCGGGTGGCGACCGCGAGCGCCAGATCGACGCCGCCCGCGACGCCTGGTACCGCGGCTTCGTCGCCGAGGAGATCGAGTCGTTCTGTCGCACACCGGTGCGCGACGAGTCCGGTCGCGACCACGCGGGCCTGCTCACCGCGGAGGACCTGGCCGGTTGGTCGGCCACGTATGAGGACGCCCTGACCGTCGACGTCGGGGACGGCTGGACGGTGGCGAAGGCAGGGGCCTGGTCGCAGGGGCCGGTGCTGCCGCAGACGCTGCAACTGCTCCGTGACGGGGACGTCAGCTACCCGGACGGCGTCGCCAGCGCCGAGACGGTGCACCGGGCGGTGGAGGCGATCAAGCTCGCGCTCGCCGACCGAGAGGCCTGGTACGGCGACAGTGCACCGGTGCCACTGGAGACGTTGGTGTCCGCGGAGTACGCCGCCGCCCGGCGTGCGCTGATCGGTGACCAGGCATCGCTCGAGCTGCGCCCCGGCTCGCCCGATGGCCGCGAGCCGCGACTCGGGACGTATGCGGCGAAGCCGGGCGCAAAGCACGGCGACGGGGTGAGTGGGCCCGGGCTGGGCGAGCCGACGGTCAGCCGCACGGGCGCGGTGCGCGGCGACACGGTGCACGTCGACGTCGTGGACGCCGCAGGCAACATGGTCTCCGCGACGCCGTCGGGTGGCTGGCTGCAGTCCTCGCCCACCATCCCGGCGCTCGGGTTCTGCCTCGGCACGCGAGGGCAGATGTTCTGGCTGGAGGACGGCCTGCCGTCCTCGCTCGTGCCCGGCAGGCGTCCGCGCACGACGCTGAGCCCCTCCTTGGGGCTGCGCAACGGCGAGCCACGGCTCGCCTTCGGCACTCCGGGCGGCGACCAGCAGGACCAGTGGCAGCTGTGCTTCTGGCTCGCACACACCGTCGGAGGGCTGGATCTGCAGGCCGCCATCGACTCGCCGGCGTGGCACACCACGTCGTTCCCCTCGTCCTTCGCGCCGCGGGGCTGGGAGCCGGGTGGGCTGATCGCCGAGTCGCGGCTGGGCGCGGCGACGCTGGACGAGTTGCGCCGCCGCGGTCACCTGGTCACCGACGCAGGGGAGTGGGCGCTGGGCCGGATGTGCGCCGTGAGCCGCGGTGACGGGCCGTTGCTGCGCGCCGGGGCCGACACCCGCAGTGGAGTGGGCGCCGCGGCGGCGTTCTGACGCGGGGTGCCGGCCTAGGCGCTACTTCAGCTCGACGAAGAGCGCGTTCGACTCCGTCGTGCCCACGTTCTCCCCGATGTGCGCCTGGGCCGGCACCCACCCCGCCTCGTGCGCCGTCTTCTCCACCTCGACGGTCCGCCCGTCCACCGTGAGGCGGCGGCTGAAGCTGCTCAACGGGATGATCACCATGTCGGGATGGGAGTGCAGCGAGGTGCGGTCGCCGGGGCGGTCGCGATAGTGCAGCACCCGCACGCGGTCGTTCTCGAACACCACCGAGTAGAGACCGGGATCGGTTGTGACGGGGTCGCTGTCGCACATCGCGGTCTCCTTCGTGGGACTGCAGTACCACGAAGGACAGTAAGGTACCGTGAACGTCGATGGCAATCCCCTACGAGCAGGTGGGCCGCCGGAACCAGAAAGCGCGTACGCGCGATGCGCTGGTTTCGGCCGCGAGGGAGCTGCTGGCCAGCGGTGTGACGCCGACCGTCGAGGAGGCCGCCGCTAGCGCCGCGGTATCCCGAACCACGGCGTACCGCTACTTTCCCAACCAGCGGGCGCTGCTCGTGGCGGCCCATCCGGAGATCGACAGAACGTCGCTGCTCCCGGACGACGCACCGGCCGACCCTGAGGAGCGTCTGGAGCTGGTGATCCAGGGCTCGACGCGCGTGACCGTGGACTGGGAGCAACAGCTGCGGGCCTCGCTCCGGCTGTCCCTCGAACCCGGTCACGATCCGACGGCACCGGTGCTGCGACGGGGCCGCGTCATCGGCTGGATCGAAGATGCGCTCTCCCCGCTGGCCGCGTCGCGCCCCGACCTCGACCTGCACCGGCTCGCGGTGGCGATCCGCTCCGCCACCGGCATCGAGGCCTTCGTGTGGCTCGTCGACGTCGCCGGCCTGCCGCGCGAGGAAGCAGCGGCGATGCTGAAGTGGTCGGCGCGCGCGATGCTGCGCTCCGCCATCAGCGACGGCTTCCCGCCTCCGTGACCGGGGACCCGGTTCGGGCGCCCTCACGACCGCGGTGGCACTCCTGCGCGTCCGCGTAATCTGGGTCTCATGGGTCTGTTCGGACGTGACAAGTCGCAGATGATCACCGCCGACCAGGCGCTGCCCGGTCGCCCGACGGCGTTGCGGGTCCCCACGGAGCACGTCGTGAACGGCCACCGCATCCAGCCGCCGTTCCCCGACGGCCTGCAGACCGCGGTGTTCGGGATGGGCTGCTTCTGGGGTGCCGAGCGGATCTTCTGGCAGACGCCGGAGGTGTACTCCACCGCCGTGGGATACGCGGGCGGGTTCACCGACAACCCCACCTACGAGGAGACGTGTTCCGGGCTCACCGGGCACACGGAGGTCGTCCTCGTCGTGTTCGACCCGGCGCAGGTCAGCTACGAGACGCTGCTGAAGCTGTTCTGGGAGGCTCACGACCCGACGCAGGGCATGCGGCAGGGCAACGACCGCGGCACGCAGTACCGCTCGGCGATCTACTACACGGACGACGCACAGCGCGAGCTCGCCGAGACGACCGCCAAGAACTACGGCGGTGCCCTCGCGGCCTCCCGCTACGGCGAGATCACCACGGAGATCGCCCCGCTCACCCACTTCTACTACGCCGAGGACTACCACCAGCAGTACCTCGCCAAGGTCCCGGACGGATACTGCGGTATCGGTGGCACGGGTGTGTGCTTAAGTGACCGGTCTGGCATCGAGCTTCCTCCTGCCTAGTGGTCCGTCGTTTGAAATAGCTGCACTACTACCGTCGCATCATGACCATGGTGCTCACCGCTCCTGCGCTCGAGGTGAGCCGACGAGCAGCGCTCGGCCCTCGATCGCACGGCGGTTTCGTCCTCGTTGCCGCACCGGACCGTCGTCCAGGAACGGCGCTCCTGCTTACTGCGTGGTGCGCCTGACAGGTGGTCGCCGAACCTCACCGTCGCGGCGAAGTCCCTGCTCGGGCCGCTCCCCGCCCCATGGCCTGCACGCAGAGCAGCACGCATGGGCTTGTCATGCAGTGCCGGTCTCGCGGTAGGGGCAGCGGTCGCGGTCATGGCCCTGTCGACATCTGGAAGAATTTCGACGGTCGCTGTCCCCTGCGGTGCCGCCTGTTCGTCTCGATGTCGAGAGATGATCCCCCAAAGGAGGCACGGATGAAGTACGCACTGCTCATCTTCCCGAAGCCGGGTAGCCACGAAGCGCTCGGACCCGACGAGTACGGACCCGTAAACGCTGAATACTTGGCGCTGCGCGAGGACCCGCGCTGCCTCGGAGGCGCCCATCTGCAACCAGCCGAGACGGCGACCACGGTTCGTCATAGCCCTGGCGAGGCCTTGATCACCGACGGCCCCTTCGCCGACACCAAGGAGGTGCTCGGCGGCTACTACGTGCTCGACGCCTCCAACCTGGACGAGGCGTTGGAGTTCGTCCAGCGGATTCCGGCGGTGCGGCTGGGCGGTGCGGTCGAGGTCCGGCCGTTGGTGGAGATCCCAATGGAGGATGGCTTCTGATCGAGGAGGTTTTCCGGCGCGAGTGGGGCCGCGTCCTGGCGTCCCTGGTCGGCTTCCTC
>JAODNO010000116.1 GCA_025465235.1 Pseudonocardia sp.
GCGGGGGAAGGCGCTGCGCCCGGGCTCGGTGCCCGCCGCGGTTCGGGCGGGGATGGGCCTGGCGCCCGAGGAACGCAAGAGCCAGGGCCTGCTGATGGCCGAGCCCGTGTACCGCAACGTCTCGCTGCCCGCACTCGCCCGGTTCGCCCGGTTCGGCTTCCTGGGAAGGGACGCGGACCTCACCGACGCCGGTGCGGTCACGGCGCGGCTCGACGTCCGCCCGGCCGACGCCACCCGCCCTGTTCGGACGCTCTCCGGCGGCAACCAGCAGAAGGTCGTGCTGGCCCGCTGGCTGCTGCAGGGGTGCTCGGTCCTGCTCCTGGACGAGCCCACCCGCGGCGTGGACGTCGGCGCGCGCAGCGAGATCTATGCGCTGATCCGGCGGCTCTCGGCGGAGGGCGCGGCGATCGTGCTGGTGTCCAGCGAAGTGCCCGAGGTGCTCGGCCTCGCCGACCGGGTGCTTGTCGTCCGCGAGGGCCGGGTCGTCCACGCGGCCCCGAGCGCCGAGCTCGACGAGGGTCGGGTCCTCGACCTGGTCATGGAAGCGCTCGAACCATCTGCGAAGGAAGGTGCCGGCCAGTGAGCGAGCAGGGCACAGCATCCGGCACGGCACCGGGCGGAGCCCAGGCGGAGGTCACATCGGCACCCGCCGCGGACGAGCGGAGTCGGGTCGAGCAGGCCGCGCGTAACGCCGAGCCGGCCCGGTCCCCGCTGAGCCGGCTGCTCGACAGCGGCGCGGGCCGCAACCTCGGGCTCGTCGCGGTGCTCGCGCTCCTGTGCGTGGTCGGCGTCGTCACGGCCGACACGTTCCTGACGACGTCGAACCTGCTGACGATCCTGACGTCGGCCTCGATCATCGGGGTGCTGACCGTCGGCGTCACGTTCGTGATCATCGGCGGCGGCATCGACCTGTCGGTCGGCAAGGTGATGGCGCTGGCGTCGGTCTGGGCCACGACCGTGGCGACCCAGTCCTACGGCCCGGCCGTGATGGTGTTCTGCGCGGTCGCCGTCGGCGTCGGGGCGGGCCTGATCAACGGCCTGCTGATCGCCTACGGCCGGATCGTCCCGTTCATCGTCACGCTGGCGATGCTGATCTCCGCCCAGGGTCTGGCCGAGCGGATCTCCGGGCGGCGCAGCCAGATCGTCACCGACCCCGTGATCGCGGGAATCGCGAACACCCGAGTGCTCGGGATCCCGCTGCTGGTCTACATCTTCGCAGCGGTGGTGGCGGTCGGTTGGGTGGTGCTCAACCGCACCACGTTCGGCCGCCGGACGTTCGCCATCGGCGGCAACGCAGAGGCGGCCCGGCTGGCCGGGGTCGACGTCCGCAGGCACACCGTCCTGCTGTACGCCGTGTCCGGGCTGTGTGCCGGCATCGCCGCGATCATGATCGCGTCGCTGACCACCACCGGGTCGAGCACGCACGGCACGCTGTACGAGCTCGACGCGATCGCCGCGGTAATCATCGGCGGCACGCTGCTCACCGGGGGCCGTGGCACGTTGATCGGCTCGATCCTCGGCGTGCTCGTGTTCACGACGATCACCAACCTCTTCGTGCTCAACAACTTGGCGACCGAGGTCCAGAACATCGCCAAAGGCGTGATCATCGTCGTCGCCGTGCTGATCCAGGCCCGTGCGCAGCGCTCGTCAGCTGCCGGCTGAAACCGCAGGCCGACCGACCCCAACGAAGGAGTCCACGATGCCCGACCCCCTGGCCGTACCCGGTGTCCTGCGGCGCCGTGGCTTCCTCGCCGGCGCCCTCGGTGTCGGGGCCGGTGCCGCGCTCACCGCCTGCACCAGCAACGAGGCCCCGTCGTCGACCACGAGCGCGCCCGCAGCCGCCGCCGGCGGGGACAACGCCGCTCCCGGCAGGCCAGTGACCATCGGCTTCTCCGCGCCCGCCGCCGACCACGGGTGGATCGCCGCCATCGCGAACAACGCGCAGGCGCAGGCGAAGGCGTACTCCGACGTGACGTTCGAGGCCGTCAACCCGACCAACGACATCACCCAGCAGATCGCCGCCGTCCAGACCCTGATCAACAGGGATGTGGACGCGCTGGTGATCCTGCCCAACGACGGTAGCCAGCTCACCTCGGTCGGCCGTGCGGCGATGCAGGCCGGCATTCCGGTGGTCAACCTCGACCGGATCTTCGACTCGCCGCTGGCCTATCGCACGTGGATCGGTGGGGACAACTACGGCATGGGCGTGAGCGCGGGCAAATACGTCGGCGAGCGGCTGCGCGCCGCGGGAGTCGCCAACCCGGTGATCGGCGAGATCGCGGGCATCGACAACCTCCCGCTGACCCAGGCCCGCAGCCAGGGCTTCGCCGACGCCCTGGGCGCCTATGGCTTCCGAGTCGGCCCGCGCCAGGCGGCCGACTTCACCGCGCAGGGCGGTCAGCGGGTCACCGCGAACCTGCTGCAGGCGGCGCCGCGGCTCGACGCCGTCTGGAACCACGACGACGACCAGGGCATCGGCGTCCTCGCCGCGATCAACCAGGCCGGGCGCAACGAGTTCTTCATGGTGGGCGGAGCGGGGTCGGCCAACGCGATGCGCGACATCCAGGCCGACAAGACGGTTCTCAAGGCGACGGTCACCTACAGCCCATCGATGGCGTCGTCGGCTGTTGCGCTGGCGCGGCTCGTGGCGCAGGGTCGGGGCATGGGTGATCTTGCAGAGCAGGAGGTGCCCGCCTCCATCACGCTGGCCTCGGCGACGATCACGCGCGAGAACGTCGGCAACTACCTCCCGCTCGGGTTCGAGTCCTGAGCGCCGTGGGGAGCGAACGGGTGCTCGGGGTCGGCATGGTGGGCTACGCCTTCATGGGCGCCGCCCACTCCCAGGCGTGGCGGACGGCGGGCCGGTTCTTCGACCTGCCGCTGCAACCGGACATGGCGGTGCTGTGCGGCCGCAACGCCGCGGCCACCACGGCGGCGGCGCAGCGGATGGGCTGGCGGACCACGGAGACGGACTGGAAGGCGCTGCTGCGGCGCGACGACGTCCAGCTCGTCGACGTCTGCACGCCGGGCGACACGCACGCGGAGATCGCGGTCGCCGCGCTGGAGGCAGGCAAGCACGTGCTGTGCGAGAAGCCGCTGGCCAACACCGTCGACGAGGCGCGGGCGATGGTGGCCGCGGCGGAGCGGGCGCAGGCCAGGGGCGTGCGCAGCATGGTGGGCTTCAACTACCGGCGGGTGCCCGCGGTGGCGCTCGCCCGGCGGCTGGTGGAGCAGGGGCGGATCGGCCAGGTGCGCCACGTGCGGGCGGTGTATCTGCAGGACTGGATCGTGGACCCGGAGTTCCCGCTGGTCTGGCGGCTGCAGGCGGAGCGGGCCGGGTCCGGGGCGCTCGGCGACATCGGTGCGCACATCGTCGACATGGCCCAGTTCGTCACCGGCGACCGGCTCACCGGTGTCTCGGCGCTGACCGAGACGTTCATCACCGAGCGGCCGCTGCCGGAGGCGTCGAGCGGGTTGTCGGCGTCCGGTTCCGCCGAGCGCGGCCCGGTGACCGTCGACGACGCTGCGCTCTTCCTCGGCCGCTTCGCGGGCGGGGCCGTCGCGAGCTTCGAGGCCACCCGGTTCGCCACGGGTCGCAAGAACGCGATCCGCTTGGAGATCAACGGCAGCGCGGGCTCGCTCGCGTTCGACTTCGAGTCGATGAACGAGCTGTCCTTCTACGACGGCACGGAGGACCCGGAGACGGCCGGGTTCCGGCGGATCCTCGTCACCGAGCCCACCCACCCCTACGCGGGCGCATGGTGGCCGCCGGGCCACCTGCTCGGTTACGAGCACTCGTTCACGCACGAGGTCGCCGACCTGGTGCGCGATCTCGCGGCGGGCACCGACCCGACGCCGTCGTTCGCCGACGGCCTGCAGGTTCAGCTCGTGCTCGACGCCGTTGTCCGGTCCGCCCGCAGTGGCAGCGGCTGGCAAGCGATCGCATCCTGATCACCCTCGCCGAAAGGGGCACCGCGCCATGGCGCGACCGATCACGTTGTTCACCGGCCAGTGGGCCGACCTTCCGTTCGAGGAGGTCGCCCGGCTGGCGGGGGAGTGGGGCTACGACGGGCTGGAGATCGCCTGCTGGGGCGACCACTTCGATCCCTGGGCCGCCGTGGAGGACGACGGGTACGTGCAGGGCCGCCTCGACGTGCTGGAGAAGCACGGGTTGTCCGTGTACGCCATCTCCAACCACCTCACGGGGCAGGCCGTCTGCGACGACCCGATCGACGAGCGACACCGGGGGATCCTCCCCGCGCGGGTGTGGGGTGATGGCGAGCCGGAGGGTGTGCGGCGGCGAGCGGCCGAGGCGATGCAGGTGACCGCCCGGGCTGCCGCCAAGCTCGGCGTCGACACGGTCATCGGGTTCACCGGGTCGAAGATCTGGAAGACCGTGGCGATGTTCCCGCCGGTGTCGCAGTCGATGGTGGACGACGGCTACCGCGACTTCGCCGACCGGTGGAACCCGATCCTCGACGTGTTCGACGAGGTGGGTGTGCGGTTCGCCCACGAGGTGCACCCTTCGGAGATCGCCTATGACTACTGGACGACCGTGGCGGCACTCGAGGCCGTCGGGCACCGGCCGGCGTTCGGGCTGAACTGGGATCCGAGCCACTTCGTCTGGCAGGACCTCGACCCCGTCGGGTTCCTGTGGGATTTCCAGGACCGGATCTACCACGTCGACTGCAAGGACGCGAAGCGCCAGGTGGGCAACGGCCGCAACGGGCGGATGGGCTCGCACCTGGCATGGGCCGACCCGCGGCGAGGCTGGGACTTCGTCTCCACAGGGCACGGCGACGTCCCGTGGGAGGCGTGCTTCCGGATGCTCAACACCATCGGCTACGCCGGCCCGATCTCGGTGGAATGGGAGGACTCGGGGATGGACCGGCTCGTCGGCGCACCCGAGGCGCTGGAGTTCGTGCGCCGGCTCGCGTTCGATCCGCCGTCGGCTGCCTTCGACGCGGCGTTAAGAGGCGGCTGACCTCGTCACGGGCTGGCCCCAATGCCCGGCGTGACCTACCGTCGCGCTGTTCGGTGACGGAGGGGTGCATGGTGGAGGTCGGTGCGGTGCGGGTGCCCGGCGGCGGCCGGCCCCGCCGGTGGCGCGGTTCCCGTCGGGGGCGCGAGGCGATGGGCACGCTGGCGGAGGGCCGGCGCATCGCCGGTTGTCTGCGCGGCGGTATCGCCGGACCCGCCGCAGACGCGGCTTCGCGCGGCCTGCGCAGCCTGCTCGACGCCGACGCCGTGGGGATCGGCGGGCTTTCCGGCGAGCTGACGTGGTCGGGGCGCCCCGCCGACCTGGTCGCCGCCGAGCGGCTCGCCGGCAAGGTGCTGCGCACGGACGTGCGCTCGGCGGGTGGCGGTGTCGCGGCGTTGCCCATCCACGCGCGGGACGAGCTGGCCGGGGTGCTGGTCGTGGTCGGGCGGGTGCCTGCAGCTGCGGCGCGTGAGGCGGCCCTGTGGGTGGGCGAGGCGCTGGAGCGGGCGCTTCTGGAGAACTCCGCCGAGGTCGCCCAGCAGGCGGAGCTGCGGGCGCTGCGGGCGGAGATCTCGCCGCACTTCGTCTACAACAGCCTCACGACGATCGCGTCGTTCGTCCGGTCCGACCCCGAGCGGGCGCGTGACCTCATGCTGGACTTCGCCGAGTACACGCGGCACAGCCTCGCCCGCCACGGCGACTACACCACGGTCGCGGGTGAGTTCCGCGCGATCGAGGCCTACCTCGCGCTCGCCCGCGCCGTGCTCGGCGACCGCCTGCGGGTGCAGGTGCGGATCGCGCCGGAGATCCTCCCCGTCGCGCTCCCGTATCTGGTCCTCCAGCCGCTGGTGGAGAACGCGGTGCGGCACGGGGTGGAGCTGCCCGGTTCCAGCGGGCTCGTCCAGGTCAGCGGAGAGGCCGCGGGGACCGAATGCGTGATCGCCGTGGAGGACGACGGGCCCGGCATGGATCCCGAGTACGCTGCCGCCGTCCTGGCGGGGCGCGGCAGGCCCGGGAGCCTGGGGCTGCTCAACGTCGACCGCAGGTTGCGCACGGTCTTCGGGGCCGGCTACGGGCTGGTGATCGAGACGGCGGTGGGCGCGGGCACCCGGGTACTGCTGCGCCTGCCGCGTTTCCAACCGGGGGTGGTGGCGTCGTGACCGGGCTGCGCCTGCTCGCGGTGGATGACGTCGCCCCCGCGCTCGAGGAGCTGCACAGAATGCTGTTGGAGTCGCCGGACGTGGCCACCGTGGCGGTGGCGGCAGACCCCATCATGGCCCTGCGGCAGATCCAGGCCGGCCCGCTCGACGCGGTGTTCCTCGACATCTCGATGCCCGCGATGACGGGAATGGAGCTGGCATCGTTGCTCTCCCGCATGACCGACCCACCGGTGGTCGTCTTCGTCACCGCCTATGAGGAGCACGCGGCGTCGGCCTATGGCATCGGTGCTGTCGACTACCTGCTCAAACCGGTCAGTGCGGAGCGACTCGCCGCCGCACTCGCCAGGGTGCGGCGCTTCACCGCGGCTGCGGCCCCCGGCACGGTGCCCGCTCCGGTCGACGCGCTCGCCGCGGTTCCGGTCGAGCTCGCCGGCCGCACCCGCTTCGTCCGGCGCGAGGACATCCGCTTCGTCGAGGCGCAGGGCGACTACGTCCGGTTGCACACCCCGACCGGAGCGCACCTCGTACGGATGCCGATCTCCCGCCTCGAGGAGCACTGGCGGGCCGCCGGCTTCAGCCGTGTGCACCGCAGCTATCTGCTCGCCGTGCGTGCCGTCCGCGAGCTCCGCAGCGATCTCTCGGGCGGGCTGCTCGCCCACACCGACCTGGGCGACGTTCCGGTCAGCCGCCGCCACGCCCGCGAGCTGCGTGAGCAGCTGATGGACGCGGCGAGGCACGGAGCGTTCGATCCTGCGAACCGGCAGCTCCGATGACGAGACAGGTTGCGTGACGGGACAGGCCGGATGACGAGGCAGTTTCGATGACACGACAGCGCCGGATCGCGGTGACGAGCCCCCAGACGCGGCTCGCACTCGCGGGTGGCCGCAGGGGCGTCCCACCCGCACCGCCGCATCTCGCTCCCGCCGACGCCGAGCGGGCCCGGCGGATCCACCGCCGGCAGCTGCGGTACGCGCTCATCGTTCTCGGGCTGCTGGCCGCACTGCTGCTCGGCCTTCCCGTGCTGCTCGCCGCCGCCCCGTGGCTGGACGAGGTGCGGTTCGCCGGAATCCCGGTGTCCTGGCTGGCGGTGGCCGTGCTGCCGTACCCGGTGCTCGTCGCGCTGGCCTGGTGCCAGCTGCGCTGGGCCGAGCGCACGGAACGGCCGCCGCGCCGGGCGAGAGGTCGCGGGTGATCTTCGCCATCGTCCCGGTGCTGCTGATCACGCTGCTGATCGGGGCGCGTGGAGTGGCGGCGATGCGCACGACCTCGGACTTCCTGGTGGCCTCGCGTCGGATCTCCCCGACGGTGAACGCGGCTGCCGTCTCGGGGGAGTACCTGTCGGCGGCGTCGTTCCTCGGTGTCGCGGGCCTCGTCGTCAAGGACGGGGTCGGCGCGTTCTGGTACCCCGTCGGTTTCGCGGCGGGATACATCGTGATGCTCGCGCTCGTGGCCGCGCCGCTGCGCCGTACCGGGGCGCTCACGGTGCCGGACTTCGCCGAGGCGCGGTTGGGGTCCCCGGTGCTGCGCAGGCTTGCCGCGGTGGTGGTGCTGGTGATCGGGTTCCTCTACCTGGTGCCGCAGTTCACCGCCGCCGGCCAGGTGCTCGCCGTCGTCGGCGGGAGCCCCTACTGGGTGGGGGTCGTGATCGCCGGCGCGGCCGTCAGCATCACGCTCGCCCTGGGCGGGATGCGCGCGGCGACCTACGTCCAGGCGTTCCAGTTCGCGCTCAAGCTCGTGCTGTTCATCGTCCCGGCGATCTGGCTGGTGCTGCACGTGGGCCCGAGCACCCGCGCCAACGCTCTCGAGCCGGTCGAGTTCACACGGTTCCCCGCAGCCACCCAGGTGCAGTTCCGGCTCGACACCGAGCTCACGATCACCGAGCCGACCCGCGTGTCCATCGGGGGCGGGCCGCAGCAGGTGCTCCCTCCCGGACGCTACGAAGCGCATGCCGGGACCACCTGGGTGTTCGACGCCGGGGCGGCCGTGCCGCAGGTCGGAGCCGGGCGGCCGCCTGGCGGCAGGGAGTGGGAACGGCCCCTGCTCGACCCCGGTGGGTACCCGGTGCTCGCCACGTGGTCGGTGCTGATCGCCACCGTGTTCGGGACGATGGGCCTGCCGCACATCCTCGTCCGGTTCCACACCAGTGCCGACGGCCACGGCGCCCGGCGCACCGCTGCCATCACCGTCGGGCTGCTCGGGGTGTTCTACCTCTTCCCGCCGATCTACGGACTGCTCGGAGCGGTCCTGCTCCCCGAGCTGTACCTGTCCGGCGGCACCGACACCGTGGTGGTGGCACTGCCGGCCAGGGTCGACCAGAGCTGGGTCGGCTCATTGTTCACCGCCCTGCTCACCGCAGGCGCCTTCGCAGCGTTCCTCGCGACGTCCCTCGGGCTGCTGCTCGCCGTGTCCGGTGCGATCTCGCACGACCTGGTACCGGGGACGTTGCGACGCCTGCGGTTCACGCCGCTCGGCGCCGCGGCTGTGGCGGTGCTGCTCGCGCTGCCCGCGGCGCGGGTCGACGTGGGCGTGCTGGTCACGTCGGCGTTCGCAGTCGCGGCGTCCACCTTCTGCCCGCTGCTGGTCCTCGGGATCTGGTGGCCGCGGCTGACGACCCAGGGCGCCGTCGTGGGCGTGGTCGTCGGGTTGATCTCCTCGGCCGGCGTGATCGGTGTCGACTTGTTCCTCGGCACCCCACCCGGCCTACTCGCGATCGTGCTCGGGCAGCCGGCCCTGTGGTCGGTGCCGCTGGCGTTCGCGACGATGGTGCTCGTGTCGCTGCGCGGCAGGCCACCGGCCTGGGCCGCCGCGGCGATGCTGCGGCTGCACCTCGACGAGAGCGAGGCCGGATCCGCCGCGACCGATGATTTCCGCCCTCCCCGGATGTCGTAACCGGCAGTGGGCCCGAGCGGTCCGCCCGACGGTGCGGAGGGCCCGGTGAACGGTGTGTCGGACGGCGTGGTCGGGGCTACGCTCGCAGGACGGTCGTGATGGACACGCCTCCGTTCTCGTTCCTCGGCCGACCGTTGGGCCCGTCGTTCCGGGCCACCGTGGTCACCCTCGCGCCTGGCGCCACACGGCTCTACGACGAGTCGGAATGGCGGGACGCGCTCGTCCTGGTGGAGTCCGGGACGATCGACCTGGAATGCCGGGCGGGCGGCCGCCGCCGCTTCTGCTCCGGCGCTGTGCTGTGCTTCACCGGGCTCGGCCTGCGGGCCCTGCACAATGTCGGCGCCGCTTCCGTGGTGCTGGTGGCCGTGTCCCGGCGGCGCCCCTCGCCCGGGTCGGGGGCCGACTCCGCCGCGACCTAGCGTTCCTTGCTCTGGCACGGTGTGATCAGTGGCACATCGGGCGGCAAACCGGACCCGCCGGGGTGGGTGGCGGGAGTGGTCACGGGGATCCCGGCATCGGTCATGTGGGGGAACGTGTCGTTCGGCGGGGCGGTCGATTTTGATGCGCACCAACGCGGGCTGGCCTCCGCGACCTGCTCGGAGGTGGTGCCGAGGAGCGATCAGCTCAGGGAACCGGCCCACACCCCTCGCCGGTCCCGCACCGGGATGGAGCCGGTGAGCCCGGTTGCTCCGGCATCAGTGCCGCGAGAGACTCCTGAGACTGGAGGAGACCAGGTCGGTCACCGGCGACAACAGGG
>JAODNO010000124.1 GCA_025465235.1 Pseudonocardia sp.
TCTCGGTTCTCATTTTCTTACGGATCGCGGCGCCCGCCACGATCCACGTAGATGCGGCGTTAGCGTCTGGTGTGAGCTCACGCGCCACCCGCGCCCCGCGCATGGGCCGGGATCGGGCACTAGTGGCGGATCTTGCGGCGGTCGCGGGAGCCGCCGGTTTGGTCGTCGCCACGGCGCTGGCCGGATGGCATCTGCTCCGCGGGGGCGTGAACATCTTCCTGGCCTTCCCGCCGCTGCTCGCGGAGTGGCTGCCGCACGTCGGCCCGGGCACTCCGGTCGCGCTGGTCACGGCCCTGCTGGTGGTGCTCCACGGGCCGGGGCTCGCCAAGCGGATGGTCTGGCGGCCGCTCCTGGCCACGGGGTGGGGTGCGGCAGCGGTCTGGACCCTCTCGCTCGCGCTCGTCGACGGCTGGCAGCGCGGCGTGGTCGGACGGCTGACAAGCAACCAGGAATACCTCTACGACGTTCCCCGCGTGGGGAGCGTTCTCGGGATGCTCCGCACGTTCTCCGATCACATCCTCACCGACCAGCCGGTGCACTGGACGACGCACGTGGGCGCGCATCCGCCGGGTGTGTTCCTGGTGTTCGTCCTGCTGGACCGGATCGGGCTGGGCGGTGGGGGACCGGCGGGTGTGTTCGTCGTGCTGGTCGGCTCGTCGGCCTGTGTCGCGGTGGCGGTCGCGCTGCGCGCGCTCGGCGTCGAGGACCTGGCCCGGCGCACGCTGCCCTTCGGCGTCCTGCTCCCGGGCGCGGTGTGGGTCGGGGTTTCCGCCGACGGGATGTTCGCCGGGGTACTCGCCTGGGGGGTGGCGCTGATCGCGGTCGGCGCCACCGGCCGGGGTCTCCGGGCCGACGTGGCGGCGCTCGCCGGCGGGCTCCTGCTGGGCTACGTGCTCTACCTCTCCTACGGCCTCGCGCTGGGCGGGCTGCTGCCGCTCGCCGTCGTCGCGCTGACCAGAGCGTGGCGGGCGGCGGGCTTCGCCCTGCTCGGCGCAGGGCTCGTCGTCGCCGCGTTCACAGCGGCCGGGTTCTGGTGGCTCACCGGGTACGAGGACGTCCGCGTCATCTACGCGGCGAGTATCGCGCAGACCCGCCCCTACGGGTACTTCGTCTGGGCCGACCTCGCCGCGCTGGCGTTCGCCGTCGGACCCGCGGTGGTCGCCGGCCTGCGCCGCGCGGTGGCAGCACCGCGGACGCTGCCCGCCGGACCTGCATTGCTCGTGTCCGCCGCCGTGGCCGCGGTCCTCCTCGCCGACGTCTCGGGGATGTCCAAGGGTGAGGTGGAGCGGATCTGGCTTCCGTTCGCCGTGTGGCTGGTGGTGCCGTGCGGCCTACTGCCGCGGCGGCAGATCGGGTACTGGCTCGCCGCCCAGGCGTTGCTCGCGCTGGCCGTGAACCACCTGCTGCTCACCGTCTGGTGACCTGGGGCGCAGCACCCTGACCGCATACACCAGTGCGGAAACGACCGCCATCGCCGCGACGAGCAGCAACCAGCGCCCCAGGAACGGGCTCTGGTCGAGCCCCGAAGCCCCGAGCACAAAGGGCTCGCCCTGGCGGATGATGCCCGGAAGGAACATCAGGAACGTCAGCCCGGCGCCGAGCAGCGGAATCCGCACGTGGTTGACCACGGGGACGCCCAGCGGCGGCCGGCGCCTGGTCACCGTGCTGAGGGCGCGGTCGGCCCCCGTGTAGAGCGGGAACAGCACCAGGTCGTGCACGACCACCGCGGCGAGGAACCACACGAGCATCACTCGCCAGGCCGGGTCGTCGGCGACCAGGGCGACGGCACCGGCGGCACCCGCCAGGCAGACCAGCATCATGAGCAGGTGGCCGGTACCGGCCCCATAGAGGCGGCGCATCAGGCGCTCCTGAACTCGATCGAGCGCACCCACTTCGTGCAGTGCACTCCGGGCAGGGCAGGCACGATGACCCGTGCCGGGTAGCCGTGGTCGAGGCCCAGCTCTGCGCCGTTGACCCGCAACGCGAGCAGGGAGTCGGGGTCAAGGACCTGCCCCGAGGTGAGCGCAGCGCGGGCGAAGGGACCCTCCTCGAGCGAGCTCACGAGCGCGGAGGCCGGCTCGGGCACACCGGCCAGCGCCGCGAGGTCCCGCAGCCGCACCCCGGACCACGTCTGCACGGTCGACCAGCCCTCCACGCACGCGATCGGCAACTGCGCGGTGTGCTGCGGGAGCGCCGCGAGCGCGGTGCCGTCGAGCTGCCGCGGGTGCGCGCCGGCCAGCTCCACGCGCCAACCGTCGCCCGTGCTCGTCACGTCGATGCCGGAAGATACGAACGTCCGGTTGACCGGGAAGTCATTCGGCCCCCCGTCGGCCGCTGCGGTCGTGCGGCCACGCGGAAGCAGCAGCGCCGTCGGCCGCAGCAACCCGCCCACCGTCTGCCCGACCGACAGGCCCGCGACGAGCAGCGCCCCACCGCCGACGAGAGCCAACGCCCCGCGGCGGCTCATCGTCGGTCGCGCCGGGTGCTCCGCCACCAGCCCGGAACCGTCGTCGTCCTCCGGCAGGGTGGCGGCGAGCGGGGTGCGCAGCTCGGTGCGCAGGGACCGCGACCGCAGCGTGCGGACCGCCCGCGGCAGCTTGAGCGCGACGTGTGCGACGAAGGCGCCGATGAAGATCCACGCGCCGGTGTAATGCGCGGCGTAGAAGCTGAAGCCGAAGACGTAGTCGTACTGGATGTTGAGCAGGCCGGTCACGATCTCGAACAGGATGCTGCCGACGAGCAGCAGCAGCGAGAGCCGCTCGAGCACCTGCGCGATCGAGCGCACCGGGGGCCAGGCGAAGAGCTTCGGGAGCACCGACCAGAGCTTCGCGAGGACGACCGGGACGAGCACCATGCCGAGCCCGACGTGCACGCCCTGCGTCAGGCGGTAGAGCCAGGAGGGCCGGGTGGGCCAGTCGAAGATCGGCAGGCGCAGCGCGCCGACGTCTGGCGGGATGGCCTGACCCAGCTGCGGCCCGTAGGCGATGTAGCTCAGCAGACCGGTGACGATGACGAGCGCCAGCCCGACGAGCAGCACCACGCCCATGACCGAGGTGAGCCACGGCCCCCGCAACGGGCTGCGCCACCGCGGAAGGGGCGGGCGCGCACGCTCGATCGCCCGCCAGAGTGGTGCGGGGAAGCCGTATTCGGGCTCCGTGCTCGACATGGATCCGACCGTAAATGGCTTGCACGCTCCAGTCCGTCCATAGGGCACAGCGGTCACCAACCTTTAAGGAAGTCCCATTACCGATGCGCCGGCCGTGAGCTCCACGAAGCTGCGCACCTCCGTGTGGCCCGCGGTCCGGTGCAGGCCGGCGTCCGCGGCGATCCGGGTGAGTGCCCCGGCGCCCGCCTCGGCCCACGGCACGGGCGCTCCGGCCGCGGCGGCGGCGTGCACGCGTGCCGTCCCGCGCCATCGCTCCTCCGGCCGGCCGCCGGTCTCGACGAGCACGGTGCCGCCGCCGCGCACCAGCTCGGCGGCGCGCCGGAGCAGGCGCAGCGGGTCGCCGCCGATGCCGATGTTGCCGTCGGCAAGCAGCGCGTGGTCCCACTGCCCCTCCGCGGGGAGGGGAGCGAACACGTCGCGGCGCACCATGGGCACCCGCCGCCTACGGCAGGCGGCCTCCGCCACGGTCGAGACGTCGACGCCGAGCGCCGGGAGGCCGCGCGCGAGCAGTGCCTCGACCAGCCGGCCGGGACCGCACCCCAGGTCGAGCGTCGAGCCCGCGCAGCGGTCGAGCAGCCAACGGTCCTCGCCCGCCGCCGGGTCCCGCCACCGGTGCACCGAGAGCTCGACCTCGACCCCGTCGCTTCGTACCAGCCGCGCCGTCGCGCCAGCGAGCGCGGGGTCGAAGCCTGCGATCAGCACGAGCCCCTCGCAGCGCACAGTGCCGCGAATGCCGCGGCGAACCGGGTGGACGGGGCGGCCATGGCCACCTCCACCGCGTCGGCCACGGTGTCGACATCGGTGAGTGTCGGCAGCAGCCCGACCCGCAGGCCGGGGTCCCGCAGCGCTCGTAGCGTGCGCTCGCAGGT
>JAODNO010000140.1 GCA_025465235.1 Pseudonocardia sp.
ACCCTACGCAGGGTGCGCTCCCCGACCTCGCCCAGCGACCGGTGGTCGTACTGGTCCGGGTTGGCGGCCATCGTCGGCCTCCGATCTGTCGTGGATGTGGTCAGCCTGCGCGCCCGATCCCGGATGATCGAGATCAACGAGCATCATCGACGCAAACCAGATCATTCCCCGGGGGTTCGCGCACGGCGGGTAATCAACTCGCGGAGGTCTCCGGGGCGCCCAGGACACGATCAAGGTAGGCGTTGGTGAACCGGCCCTCCGGGTCGAGCCGGTCGCGCAGCGCCACGAAGCCGTCGAACGCCGGGTAGCGCTCGCGCAACGTCGCCGCGGTCTGTGTGTGCAGCTTGCCCCAGTGCGGGCGGCCGCCCACGCCCGCCAGCACCGCCTCGACGGCGCCGAAGTACGCCTCGTGGGGCCGGCCCCGGTAAACGTGCACCGCGATGTATGCGCTGTCGCGGCCTGCCGCGGTCGACAGCGGTATGTCGTCGGCGGCGGCGAAGCGAACCTCCACCGGAAACGTGACGGCGCGCGCGTGGCGGGCGGCGGCGGCGCGCAGCCCGGCAAACGCCTCGTGGATCGCCTCCCGTGGGACGCCGTACTCCATCTCTACGAACCGCACCCGGCGCGGGCTGGTGAACACCCGGTAGGAACGGTCGACGTACTCGCCTGCGGCCATCTGCCCGGCCATCAGCCGGTTGATCGGCGGCACGAGTCCGGGCACAACCGCGCCGAGCCGGCAGGCGAGCTCGAACGCTCCGTTGCCGAGCAGGTCGTCCCCCACCCACTCGCCGACGCGCCCGCGCGTCGGTCCGGCTGCCTCGGTGCGGTTGTTGCGCTTGGTGGCGGCGATGTCGGTGTTCGGGAACCAGTAGAACTCGAAATGCTCGTTGGCCGCGACCAACTCGTCGAGCCCGCCGAGCACCTCGTCGAGCGGCATCGCGGTCTCGACCGCGTGCAGCCGGAACGCCGGGACGGCCTGCAGCGTCACGTGGGTGAGCACGCCCAGCGCACCCAGCCCGATCCGGGCGGCCGCGAAGACCTCGGGGTGCTGCGTGGCCGAACATGTCATGACCGACCCGTCGGCCAGCACGATCTCCAGCGCCCGTACCTGGGCGGCGAGCCCGCGGTGCGTGGCGCCGGTGCCGTGGGTTCCGGTGGAGATCGCGCCTGCCACGGTCTGCGCGTCGATGTCACCGAGGTTGGGCAGGGCGAGGCCCCGCTCCCACAGCAGCAGGTTGAGCCGGTGCAGCGGCAGCCCGGCGGGGACGGTGACCTGCCCCGTCACGCTCTCGACGAGCAGCAGGTTCGGGTCGGCGGGTGGGCGCAGCGCGATGTCCTCGGGCACGGCGATGGCCGTGAACGAGTGCCCCGACCCGACCGCCTTGACCCGCAGGCCGTCGCGCTGCGCTCCCTTCACCACCTCGACGACGTCGGCGGCGTCCCGCGCGACGACCGTCCGCTTCGGGTCCGTGCGCTGGTTGCCCGCCCAGTTCCGCCAGCTCATCCGATCTCCACGGTGTCGGGGCGCGCCGTTCCGATCCCGGCCGTGCCGTCGCGGAGCCGGCGCCGCAGCACGGCGAGATACCAGAGTCCGGCCAGGGCCAGCGCGCCGAGCACGACATAGTCGGCCGAGCGGAACGCCTCGGGCAGCGTCAGCGCCGCCACGACCGCGACGAGCCAGAGCAGGGCCAGCGCTGCGACGGGCAGTGCGGCGGCCCCGAGCCGGAAGCCGCCCTCGCCCTCGCCGACCAGCGCCCGCCGCCGGGCGAGGTACCCGCCCAGGGTGAGCAGGTAGACCAGGTACGGCACGATCGCCGTCGCCCCCACCAGGACCGCGAAGGCGTTGCCGTCCGCCGTCCCGTAGGCCAGCAGCACCAGGCAGACGACCAGCGACGTGACCAGCGCGGGAACGGGCGTGCCGGTACGCGGGTGAACGCGTCGCAGGGCTGCGGAGAACGGCAGCATCCCGTCGCGCGCCATCGCGAAGATCAGCCGGGAGTTGGATGCGGCCGCAACGACGATCAGGGCGAACATCGAGAACACGACGATCGCGAGGAAGATCTTCGTCACGAGTGGACCGAGCCAGTACTCGGCGATCGCGGCCAACGGCACCGGCGACGCCTGGATCGCGGGCAGGTCCGGGATCGCCACAGTGAAACCGACCAGAGCGAGCATCCCCAGCACGCCGGAGACCACGACGGAAAGGATCATCGCCCGCGGCACGGCCCGCCGGGCGTCGACGGCCTCCTCGGCCATGTCGGCCGCCGCCTCGAAGCCGACGAGGGTGAAGATCCCGATCAGCGCACCACCGACGAGCGCGTCGGCGAGCGGCGCCTCGGTGGCGGTGCTGAACAGGAACGCGAAGCCGTGTCCGCCGCCGGGGGTGTCGGCGCCACCGCGCACCCACGCCAGGAACACCACGACGCTGAGCACCACGGTGCCGATGATCTCGGCGAACACCGCGACATTGTTGACCCGCACGGCCAGCTGCACCCGCACGATGTTGACCAGGTAGGCGACCACCAGCGCCAACACCGCGATGAACAGCAGGAGCCGGACATTTTCCGCGTCCAGCCCGAGGACCGTGGCCGTCAGCGGGGCGAGGCCGATCAGCGCGATCCCGGGCAGGCCCACCGCGCCGTAGAGCACGCCGAGGGATCCCACGACGTAGCCGAAGCGGGATCCGACGAGCCGGGCCGTCCACTGATAGTTCGCGCCCGCGAGTGGGAAGTACCCAGCCAGCTCGGCGAGGACGAGTACCACCAGGAACTGTCCTGCGGCGGCAACCGGCCAGAGCCAGATCGCGGCCGGGCCGAGCTGGATGAGCCCGTAGGCGTAGTTGACAAAGATCCCCGTGGTGATGGAGACGATCGAGAACGCGATCGCGAAGAGCGCGAACCGGCGGAGCACCCGGGGGAACTGCGATGCGTAGCCGAACTCACCCATCGCTCCTCCTACTGGTTATGTGGGCAACAGAGTGCGACGGCGGTCACAGTGTGTCAATCGTCTGGGACAGTTGACCCGGTCGATTCGGACGGAGGGTTGCCATGGCGCGGGTGTCGGCACAGGAGCGTCGCCGGCAGCTGGTCGACGCCGCGTTCCGGGTGATGGGGCGCGAGGGCTTCGCAGCAGCAACGACGAGGCGGGTCTGTGCCGAGGCCGGTGCGTCGCTCGCGGCGTTCCACTACTGCTTCGCCTCGAAGCAGGAGCTGCTCGTGGAGCTGACGGCGCAGACCATGGCCGGCCTCGTTGCCGCGCGCGCCGGCGTGCACGTCGGGGGCAGCGTCACGGAATCGCTGCGGTCCACGCTGCGCGGCTACTGGGAGACGGTCGAGCAGGACCCCAACCGTGAGTCCGTGCTCATGGCGCTCACCCAGCATGCACTCCGCGAGCCGGCGCTCGCGGGGATCGCCGAACAGCAGTACGCGGCGTACCACCGCACGGCTCGGGAGACGCTCGAGGAGATCGCCGCAGGCTGCGAGGTGCGCTGGACTCTGCCGGTGGCCCAACTCGCCCGGATGCTCGTCGTGGTGACCGACGGGGTGACGCTGGCCTGGCTCGTCGACCGGGACAGTGACGCCGCGCTGGCCGCGCTCAACGCCTTCGCGGATCAGCTCGCAGGTTTGGCCGTCGCCGGGAGCTGACCGCGCCCGGCCCGACCGCCTCACCCTGCGGTTGACCACGCCGTTTCGCGGGCATCCGTCTGACGCCCAAGGCGGAGGACCCAACGAGCGGAGTATCCGATGAAGCTGCTGGACCGGTTGCTCAAACCGACGGTTGAGCGGCTGCTCGCGGAGCGCATCGAGGAGGAAGGCCTGGACGCGCTGTACCGGTACAGGGTGCACAGTGACCCGGCCCGACTACGGATCCACCCGACGGCGGTCGTGAACAACGCGATCTTCAATACCGGCGGCGGCTACATCACCGTCGGTGCCTATGTGTTCTTCGGGCACAACGTCTGCGTGCTCGCCGGCGTGCACGAGGTCGACAAGTTCGGCCTCGAGCGGCAGCAGGCCATCCCGCGCAGCGGCTACGACATCGAGATCGGCGAGGGCGCATGGCTGGCGACGAACGTGCTGGTCGCCGGGCCGGTAAAGATCGGTGCGCATGCAGTCGTCGGAGGCGGATCCGTGGTGCGCAAGGACGTCGAGCCGTATGCGGTGGTCGCGGGCAACCCGGCGAGGTTCATCAGGTTCCTGAACCGGGACGATGGTGGAGACCCGCACGGATGAGCTCTGCCGGGAACACCCCGAGCACCGACGCGCCCGCCAGCAGTCAATTCGAGGTGGTGTCCATCAGTAGCTGTGCGCGCAGGGTGGTGTCGACCCATTGTTCCCAGCGGTCGGCCGTCCAGCCGCGGTCGTTGACCAGCAGCACGTAGAGCTCGGGGCTGAGCAGGGCGAACAGCACATCGGCGGCGTGCTCGGCGGTGACGTCGTCGCGGATGCCCGGTTTGGTCACCAGGGCCTGTGTCGCGGTGTGGTAGACGGTGTATCGCGGGTCGGGATCGTGGCCCCAGAGATCCGCCACCTCGGCGTCGAGGATGGCGGCGGTGCGTAACACCGAGGCGATCGGGGCGATCCGGTCGAGGATGTCGCGTGCGCCGCGGGTGAGAGCTCGAATCTGCGCCGCGGCGGTGGGGGCGACCAGTGCATCGCGGAACCACGCCCGGTCCATCGTCGCGATGGGTTCCTCGTCACCGGCGACGGTGACGTCGGCGAGCTCTTTGAGTAGCGCACGTTTGTTGCCGAACGTGAAGTAGATCGTCTGCACAGCCACGCCCGCCCGATCGGCGACGTCTTGCAGTGTCGTCGCTGCGTAGCCGCGTTCGACGAACAGATCCCGGGCCGCTGCCACCATGCGTCGGCGGGTTGCGGCGTTCACCAACATCCGCCGTGCTTTGCGAGGGGGTGGGCGGCTTGTCTTCATCAGCCCACAGGAGGGGCGGGTCGACGGCGACTACGCGCATGCGTTCGCCGCGCTCGGGCCGCTGATGCGCGGTCCGTCCCCCGCTCAGCGCGGGATGGGTTCACTGAGCGACCCGGCGCGCATCCACGAGGTGCTCACCGCTGCGGGGTACACCCAGGTAGCGACCACACCTGTGGATGTTCCGGTGGTCTGGGGCCATACCGCCGACGACGCCGTGGACTTCTACTTCTCGCTCGGACCGGTCCGGTTCAACCTCGCCGAGGTGGATCGTGGCACCGTCGAACGGGTGCGCGACGAAGTACGGTCGGCTCTACGCGCCTACGAAACCCCCCACGGAGTCCGCCTGCGCGGCGCCATCTGGGTGACCACCGCTGTCCGCCCCTGAACCTGCGGGGTTAGCCACGGCCAGACAGTGGCTGCTCGTATTAGCGCCCGGCTGAGAACACAGATTCTGGGAGTGCCCGCCGACGCAGTGGACG
>JAODNO010000153.1 GCA_025465235.1 Pseudonocardia sp.
ACCTGCAGCGCGAGATCGAGATCCTGCACTCGCGGCTGCCCGGGCTGCCCGAACGGCTGGCCGCGCAGGTGGCGGGCGCGGTTCAACAGCTGCGCCGGGCCGACCTGCTCAAGCCGCCGGGAGTCGCGGAGACGATCGACTGGGCCCGCGCCCTGCAGCTGGTCGGCGCCCGGCACCTGGATGTCGACAGCGCCGCCGCCACGCTCGGCGCCGTCCTCAAGTACCGGGAGGACGCCGACCGCGTCCGCAAGCAGCTCGACACCCTGCTCGCCTCCTGAGGTGTCATGACCACATCCGCGCCGGCGCCGACCGATGACCCGGTCCCGGGTCTGGTGGGCTTCACGGTCGTGCTCCGCAACGCGGGGCTGGCGATCACCACGGACCGCGTGGCCGCATTCCTCGCCGCGCTCGACGCGCTCGACGTCACCAGCCGGGTGCAGACCTACTGGGCCGGCCGGCTCACACTCTGCTCCGACCCCGACGACCTGCCGCGCTACGACCGCGCCTTCGAGGACTGGTTCACCCCGCCGTCCGGCGGGCGCACGCAGATCACCGACAACCGTCCGCCGCCGCCGAAGCTGGCCGCGCTCACCCCGTCTTCGGACGACGGCGAGAGCGACGACGACGGCCGGGAGGACCCAGTGATCCGGGCGCGTGCCAGCGGCACGGAGGTGCTGCGCCACCGCGATCTCGCCGAGCTCAGCCCGGCCGAGCGCGAGCACCTGCGCAGGCTGCTCGCCCTGCTGCACCCCGAGCTGCCCACCCGGGTGTCCCGCAGGATGCGGCCGGCCCGGCACGGTGACACCGACCCTGGCGCGACGCTGCGGGCCGCCCTGCGCAACCAGGGTGAGTTACGCGAGCTGCTGCGGCGCGACCAGTCCCGCCGGCCGCGCAAGATCGTGCTGCTCGTCGACGTCTCCGGCTCGATGGAGCCCTACGCCGACGCGTTGCTCCGCTTCGCCCACGTCGTCGTGCGCCGCTCACCCGGGGCGGTGGAGGCGTTCACCCTCGGCACCCGCCTCACCCGCGTCACCCGGGAGCTCCGGATGCGTGACGCCGAACGCGCGCTGGGCGCTGCCGCCAAGGCGATCCCCGACTGGTCCGGAGGCACCCGCCTGGGCGAGGTACTCCAGGCGTTCGTCGACCGCTGGGGGCAACGGGGCGCCGCCCGGCGCGCCGTCGTCGTGGTGTTCTCCGACGGCTGGGAGCGCGGCTCGACAGACCTGCTCGGACAGCAGATGGCCCGCCTGCACAGGCTCGCGCACCGGCTGGTGTGGGTGAACCCGCACGTGGGGAAGGAGGGCTACGCGCCCGTGCAGGGCGGAATAGTCGCCGCGCTGCCGTACTTGGACGACTTGTTGGCGGGTCACAGTCTGGCAACGCTGGAACGACTGCTCGAGGTGGTACGAGATGCGTGACGTGGTGGGCCAGCTCGAGGGCTGGTGGAACAAGGGCGAGACCGCTGCGCTCGCGACCGTCGTGGGGACCTACAGCTCCGCTCCGCGGCAGCCCGGGGCCTCGATGCTCGTCGGACCGGAGGGCGAGGCCGTCGGCAGCGTCTCCGGCGGCTGTGTCGAAGGCGCCGTCTACGAGCTCGGGCAGCAGGTCCTGACCGATGGCAGGCCGGTGCTGCAGCGCTACGGAGTGTCCGACGACGACGCCTTCGCGGTCGGGCTGACCTGTGGCGGGATCATCGACATCTTCGTGGAGAAGATCGATCACGACAGCTACGGCCAGCTGGGCGCGGTAGCCGAGGCGATCCGCTCGGAGTCGCCGGTCGCGGTGGCCACCGTGGTCTCGGGGCCTGCCGACCGCCTCGGCAAGCGGCTCGTCGTCTGGCCGGACCGCACCGACGGCGGCACGGGCTCGGCCCGGCTCGACGACGCGGTCCGGGACGACGCCCGTGGCCTGCTCGACGCAGGGCGCAACGCGATGCTGCACTACGGCGTGGACGGGCAGCGCCGCGGCGAGGGCCTCGACGTGTTCGTCGAGTCGTTCGCACCGCCCCCCCGCATGATCGTGTTCGGGGCCATCGACTTCGCGGCGGCGGTCGCGAAGATCGGCAGCTTCCTGGGTTTCCGGGTCACCGTGTGCGACGCGCGTCCCGTCTTCGCCACCGCCTCCCGATTCCCCGGCGCCAACGAGGTCGTCGTCGAGTGGCCGCACCGCTACCTCGCCGCCGAGGCGGAGGCCGGGCGCATCGACGCGCGGACCGTCCTGTGCGTGCTCACCCACGACCCGAAGTTCGACGTCCCGCTCCTCGAGGTGGCCCTGCGGCTGCCGGAGGTCGGCTACATCGGCGCGATGGGGTCGCGGCGCACGCACGAGGACCGGTTGGCCCGGCTGCGCGAGGCCGGCGTGACCGAGGCCGAGATCGGCCGCATGTCGTCCCCGATCGGGCTGGACCTCGGTGCGCGCACACCGGAGGAGACGGCGGTGTCGATCGCGGCGGAGATGATCGCCCTGCACTGGGGTGGTGCCGGCGCCCGCCTGGCGGAGCGCGAGGGACCGATCCACGTATAACGCTCGCACCGCTCGCTGACCCGTACGGGACGTTCATGCGGGTCCGCCGGACGAGAGCGGCGTTTGCGCGGTCCGGAGGCGCGCCGCACGGGTCCGCCCGTACGCTCGCCCGCCATGCGGTTCTACGCCGAACGCCCCGCGCGGGTGGCGCTCCAGCTCATGGTCGACCTGCTGGCCATCGGCTGGCTGGTCCTGTGGGTGCTGGTCGCCGGCGCGGCGCGCGACCTGATCCTGGGCCTGCAGGGCCCCGGGCGAACTCTGGTCGGGGCGGGCGACGCGATGCGCGGCGCTTTCGACGACGCGGCGCGGACCGCGCAGCAGGTGCCGTTGGTCGGGGACGACCTCGCTCGTGCGCTGGGGACCGGCACCGGGGCGGGCGAGTCGCTGGCCGCGGCCGGGCGGGAGCAGGTGGAGACCGTCGCGACCGTCGCGTCCGGCGCGGCGATCGCGATCGTGCTCCTCGCGGCGATGCCGGTGCTGCTGGTGTGGCTGCCGATGCGCGTGCGCTACGCGCGGGCGGCACGGTCGGCCATCGCGGTGCGCTCCGTCGACTCCGATCTGCTCGCCCTGCGCGCCATGACCCGGCTGCCGGTCCGGCGGCTGCTCGCCGTGTCCCCCGACCCGGCGGCCGCATGGCGTCGCGACGACCGGTCCGTGGTGCACGGCCTCGCGGCGCTGGAGCTGCGGAGCCTGGGCCTGCGCACGCCGGCGCGACCACCCGACTGAGGCAGGTGTCCGGGGCGTCAGTGGCCCTCAGGGGCGCACCGTCACCGCCTTGTCGTCGGTGAGAACCGGGCGACCCTGACCCCCCGACGGGTCGTCCTCCAGCACGCGCACCACGTACTCCCCCGGCTCCAGCGTCACCGCGAACGCGAACGGGGCGAACCGCTGGCCCTCCGTCGTGCTCGTGAAGCCCGACCGCACCACCGCGCCGTCGCGCAGCACCTCCCACCCGACGGTGGCCTCGAACACCGCGGCCTCGCCCCTCACCTCGACCTCGCGCCCGACCGTTGCGCCGTGTGCCGGCGCGTCGATCTGGACCAGCGAGCGGAGCGCGTAGTCGTCGCCACGCTCCACCGGCTCGGCCGTGGACACCGCTCCCCACAACCGGTCCACCGGTTCCCCGTCGACGAGGATCCGCACCGGGTCGGTCGACCGCAGTGCTCCCTGGACCGTGAACACCAACTGCTGCACGGTGGGCTCCGCAAGCTCGGCATCGACGCGCGCAGCGTCAGCACCCGACAGATCGACGACGATCGTCCGGTCGTCGGTCCGCACCGGGGTACGCAACGTCGTGCCGGGCGGCCAGTGCGAGCGGTAGTCGGGGTCGGTCCCGGTGGGGTTCGCGAGCATCTCGTGGACGGCGTCGCTTCCCGGGTCGGCGGACGGTACCCGATGGAACTCACGCTGCAACCGGAAGCCCGCCGGGGTCTTGGCAACGTAGTAGATCGGCAGTGCCGCCGCTTCGCCCGCCGGGCCTGCCGGCGGGCTGGACGGGAGGCTCGACACGGGCGTTGCGGCTGCTGAGGGCTGGCTCGACGAGAGGGGCGCGCTGCCGCACCCGGCGAGCAGCACAGCGAGGACAAGTGGCGTGCCCCGTCGCGCGATCATCCCCGACCACCTCCACACAGCGCGCCCCGTTCCGAAGGGACGCCTGCAGCCCTCCACGGTGCCCCGGTCCCGGGCCGCCGACCGGACGACGCGCCGGAGGAACCCGGGTGGCACCCTGCGGCCCATGCCGTTGTTCTCCTTCGAGGGCCTGTCCCCGACCGTTCATCCGGACGCTTTCATCGCCCCCACCGCGACACTCGTCGGCGACGTGCGCGTCGAGGCGCACGCATCCATCTGGTACAACGCCGTGCTTCGCGCCGACTTCGGACCGATCATCATCCGCGAAGGGGCGAACGTCCAGGACGGCTGCGTGCTGCACGGCGGCGACGACCCCATCACGGAGGTCGGTGCGGGCGCGACGATCGGGCACCTGTGCGTGGTGCACGGTTGCGTGATCGGTCCCGAGGCGCTGATCGGGAACGGCTCGACGATCCAGGACGGCGCCCGCATCGGAGCACGCTGTCTCGTCGGCGCGGGGGCCACTGTCGCACCGAACACGGTGGTGCCCGACGGCCAGCTCGTGCTGGGCACGGTCGCGCGTGTGAAGGGGCCCCTGACGGAGTCGGCCCGCTGGTGGGTCGAGGGCAACCCGGGCATCTACCAGGAGCTCGCCAGGCGCCATAGCGCCGGAGTCACCCCGATCGTCCCCGCGCTCGACGGGTGACTGCCTGCGCTACGACGCGTCGGGGTCCGGCGACGAGGCCTGGGCCCAGTAGCGCCGCGGGATACGGCCCGCCTCGCGCGCGGCCCGACCGGCCTCCACAGCCAGCCGCATCGCGTGCGCCATCCGCTCCGGGTCGCCCGCCCGCGTGACGGCGGTGGCGAGCAGCACCGCGTCGCAGCCCAGCTCCATCGCCTGCGCGGCCTCCGAGGCCGTGCCGATCCCCGCGTCGAGCACGACCGGGACCGACGCCGCAGCCACGATCATCTCGATGTTGTGCGGGTTGCGGATACCGAGCCCGGTGCCGATCGGCGAACCCAGCGGCATGACGGCCGCGCAGCCGGCCTGTTCCAGCTTGCGGGCCAGCACCGGGTCGTCATTGGTGTAGGGCAGCACCGTGAACCCGTCGTCGACGAGCTGCTCCGCGGCGTCCAGCAGCTCGATCGGGTCGGGCAGCAACGTGCGTTCGTCGGCCACGACCTCGAGCTTGACGAGGTCGGTCTCCAGCGCCTCGCGCGCCAGCCGCGCGGTGAGCACGGCCTCGGCGGCGGTACGGCAGCCCGCCGTGTTGGGCAGCACCTCGATGTCCAGGCGACGCAGCAGGTCGAGCACGCCCATGCCGGTGGCGGCGTCGATGCGCCGCATCGCCACCGTTGTCAGGGAGGTGCCGGACGCGACGAGCGCGCGCTCCAGGATCTCCAGGTTCGCCGCCCCGCCCGTACCCATGATCAGCCGAGATGTGATCTTCCGGTCGCCGATCACCAGGATCCCGGTATCGATGGTCATCGTCATCCTCCCTGCACCGCCGTCAGAACCTCGATCCGCGCGCCGTCGACCAGCCCCGTGCCGGACCATCCCGCCCGGGGAACGACCTCCCCGTCCACCGCGACCGCCACGCCGCTGCTCGGGGCGCCCAGCGCGGCGAGCGCGTCGAGCACGCTCGCGCCCGCCTCGAGCTCGCGCTGCTCACCGTTGATCCACACGTGCACGTGTTACCTCCTCGTCGTCGTGCGCTCCGCTGACGCATCGATCCGGGTCGGCCGCGCGCACCGCTTCGGGGATCGGACGGCCGTGCAGGAGATCCAGCACGGCGTCGGCGGTGACCGGCGCGAGCAGCATCCCGTTGCGGTGGTGCCCGGTGGCGACGAGCAGCCCCTCCGGGCCGAGTGCACCGATCAGCGGCAGGTTGTCCGGGCTGCCGGGCCGCAGCCCTGCCGCGCTCTCCACCAGCGCGTACTCGGCGATGCCGGGGAGCACGCGCTCCGCGTCACGCAGCAGGTCGCGCACGCCGCCTACGGTGACCTCGGTGTCGAAACCGGTCTCGGCCTGCGTGGCGCCGATGACGAGTCCGCCTCCGTCGCGGGGTACGGCGTAGACGGGACGGCCGTCCACCAGCGCCCGGACGGTACGGCTGGGCGGCGGGAACGCCCCGCTGCGGTGCGCCAGCCGCAGGATCTCGCCCTTGACCGGGCGCACCAGCCCGTGGAGGACCGGGTGCAGCGAGCCGGAGTGGGCGCCTGCGCAGATGAGTACGACATCGGACGCCATGTCGCCGCCATCGGTGCGCACGCCCGTCACACGCGCGCCGTCGTCGAGGACGGTCTGTGCGGCGCGCTCCACCAACGTGACCCCGGCCCGCTCGCCCGCGACCCGCAGCGCTGCGAGCAGCACGCGGTTGTCCACCGCCAGGTCGTCGGGCACGGACAGGCCACCACGGACGTCCGGGCCCAGCGCGGGCTCCAGGCGGCGCAGCTCGCGGCCGGAGAGCCGCTCGACATCGCGGCCGAGCCTCGCGAGATAGCCCGCCAGCGTGTCCAGCTCGGCACGGTCGCCCGCGCCGGTGGCCACGACCACCGTGCCCTCGGTGCGCAGCCCGGCAGGGCGGCCCGCGGCGGCACCGACCTGCTCGGCGAAGCCCGGCCAGCGCCGGACGGAGTCGACGCCGAGCTTCAGCAGTGCCTCCTCGCCGGGCCACGCCTCGGTGACCGGCGCGAGCATCCCGCCTGCCACCCAGGAGGCCCCGGACGCCGGCGCAGGGTCGAGCACCGTGACCCGCAGCCCGGCGGCGGCAGCCCGCCA
Source organism: Pseudonocardia sp. (assembly GCA_025465235.1). Classification (GTDB taxonomy): domain Bacteria; phylum Actinomycetota; class Actinomycetes; order Mycobacteriales; family Pseudonocardiaceae; genus Pseudonocardia. The sequence continues at coordinate 6,875 of JAODNO010000153.1, forward strand.
GGCGCAGGAAAGGCCGATCACGCCTGCGCCAATCACCGTCAACCGTGAGTTCGTCATCTCCCCGCTCCCTGCGCCGGCATGACCCGGATCAGGTTCGACGGTCGGGATCGCTGGATCCCCTCTCAGCCCGCTGGCCGGGCTCCCGTGCGTCACCTGCGGTTCACAGTACGCGCCGCGGTGCCCGCCGCGTAGGGTCGGTCACCGTGCCCGGACTGGACGGAGACGCGCTGCGCGCGCGACTGGCAGACGCCCGCCTCTACCTCTGCACCGACGCAAGGCGGCGCAGAGGCGACCTCGCGGAGTTCGCCGAAGCGGCGCTCGCGGGCGGGGTCGACATCGTGCAACTGCGCGACAAGGGTGCCGACGGCGCGCTGGAGGCTCGCGAGGAGCTCGCCGCCCTGGAGGTGCTCGCCGAGGCGTGCACCCGGCACGGGGCGCTGCTCGCGGTGAACGACCGGGCCGACGTGGCGCTGGCCGCAGGGGCCGACGTCCTGCACCTCGGCCAGGACGACCTGCCCGTCGAGTGGGCGCGCAAGATCGTCGGCGACGACGTGGTGGTCGGGCGCTCGTCGCACAGCGCCGAGGAGACCCTGACGGCCGCGGCGGAGGCGGGCGTGGACTACTTCTGCGTCGGCCCCTGCTGGCCGACACCGACCAAGCCGGGCCGTCCGGCGCCGGGCCTCGACCTCGTGCGCACCGTCGCCGGCCGGTCGCCGTCGCGGCCGTGGTTCGCGATCGGCGGCATCGACCACGACAGGCTCGACGAGGTGCTCGGCGCGGGCGCCGACCGGATCGTCGTGGTGCGGGCGATCACGGAGGCCGACGACCCTCGCGCGGCCGCCAAGAACCTGGCCGCCCGGCTCCGCAGCTGATCCTGCCCGCGCAACACTCGCACGAACCCCACGCCGGTCAGTACGGGCGCAACCGGTGTGTGGGCTGTCGGAGCCTCAGTTGGCGTGCGCGCCGGGGACCGGCACGAGTGGGGTGGGCACCGAGCCGCCGCCCTGACCGCCGGAGCCGCTGCCCAGGTTGCGCGTGTTGCCGGAAGGGCCGTTGCCCGAGCCGCTGTTCCCGGAACCACCGTTCCCGGAACCACCGTTCCCGGAACCGTCGTTACCTCCCGATCCGGCGCCGGGAGCGGCGGGTCCGGAGGTGGGGCTCCCGGAGTCACGACCGTTCGACGGGGTCGCGCCTACGCTCGGCTCGGCACTCGACCCGCTGGTGGGATCGGCACTGGGATCAGGAGTGCTCGACGGCTCAGGCGTCGGGGTCGGGGCCGGGGTCGGGGTCGGGGTCGGGGTCGGGCCGACCGGCTCGACCCTGTGCCGGCTGCTGGGGTTCCCCTGGATCACCCGCCCAACGGACGTGCCGGACTCCCCGGAGGTCAGCGTGGATCCCTTGGCCCACTCGATCCCGGTGACCGCGAGCAGGCCGATCACGAAGACCAGCACGGTCGCGGCCGACCACAGGACGAACCGCCGCTTCGAGGGCCGCGCCGGAACCGCGGGTTCGACGCGGATCCGCGCCGTGAGCCCCTCCGGTGAGACGCGCGGCACCGGCATCATGACCTGCGTGGCCTGGTCCTGCGCTCCGTAGGAGGCCGGCCGGCCGGTCGTGAGGCGGATCCGGGTCGCCAGCCTGTCCCGCGTGCGGTCCAGCGAGTGCTGGTAGACCGTGGAGGCCACGGTGCTCGCCACCGACCCCAGTGCAGCGCCTGTCACCGTGCCCGCTGCCCCGAAGAACGACCCCAGCACCGCGCTCGTGGCCGCGGCACCGGCGCCGGCGATCACCTTGTTGACCGTGAGGTCCAGACCGCCCTTCGGCTGCGCCTGCACCGTCGTCTCGTTCGCGGGCGGGGAGACCCGGGCCGGGGGGAGCGGCGGGATCGGGCGCGGGGGGGGCCGGCGTGGGCTGGTCCGGGACGGGTCAGGGCGGGGGGCTGTGGGGAATTGGGGCATGGCTCCTGTCGGCGATCACATATGTGTTGGCGAGGTCCACCCCAGTCAACGCTCCGCAGCCGTGGATCTCTCCAGATGATCACTGTTGGTGACCGCCCTCACGTCGACGGCTGGGAACCCGGCGGCTCCTCCGCCGGATGGCGCAGCCCGTGGTGCCCCGGCGGCAGCGCGGACCGGAGCACCGGCCAGGACAGGGTCACACACACAGCGACGAGTGGCCAGGTCAGCACCGACCGCGCGACGCCCAGGGCCAACACGGCGTTGGCGAAGTACAACGGCAGGAACACCGCCACCCGCACGAGGTACTGGCCGACCCACACCCAGCTGGCCCGCTGGTAGCCGCGCAGCAGGTGCGGGTCGCGCCGCCACCGGGTGTTCTGGCCGAGCACCATACCCACGGCCAGCCCCAAGAGCGGCCACCTGATCACGATCGACACCGCCCAGGCCAGCGCGCTTGCGGCGTTGGACACAATCTGAACCAGGAAGAAGTCGACTGCGCGGCCGGTGTAGAGCGCCACCAGAGCGGCGACGGCCACTCCGAGCAGCCCGAACAGCACAGCGCGCGGCCGCCCACCACCGGCCAGCCGCACTCCTCCGACCGCTGCGGCCGCAAGCACCGCCGCCCCGCCCGCCCATGCCACCGGCCAGGCCCACGCCGCGGCGTCGACGAGGGTGAAGACGGCAACGAACGCGACGACCGGAACCGTTGCTTCCAGCGCGCCGCTGCGACCGCCCAGGATCTCGGCCAGGGACGCGTCGGGCTTCGGATTGCGACGGACCACGAGGCCAGGGTGCCCTACGACGGCCGCGGTGCGTGGTTCGCGTCGCCATCCGATGGCACATCACCCGGCCGGAACCTGGCGCGGATCACTGGTCCTGGGTGATATTGGAGCGACCTGCACCCATCAAGGGGGTGAAGCGGACGTCAACGGAAGGGGCGCGACGTGGCCTGGAACAGCTTCGTGGCGCTCGGTGACAGCTTCACCGAGGGCCTGGACGACTGGCGGCCGGACGGCTCGCCGCGAGGCTGGGCCGACCGGGTGGCCGAGTGCCTGGGCCCGAACCGGCCGGAGTTCCGCTACGCCAACCTCGCCGTGCGCGGCAAGCTGCTCGACCAGATCGTCGCCGACCAGCTCCCCGTGGCCGAACGGCTCCGTCCCGACCTGATCGCGTTCTGTGCGGGCGGCAACGACATCATCCGCTTCACCTGCGACACCGACGACCTCGCGCGCCGGTTCGACTCTGCGCTGGAGCGGGTCACCGCCACCGGGGCTCAGGTGTTCGTCTTCACCGGCTTCGACCTGGGCCGGATGCACCCGATCATCCGTCGCCTGCGTGGCCGGGTGGCCTGCTACAACGAGCTGATGCGGGCGAGCGCTGAACGACACGGCAGCACCGTGGTCGACCTCTGGGGCATGGCCTCGCTGGCGGATCCCCGCACCTGGGGCAGTGACCGCTTGCACCTCACGGCGGAGGGGCACCGCCGGGTGGCGCTCCGGGTGCTGGAGACGCTCGGCGAGCCCGTCGCCGAGGACTGGCGCGCGCCACTGCCCGCGGCACAGCCCTCGCCCTGGCGGCACCGCCAGCGCGAGGACCTGCTCTGGATGCGCGACTTCGTGATGCCCTACGTCCGCCGCCGGCTGTGGGGTCACAAGACGGGCGACGGCTTCGCCCCCAAACGCCCGGAACTGCTCCCCCTCGACGGCGGCCAACCCGCCCTGTAGGACGACGTCAGCCGGTGATCGGCGTGATCTCGCGCGTTGCGATGTAGGACGGCCGCGGCGACGGTGCGGAGTACGGCTCTGTCAGGCCGTTCTCCACGCTGTTGAACACCACGAAGATGTTCGACCGCGAGTACGGCGTGATGTTGCTGGCGGAGCCGTGCATGCAGTTCGAGTCGAACAGCGTGGCCGAGCCGGCCGGGCCCGTCAGCATCGCGATCCCGTGGCGGTCGGCCAGTGTCGTGAGGCTGTCCGGGTCGGGCGTGCCGATCTCCTGTTCCCGCAGCGACTCCTTGTAGTGGTCGGCCGGAGTCTCACCGACGCACGCGACGAACGTGCGGTGCGAGCCGGGCATGATCATCAGGCACCCGTTGTGCGGGTAGTTCTCGGTGAGCGCGATCGAGATGCTCACGGCACGGGGCACCGGCATGCCGTCCTCGGCGTGCCAGGTCTCGAAGTCCGAGTGCCAGTAGAAGCCGCCACCGCCGAAGCCGGGCTTGTAGTTGATGCGGCTCTGATGGACGTAGACGTCGGAGCCGAGGATCTGGCGGGCACGCCCGGCCACGCGCTCGTCGGCGACGAGCGCCGCCACGGCCTCGCTGATCCGGTGCACCTCGAAGATCGAGCGCACCTCCTGCGAGCTCTTCTCGACGATCGTGCGCTCGTCCGCGCGGATCCCGGGATCGGCGGCCAGCCGGTCCAGCTCGGCGGCGTACGACGCCACCTCGCCGGGGGTCAGCAGCTCCGGCACGGTGACGAAGCCGTCGCGGTCGTGTGCGGTGAGCTCGTCCCGCGACAGGGGACCGGGCGCGTCCGTCCCACCCCACACGGTGGGCTCGCCGCGCTCGATCAGTGCGGGCCGGTCGGCAATTCGGGTGGGGTAGCGATCGGTCGTGGGTGCGTCGAGCACGGTCATCAGGAAGCCTCCTCCTCCGCGGACGCGATGATCAGCGGGTACACACCGTTCTCGTCGTGCACCTCGCGGCCCGTCACCGGCGGGTTGAACACGCACACCGTGCGCATCCGCGTCCGCGGACGCAACTGGTGGTGCTCGTTACCACTGAGAACGTAGACGGACCCCGGCGCGAGCCGGTAGGTCACGTCGTTGTCCTTGTCGTAGAGCTCGCCTTCGCCTTCGGTCACGAAGACGGCCTCGATGTGGTTGGCATACCAGAAGTCGTTGACCGAGCCTGGATCGAGCACGGTCTCGTGCAGTGAGAACCCGACGCCGTCGCCTGCCAGCACGAGCCGCTTGCTGCGCCAGTGCTCGGTCCGCACGTCGCGCTCCGTGTCGGTGATCTCGTCCAGCGTGCGCACGATCACGCAAGCACCCCCTCAGTGACGGTACGAACTGCGTCGCCCACCACTGCCAGCCCCTCCTCCAGTTCCGCGTCGCTGATCGTCAGCGGGGGCATGATCTTCATGACCTCGTCGGACGGCCCTGCCGTCTCCATGAGGAGTCCTCGTTCGAATGCCGCAGCACACGTCTTGGCCGCCATCTCGGGGTGGGAGAAGGACAGACCCCGTGCCAGCCCGCGACCCTTGGGGGTCAGCTCGACGGCCTGGGACGAATCCGCCAGCTCCGAGAGCGCCGCCTCGACGCGCTCGCCCTTGGCCAGCGTGGAGCGCTCCAGCGCGTCGTCGGACCAGTACTCACGCAGTGCGGCGGTCGCCGTGACGAACGCCGGGTTGTTGCCGCGGAACGTGCCGTTGTGCTCGCCGGGCCCCCACTGGTCGTACTCCGGTTTGATCAGCGTGAGCGCCATCGGCAGGCCGTATCCGCTGATCGACTTGGACAGGCAGACGATGTCGGGCTCGATCCCCGCGATCTCGAAGGAGAAGAAGGGGCCGGTGCGCCCGACGCCCATCTGTACGTCGTCGACGATCAGCAGGATGTGGTGCCGTCGGCAGAGGTCGGCGAGGCCCTGCAGCCACTCGATCCGGGCGGGGTTGATGCCGCCCTCTCCCTGCACCGTTTCGACGATGACCCCGGCGGGTTCGTTGAGGCCGCTGCCGGAGTCACCCAGAAGGCGGTCCAGCCAGAGGAAGTCCGGCACCGTTCCGTCGAAGTAGTTGTCGAAGGGCATCGGCGTGGCGTGCACGAGCGGAATGCCGGCACCGCCCCGCTTCATCGAGTTGCCCGTGACCGACAGCGCGCCCAGAGTCATCCCGTGGAAGGCGTGTGTGAAGTTGATGATGGACTCGCGCCCCGCGATCTTCCGGGCGAGCTTGAGCGCCGATTCCACGGTGTTGGCCCCCGTGGGGCCCGGGAACTGCACCTTGTAGTTGAGCCCGCGCGGCCGCAGCACGAGCTCCTCGAACGTGCGCAGGAACTCGCCCTTGGCCACCGTGTACATGTCGAGACCGTGCGTGATGCCGTCGCGGCCGAGGTACTCGAGCAACGGTTCCTTCAGCGCCGGCGGATTGTGGCCGTAGTTGAGAGCGCCCGCGCCCGCGAAGAAATCGAGGTACGAGCGACCGTCGACATCAGTGAGGCGTGCACCGCGGGCGGTGTCGAACACCACCGGCCAGCTCCGGCAGTAACTGCGGACCTCGGACTCCACGTCGAAGTCGTTCATCACACATCATCCCAATGGTTTCGTCGATCAATAGGACCGATCCGGAAAAGGATCTCGGGCTCGTGATCCGCGCCGAGGAGGTCGGAGCCGAACAGTTCGGTGCGTTCGATCTCCGCGAAGTGCCTTCGCGCGAATCCGATGAACAGAGCGATTGACCCGCCGTTGTCGGGCGTGATCGTGGTCTCCAGGTGGTTGACGTACGGCACGGCGTCGAACAGCGCGTCGAGCATCGCGCCTGCAACTCCGCAGCCGCGGGCCGACTCGGCTACTGCCACCTGCCAGACGACGAGCGTGCGTGGCTCTTCAGGCCGCCGAAAGCCCGTGACGAACCCGGCGATCTCGCCGTCCACTCGGGCCACGATCGATGTCGATGCGAAGTCCCGGAACCACAGAAGGTAGGCGTAGCGCGAGTTCACGTCGAGCACGCGGGACGCCGCTGCGAGGTTCCAGCAGGCAACTCCGTCGGCCACACGCGGACGGCCGAGCGACATCTGTTCGACGGTCCGGGGAGCGGAACGTGAGTACGTTGCGGGTGCGGCCATGTTGAAGAAAGGTAACAGCGGAGCAACAGGGCCGCTGCTGCTGGCGCGAAATTATTGCCGCATTAACGCTCGGATTGTGACCCTCATCACATGCATGTTTATACTTCCAGAGTTGTGGGCATTGGGGCGTCTCCGCTGCTCCCCAGCGGTTTCTGCGGCCGCCGCTCTCCGGCGCCGGGAGCGCCCTCGATCGCCGGATCAAACATTCGCAACATAGGTCACACCTACTCCGGCCGACCTCCCTATTGTGCCACCGCGTGATCGAGCCGTCGCGGGCAGCAACGGCCGGCTGCACTATTCGGCCGGCATGATGTTGTTGTTCACCTGGAACAGGTTGTCCGGGTCGTAGGTCGCCTTGATCTGGCCGAGGCGCCGAAGGTTGCGGCCGAACGCGCTGTCCAACCCCTCATGTACCGACTCGTCGGCGAGCCCCGTGAAGTTGAGGAAGACGTTGCCGTTGCCGTACTTGGTCATCTCCTCCCACGCAGCCCGTCCCCACGCGATCGCGGCGGCGTCCTGGGCGGGGTCGGACCAGTTGGTGTCGATCGACACCATGAAGGGCGCGGAGCGCTCGGCGAACGAGGTCTCCTGCGGTCCGACGGCATGGACGGCGCCGCCGATGTGGAAGGTGTTGACCAGGGACAGCGGCGCGGGCCGGTCGAGCGCCCGCCCCGCGATGGCGTCGATGGCGTCGTCGGTGAGCTCGTCGAGGTACTGGGACTTCCAGTACGCGCGCAGCGACCTGCGCTGGAAGAGCGGATCGAACGACGATTGCACCGCGGTATAAGGCATGGGCTGGGACATGTCGAACAGCGGCGTGCCCAGCTCGCGGAGCGGCTGCATGACCCGCATCCCGTCGTCCGGATCTCCGCAGTACACGCCCCCGACGATCGCGACCGGCCGATCGTGGATCACCTCGGGCATCTCGGGCGCGGCCGGGAAGGTCATCGTCACGATGAACGAGGTGACCTGATCGGGCGCGATCACCACATGGTCACGCCAGCGGCGCTCGACGTCCGGGAGATCCTCGAGTGGGTAGAACATCCCGGTGAACGCCACGACCCGCCCCACCGGGTGCAGCCGGAAGGTGAACGACGTGACGATCCCGAAGTTGCCGCCACCCCCGCGGATGGCCCAGAACAGATCGGGGTTGCTGCCCGCCGAGGCGATGCGGATCCGGCCGTCGGCGCACACCACCTGCGCCTCGACGATGTTGTCGCAGGACAACCCGAGCCGTGTCTGGAGGTGGCCGTAACCGCCACCCAGGCTCAGCCCGGCCACGCCGGTCTCGGACACGCGGCCCAGCGGGGTGGCCAGGCCGAATGCCTGCGTCTCCCGATCGACGTCGGCGAGCAGGGCACCGCCCTGGACCCGGACCAGCCGCCGCCCGGGGTCGACCTGCACGCCGCGCATCGGGGACAGGTCCACGAGCATGCCGTCGCGGACCGTGGAGAACCCGGCCACCGAGTGCCCGCCGCCGCGCACCGCCAGCAGCAGGCCGTGCTCGCGGGCAAAGGTCACCGCCTCCACGACGTCCGTGGTTCCCGTGCACCGGGCCGTGACAGCCGGCCGGTCGACGTGCATCGCGTTCCAGACCGGCACCGGCTCGACATCGGCCGCGGGATCGTCGGCGGTGATGAGCGGGCCCCTCAACCGGGCCATCAGGTCCGCCAGTGCGTCGTCGGAGAGGTGTTCCTGCGCGCCATCGCGAGTGACGACGTCCACGGTCATGGGAGCAGCCCCCTTGCCTGGCTGCACACTGAGACAGCCAGGCGTCGCCTGCCTCACCGCCGGACGACGGTCAGGTATATCGCTGCTGGCACGGACCGTGAGCGGGCAAGGTTACGCGCGGCTCCACCTCGGCACATCTGCTCTTCAGTGCAGTGCCAGCGGGCTCGCGGTCCCCCGGACAACCCAACACACACTCCGCCTGCTGCCGTGCCGGCGCGTCCTGTCGATCGGGGCGGGTGGCCGTTCGTGTAGACGGTGAGAAGCCGGGACACTGCCGGCCGTACGGTCACTACGTCCCCCGGAGGACCGATTTCTCGCATGCCGCCCCTTCCCACCTCGGAGATCGAACGCGTCTTCAGCGAGGAGTACGGACGCGCGGTGGCCGTGCTCGTCCGCGTCTTCGGCGACATCGACGTCGCCGAGGAGGCGGTCCAGGATGCGTTCACCGCGGCGGTGGGGCGGTGGCCGTCCACCGGACTGCCGCCGAGCCCGGTGGGATGGATCATCACCACCGCCCGCAACCGGGCGATCGACCGCCTTCGCCGCGAGGCCTCCCGTGAGGACCGGCACGCCCAGGCCGCCCTCTTGCACGCCCGGGCCGACGGATCCAGCAGCGGGGACCCGGCCCAGGCGAGCACAGCCGAGGAGAGCACAGTGCGCGACGACCGGCTGCGCCTGATCTTCACGTGCTGTCATCCCACACTCGGCGCCGGAGTGCGGGTCGCGCTGACGCTCCGGCTCATGGGCGGACTCACCACCGCGGAGATCGCGCGCGCCTTCCTCGTATCCGAGTCGACGATGGCCCAGCGGCTGGTACGGGCCAAGGGAAAGATCCGCGACGCGCGAATTCCGTACCGCGTGCCGAACGAGGCCGACCTCCCGGACCGCCTTCGGGCCGTGCTGACCGTCGTCTACCTCATCTTCAACGAGGGCTACACGGCAAGCTCAGGCGAGCACCTGGTCCGCGACGAGCTCTGTGCGGAGGCCATCCGCCTCGGCCGGCTCCTGGCCGAGCTCATGCCCGACGAACCCGAGGTGATGGGACTGCTCGCGCTCATGCTGCTCGTCGACTCGCGCCGCTGCACCCGCACCACCCCGGACGGCCACCTCGTATTGCTCGCCGACCAGGACCGCAGCCTCTGGGATCGCGGCCTCATCGCCGAGGGCCAGGCGATCGTCCGGCGATGCCTCCGGCGCAACCAGCCCGGCCCATACCAGATCCAGGCGGCGATCAACGCCGTCCACAGCGACGCGCCGACAGCCCGCGCCACGGACTGGGGGCAGATCCTGGCTCTGTACGACCAGCTCCTCCCACTCGGTTCGAGCCCGCTCGTGGCACTGCACCGCGCGGTAGCGGTGGCCGAAGTGGACGGACCGGACGCGGCGCTCACCCTCGTCGACCGCCTCGGCCTCGACCGTCACCACCTGTTCCACGCCATCCGCGCCGACCTGCTCCGGCGCCTGGGGCGGGACGCCGAGGCGGTGCAGGCGTACGACGCGGCGATCACCCGCACCGAGAACGCCGCCGAGCGCACGTTCCTCCAGCGCAGTCGGCGGGCGCTCGCCTAGCGGCGCACTGCCGCGGCCTGCTCGCCCGCCACGACGACGACACCTCTTCGGGGACGTGGCCGCGGACGGCCCACGCCCTGGCCCGGAGCGGGATGCTGCCGTCGGGCCGCCGTGGCGGCATCGCGCGCAGCCGATCGGGCAGGGCGTCGCCACGGTGCTCGGGCAAGGATGCCCCGTGACGTGGGCCGGCGGGGGATCGAGAAGCTCCCCATCGGGTCGTCAATCCATGACCAGCTCGGCCGCCATCGGCAGCTCCCGGACCCGGCGTCCCGTCGCATGGAAAACGGCGTTCCCGATCGCCGCCGCGACCCCGACCTGCCCGATCTCTCCGACGCCCTTGACGCCGAGCGGGTTGACGACGGTGTCGGTGAGCTCGACGAAGTCGACGGTCACCTCGGGAGCGTCGGCGTTGACGGGGACCAGGTACTCGCCCAGGCTGGTCGCGCCCCAGCGGCCGTGCCTCGGGTCCATCCGGTTGCCCTCCAGCAGCGCCTGCCCGAGACCCCAGAGCATGCCGCCCACCAGCTGGCTGCGGGCCGTCTTGGGGTTGAGCACGCGGCCGGGGGCGAACACCCCGACCATGCGCCGCGCCCGCACGAGCCCGATCTCGGGGTCGACGGCGACCTCGGCGAACTGGGCACCGAACGTCAGAAGGCCGTGCGGCGTGTCCAGCGGCGGCGGGGTCCAGCTGCCGGGCGCCTCCGCGTCCGCCAGCCGGTTGCGCTGCATCAGCTCGCCGTAGGTCTCACCGACGCCCGGGTACTCGCGCTGCGTGATGCGGCCCTCGCGCACCTCGATCGTGGCAGGGTCAGCTCCGTGCAGCGGGGAGTCGGCGTCGGCGACCGCTGTCGCGACGAGCTGGTCGCGCAGTGCCGTCGCCGCGGCGTGGACCGCGGCGCTGATCATGCCCGCACCGGCGGACCCGACCGCCGAGGAGACGTTGGGCAGATCGGTGTCGCCTGCCTCGAACCGCACCGAGCCCAGCGGGAGGCCGAGCCCGTCGGCGGCCACCTGCGTCATCGCCGTCAGCACCCCCGTCCCGAACTCCTGGGTCCCCGCCTGAACGACGGCACTCCCGTCGGCGTAAAGGCGGGCCCGCGCCCGCTGGGTGGGCATGAACAGTGGAACGGGGTAGGCGGCGGCGGCCATACCGGTGCCGATGAGCCAGTCGCCGTCACGACGGGACCGGGGCACGGGGTTGCGTCCGGCCCAGCCGAAGAGCTCGGCGCCGTGGCGCAGGCACTCCTCCAGCCCGTCGCTCGACCAGGGGTTGCCGTGGCCGTCCACGGCGGCGTGGTTACGCACCCGCAGCTCGAGCGGGTCGATCCCGAGCTCGTGGGCGAGCTCGTCCATGGCCGTCTCGAGCACGAACACGCCCACCGCCTCACCCGGCCCGCGGGTGAACGTGGGGGTCATCGTGTTGCCGCGGACCAGCCGGTGCTCACCCCGGTAGTTCGGGCAGGCGTAGAGCTGTGACGACACCCCCGTGGCCGGCTCGGCCCAGTCGTCGAACGGCGAGGTGATCGACAGCTTCTCGTGGTGCATCGCCGTCAGGCGCCCGTCCCGCGTTGCACCGATCGCCAACTGCTGCTCCTGCTCCTCCCGGTGACCGGCGGACGTGAACATCTGCTGGCGGGTGAGCGAGAGCTTGACCGGCCGCCCCACGTGCCGGGCGGCCAGCGCAGCGAGCGTCACGTGTGGCCAGACCATCGCCTTGGACCCGAATCCGCCCCCCACGAAGTGCGTGATGACGCGGACGTCGGAGAGGGGCATCCCGAGGAGCTGCGCCACGGTGAGCTGGCTCGCCCGGATGCCCTGGGTCGAGTCGTAGATCGTGAGGCGCCCGTCGTCCCATACGGCAGTGGTGGCCGCCGGCTCGATCGCGTTGTGGTGGTTGGCGGCGAACCGGTAGGCGACATCGACACGCACCTCGGCCTCGGCCATGGCCGTATCGACGTCGCCGCGCTCGTCGCGGGCGGGCAGCAGCCCGCCGAACAGCCGCTCGGCCTCGTAGGCGGCGTCGCGCCCTTCGTCGATGGTCGTGATCGAGGGCGCCCGCTCGTACGTGACCTCCACGAGCGAGGCCGCGTACTGGGCACGCTCGTGGCTGTCGGCGACGACGAGGGCCACCGGCTGACCGGCGTAGTGCACGACGTCCTTCTGCATCGGGAAGAAGCTCTGCCCGGGCGCTGCGGCACCGGCGAGCGAGGGGAGCAGGTGCGGCTCCGCCAGCTTCGGCAGGTCCTCGTGGGTCAGGATCGCCAGCACCCCCTCGGCGCCGCGGGCCCGTCCGGTGTCGATCACCGCCACCCGCCCGCTCGCGACCGTCGCTGCGACCACCGCGGCGTAGGTCATGTGCGGCAGGACGATCTCGGCGGTATAGCGGGCGGCGCCGGTGACCTTCTGGGGGCCGTCGACCCGGTCGATGGGGCTGCCGATCGCGGAGCTCATCGCGCACCTCCGTGCACTGCCGAGACCATGGCCTGGTCCAGGCCTCGGACGATCGCCCGCTGCGCGAGTTCCTGCTTGAACGCGTTGTGCTCGTGCAGCACCGCCGCGTCCAGCTCGGCGGCCGCCGCGGCCGCGAACGACCCCGCCGTGGCGGGCGCGCCGACCAACTGCGCCTCGGCCCGACGGGCGCGCCACGGTGTGGTGCCGACCCCGCCCAGCGCGAGGCGCACCTCGGTGATCCGCCCGTCCTGTACCAGCAGCGCCGACAGCACCGACACGAGGGCGAACTCGTAGGACTGGCGGTCGCGGAACTTCAGATACAGCGACCCTCGCGCCACCGGTAACGGCGGGACCTCGATGGCCACGATGAGCTCACCGTGCTCGAGCGGATGCTCGATGTGCGGGGTGCGTCCCGGCAGGAGGTAGAAGTTCTCGATCGGGATGATCCGGGCGCCGCTCGGACCGATCGTGTGCACCACCGCGTCGAACGCGACGAGCGCCACGGCGACGTCGGACGGGTGCGTCGCGATGCAGTGCTCGCTCGTGCCGAGGATCGCGTGGCCGCGGTTCTGCCCGTCCAGCGCGGAGCACCCCGTCCCGGGCTCGCGCTTGTTGCAGGGCGAGACGTTGTCGCGGAAGTAGGCGCAGCGCACCCGCTGGCACAGGTTCCCGCCCATCGTCGCCATGTTCCGCAGCTGCTCCGAGGCGCCCAGCAGCAGCGCCTGAGCGATGCCGGGATACATCTCGACGACCTGGGCCGCCCTGGCGACGTCGTTCATCCGGGCCAGCGCGCCGATCCGCAGACCCCCACCGGGCAGGTTCTCGATGTCGGCCAAGGGCAGATCGTTGATATCCACCAGCAGGTCGTGGCGCGCGACGCCCAACCGGACGAGGTCGACCTCTGTCGTGCCGCCGGCCAGGAACGCGCTCGTCGGTTCCGTGCTGACCGTGGCGACGGCCTCGCCGATCTCGGCTGCGCGCCTATAACTAAGCGGTCGCACGGTGGCCCCCCTCGCCCGCGTCGCGTACCTCCCGGATCGCCGCCCGGATGTTCGGGTAGGCCGCGCAGCGGCAGATGTTGCCGCTCATCGACTCCGCAATCTCGGCGTCGGTCGTGGCGTTGCCCTCCTCCAGCAACGCCACGGCCGACATGATCTGACCCGCCGTGCAGTAGCCGCACTGGAAGGCATCGCACTCGATGAACGCCCGCTGCATCGGGTGCAACTCTTCGCCTGCGGCAAGGCCCTCGATGGTGGTGACCGACCTGCCCTCGCACGTCACGGCAAGGCTCAGACACGCCAGGACCCGCCTGCCGTCGACCCATACCGTGCAGGCCCCGCAGGTGCCTTGGTCGCAACCCTTCTTCGATCCGGTCAGGTCCAAGTGCTCGCGCAGTGCATCGAGCAGGCTCACCCGCGGTTCGAGGTCCACGACGTGCGTCGACCCGTTCACCGTCAGAGCGACGGGCAGGCTCGACGGCCCGCTGGTGAGTGGCGGCCGGTCGGGTGGAGCAGTCGCGACGAACTGATCGTTGTGCATGATCTTCGGCCTTACGTGGTGGGCGATCAGCTGCACGGCCCACGCGGGCATCGCACGATGACGTCGACCGTCCCTATGACTGGCGACGGGGCCGACCGCATGGACGCGTTCCGATTGTGTCGCCCCTTCGCGCGTACCGTCTACCGGCAGATGACTGCACGTCGCAGCGAAGCCGCGGTACCCGGGCGAGACGAGAGCCCGGAGTGCGGGGTGACGCTGTTGGGCGACGACGACCTGGCATCCCGGGGTCGGACCGATGCGGTGATCGGGCTCGACCGCGAGTCACCGGCATACGGGCGAAGTGGCTGCCGGGCATGGTGATTCAACGATCAGCAGCTGAAGTGGCGCTCGCGAGGAGGTGAGGCAGTGGTTTTCGCCGGGGTATTCGATCGGGGTCGATCCAGGTCGGCGGGACGAACTCCGGGAGCCCCTCGCGGATGCGGACGATCCATTCGGAGTGGTGCAGCAGGCGGTGGTGGACCTTGCACACCATCACGCAGTTGTGCAGGGCGGTTTCGCCGCCTTCCTCCCATGGCTTGGTCCGGCGCCGCCGAACCGCGGGGCGCACCGCATCGGGGGCGTGCCTCCCGATCACATGGCCGGGCGTCCAGCCCCGCACGTCCTCCGCCGTCTCCCGCGCCCCCGCACTCGCCTGAACGTCGCGGGATGGCACAGAACGGCTGAGCGCCCGAGCATCAGCGCCCGGCGGTTGCCTCCACCGCCTGCACGACGGAGGCGGCGCCGTCCTCGGCTCCGACGCGCTCGGCCAGCACCCGGGCCGCCCCGTCGGCGAAGACCGGGACGGGGACGCTCGGCACACCCCGCAGGGTCGCTGCGGTCGTGCCCGCCCGGGAGTGGTGAACGACCGCAGCCATCCGCAGGAACAACCACTCGTGTGGCGCCTCTCCGATGGTGAGGACGTCACCGTTGGCCGTACCCCGCCCATCCCGACTGGACGACGCCGCGCACACCGGCACTGCGCAGCGAGTCGCGGACGAGCCCGGCGAGGCGAGCGCCGTGGCCGCCCGCCATGCTGCCGAAGCCGACGAACACGGGGGCGGGCCGGCGGCGAGGAACTGCACGAGTTGCGGCGGCGGCTCCCACTCCGGGCGGTCGCCGGCCAACCAGTACCCGACGACATCCAGGCCGGGACGTCAGTCGGCAGGACGTGCCAGGACCGCGGGGCTGTACCAGTGCAGCACGGGCCACCGTGCGGCATCCTGCACTGCGGCGGTATCGCCTGTGGGCGTCATCGGCTGGCAGAACACGCCCACACTCGGCAGCTCCATGCCCTCCGCGACGTCGTACGCGAACGGCGCCGAGCCGTTCAGGAGGATCATGTCGGTGTCGTCCGCGGCCGCGACGGTGGCCTTCCCGGCGAGGCGCATACGGCGCGACGTCACCGCGGGAGCCGAAGGCGATGACAAGGATGCGCACGGCGGATCAGGCGAGCAATGCGGCCATCTGCTCGCGCAGTGCCGTCGCAGCCGAGTAGGGGCGCACCAGGACGGTGAGCTCGGTCAGCTCGCCACCGTTTCCGCGGAGGATGTCGACGCCCTGCAGCTCGCGTCCTCCCACCCGGCAGGCGAACTCGAGCACGTGACCGTCCGGCCCGCCGTACTCAGTGGCGTACCGGAAGTCCGTGAACACCTGCATCACGCCGGTGAGGATCATCCGCAGCGCGTCGATGCCCACGTAGGGCTTGTGCACGACAGGGGAGTGGAAGACCACATCCGGACCGAACAGTGCGACGGCGGCGTCGACGTCTCGGCTCTCGATGGCGGTGCGGAACGCGGCGACGGGGTAATCCACCTCGCCATCCCACCAGTTCGTGTTGAAGGCGACGGTGCCTGGGTGATCCACCGTGAACCTGGCGCAATGGCGGGACCGACGGGAAGACCGTGTGCACCACCAGCCCGTGCCCTCGAGACGCCGCAGCACGGCCGGTCACCAGTACCTCGGACGTAGCGTCGACGTCATGCCGAAAACACGATCCCGTACGAGCGCGGTCGCCTACCTGTACAACTGCCCGATCGACGCTCCAGACGCCCTGGTCGACGTCGATCTCGAGGTCGCGGCACCCGGCCCGCACGACCTGCTCGTCGAGGTGCGCGCCGTGTCGGTCAACCCGGTCGACGTCAAGGTGCGTGCCCAGGTCGACCCAGGTGGCACTCCCAAGGTTCTCGGCTTCGACGCCGCCGGCGTCGTCGTCGCCACCGGTGACGCGGTGGCCTCCTTCGCCGTCGGCGACGAGGTGTACTACGCGGGCTCCATCGCCCGCCCCGGCAGCAACGCCGGCCTGCACCTGGTCGACGAGCGGATCAGCGGACACAAGCCCAGGAGCCTCGACTTCGCGGAGGCCGCCGCGCTGCCCCTGACCGCGATCACGGCGTGGGAAGCGCTCTTCGACAAACTCGGGCTGACCCGCAGCAGCCGGGGCATCCTGCTCGTCATGGCCGCCGCAGGCGGCGTCGGCTCGATGGCCGTGCAACTTGCCCGCCACCTCACCGGGATGACTGTGGTCGGCACGGCGTCCCGGCCCGAGTCGGCGGCCTGGGCCCGAAGCATGGGCGCCCACCACGTCATCAACCACCACCATCTGCGCGGCGAGCTCCGTGAGATCGCCCCCTCCGGCGTCGACGCGATCATCTCGCCGTTCTCGGCCGGCAAAGTCGAGACCTACGCCGAGGTCCTCCGCCCGCGGGGCGAGGTGGTCGCGATCGACGAGCCGGAGGGACTCGACCTACTGCCGCTGAAGTCGAAGAGCCAGACATGGCACTGGGAGTTCATGTTCTCCCGGCCTCTGCACGAGCCCGACAGCACCTACCAGCGGGAACTGCTCGACGAGGTCGCCCGGCTCGTCGACGACGGCGTCCTGCGCACAACCGTGACCAGCCGCCTCAGCCCGCTGAACGCCGAGACGATGCGCGCCGCGCACCTCCAGATCGAGACCTCCGCGAACATCGGCAAGATCGTGGTCGAGGCGTGCTGACCCCCGGCCTCGTGGCACGGCCACGCGGGCACGGGCCAGCGCACCCATCCTCCAGCAGTGATCGTCCGCGTATTCGGCGGTCCCAGGCGCGGGGGCCCCACCAGGCCGCGCTCATCATTCAGGTCCCGACGCCGCGGCGCCCTCCTCGTCGAGGGGGCTGCCGCATCGCCAGCAGCGTTGAGGCGACTCCGGCGACGGCACGGCACGGCATTCCGGACAGAGCTGATCGAGCCAGCAGACCGGGTCCCCACCCTCGGTGGTGCCATCGGAGTCAGGAACCGCGGTCATATCAGGCCGCCCCTATCTGCCGCGCCGTCGCGATCAGCGCCCAGTTCTACCAGCGGTGTACGGCCTCGTCGCGGGAGTGCGACTCGTCGCAGGGACCTTGCCGGAGCGGACGCCGACCAGCTTCTGGCAACGATCGATCAGGCGAGCCAGGCGCCGCCTGTACTCAAGCCTCGTCCAGTGCTTCTCCGAAGTCGCGCAGAAGAGCGTGGTGCCGGTTGTGGGCGAGGATGTGACCGACCGTCAGTACCGCTGCGACCGGCCATTCGATGATTCCGATCACCGCCAGCGTCGCGATCCCGCCCATGAAGGCGATCTGCTCGAGCGGGGGCATGTGGACATGCACCATGCCCGGTATCTCCACATGGATCGAGTTCTGCGCCGTAGCACTCGCCGCCGCTTCTCTCCCCACCGTGGAGCGGTTCGGCCCCGACGAACCGGCGGACCGGTCGCGAGCGGGGGTCTTCGTCGCGGAACTGGTTGCCATCGACACGTTCCTCTCCGGGTAACTGCTTTCGAGACAGCCTGGCGCGACGCTGCGATCTACTCCTCACCTCAGCGGGGTGATTTGCCGCTAGGCCCCGCTCATCCGCTCCGCGGGCGAGCACCACGGGGATCCCGTCGGGGCGCGGTCCGCACGATGGCGCCACCCTCTCACTGTCCTCGACTCGCGACCGAGTGACCTCACCCCGGCCGGGTGATGCGTGCGTGGGGTCGAGCCGACGTCGCTCGGCCACTACGAGAGGACGGCGCTGCTGGGAGCGCGGCGACGATGGCTCACTCCTCACCCGCCGACTGCTCGTACCGGACCAGTCGGGCCTGTAGCTCGGGGTACGGGGTCGAGGCGGGGATCGCACGACCATCGCGGACCCCGGACGCCACCCCGACCGCCGAGTGGATCGCGGCGCGGTAGGGCAGGGATCCGGTGCTCACCCGGCGCACACCCAGCTCCCCCAGTTCATTGAGCGAGAGTCCCGGTACGACCAGCACGTTCAGGGGCACCGCAATGTTGCGGGCCAGCTCCCGAAGCACCGCAGGCTCTACGGCGCCGGGGACGAACACACCGTCCGCGCCCGCGTCTACGTAGGCCGTGGCACGCTCGAGCGACGACGTGACCGTTGCGTCCTCGCCGAGCCAGTAGGTGTCGACCCGAGCGTTGACGAACAGGTCGGGGCAGCGGCGTTTGATCGCCGCGACCTTGGCGGCGAACGCCACCGGCGAGATCAGCCTCTCCGCGGTGCTGTCCTCGATGTTGATACCTGCCACGTCGAGCCCGGCGACGTACTCGGCAACGAGTTCCGGCTCGTCGGCGTAGCCGTCCTCGATGTCCATGGTGATGTAGCAGGGAAGCCGGGACAGATCGTGGGCGAGAGCCACGTTGGCGTCCCTCGTCGACCGTGCGCCGTCCGGGCGGCCGAGGCTCGAAGCCACACCGAAGCTGGTGGTGCCGATCGCCGCGAAACCAACATCGAGGAAGGCCAGCGCGGAGGGCACATCCCAGGCGTTGGGAAGGACCAAAGGCTGCTCGCCATCGTGGAGTTCACGGAAAGTCATGTGTTGCACCGTAGGGGCCGATCAAGGTGATCGGGATCGAAGTGTTCGGCGCGGGACAACCGCCCCAACCCGCGGATGAGCTCGCGGCCTACAGCGCCCATCTCCGGTCGGCGGTGAATCCGACCGACATCGAAATCAGGTGGTTGAACGCCCCGAAACGTTCCTCGAGGTCGACCCGCACTGCGTCGAACTGGTGCACTGTCTGCGCCGTCGAGTCGTCGTCGACCACGAATTCGACCTCCACGTCCAACCGACCGCCGATCTTGGACGCCCGGACGAAGGACTCGGTGAAGCCATAAGCATGCTCGACATCGCGGACGACGGCCTGGATCCGCGCCTGGAGCTCCGGTGGGGGCGCCATCGTCAGCAGCTCGCGGAACCCGCCGATGATGAGCTTGGCGGGCACCGGGAGGAAGGCTGCAGAAACGAGTACGACCATGACGGGGTCGACGTAGCGGGCCAGATCAGGGCGACCGCTTCTGGCCAGCGCCACCGCGACGACGAAGCCTGCGAGCACGGCCAGACTGAGCAGCGTGTCAGCGACCCATTCGGCGGCCTCGGCCCGCACGAGGTCGGATCCGCCCGCGCGACTGCGCCGTCGCAGTATCAGTGACACGACGCAGCCGGCAACGGTGGCGAGGATCCCGTAGACCAGAGCCCACCCGAGGGAGATGTCCCGGCCGCCGTCGAGGATCTCGCCGATGGCGCCGACCAGCGCATAGATGCTCAAGCCGGCGAGCGCGACGGCCTTGACGACAACGGTCAGCGGTTCCCACGCCTCCCGGCCCCATGGATACCGCTCGTCGGCGCCTCGGCGCGCGGTGCGCAGCGCCAGGACCGCGATCAGTGACAACCCGACGCTCGCAAACGAGTACAGACCGTCGAACACGATCAGCTGCGAGCCGGTTGCCACACCCCACACGAGCGCGACAACGGCGAAAATCGCCGACGTCCACATCGATAACAGGAGCGCCCGACCGTCAGGCGAGCGGGTAGAGGTCACCGCACCATCGTCTACAACCCGCAGCGACTCGTCGACCGATCACATCGAATGGAACCCGAGCGTGCACTCCGGCACCGACAGAGATCGCGACCTGAGAGGGTTTCCCGTTGCTTGATGCATCCGGCTCGGGCACGAAATTCCCCACGCTCTTTCGGACCACGCCCGGTCGGGCGGACCCCGTCGGGGAGAACCTGATGACCGTGGCGCTGACGACGCGCTGCCGTGTCACCCGGGCGTCCTACGACGCCGTGGCGGCGCGATCATCTACATTCCACAGGAACGACTGCCACAGGTCTTCGCCGAGTTCCACCGGGTGCTGGCCCGGGCGGCCATGCTCTGCTCACCTTCCAGGTTGGTGACGAGCCGCTGCATCTGTCCGATGCGCTCGGCCATGCGATCTCACTCGACTTCCACCGTCGCCGACCGGAACACATCAGGCCTACCTCCTGATATGCAAGCCGGTCCGCCCGAGGACGCCATGAGGCGCACATGGTCGTCGACGGGCGTTCGGACACGGTGCTAGCGCCCAGTCGGTCCTTCGCCACCTGACCGGCCTCAGAGAGGCTGTGTATCATGGATCCAAAGTAACGACGGAGGTGCCTTATGTCCTCAGGACCCAATGCTCCCGCCACTGCGGCATGGACCGCCCCGGGGTACGCCGCGTCGTGGTCCGCCGCGGACGGCCTAGCCGGACTGCTGAGCCTCCCCTGGCGCATGACCGCGGCGCTCGTCGGCCTGCAGCGGCCGCCCGGGCTCGTCCTCGACGTTGGCAGCGGCCCCGGCACCTTCCTCGACGAGCTGCTGACCTGCTTCCCCGACGCCCAGGGGATCTGGCTCGACGCGTCGGAGGACATGCTCGAATCTGCACGCCGCACCCTCGCTCGGCACGGCGAGCGAGTCAGTTACGTGGTCGCGGATGCCGCCGAGTTCGCGACCCTCGACCTCCCGGCCGGGATTGACGTCATCACCAACTCGCGCGTTGCTCATCACTTCGAACTCAGCGGCCTGCGCGCG